>CACZRN010000085.1 GCA_902783625.1 uncultured Prevotellaceae bacterium
TGAAAGCGCAAAGGGCCTATGCCTTCTTTTACGAAGACCAACAAGTCTTGAAGTTTTTCTATGATGACCAATTGACTGTACGATTGAATAATCCCCAACAAAAACCAGACAAGTATTATACTGCTTTCTATTCACAAGCTTTAGGAGACCAGCCGGCATGGTATTGGGATAACAGTAATGCGAAAATAAAAACAGTAAATTTCGATAGTTCGTTTAAGGATTATAAACCTTATAAACTGTCTTATTTCTTCGCTGGAATGATACAGCTTACTAGCATAATAAATATTCAATTCCTTAATACCAGTGAGACCACAAATATGCAAGGCATGTTCGCAGGTTGCTCGGCAATTACTCGTTTAGACTTTTACTATTTAAACACTCAGAATGTCGTTAATTTCAATGATATGTTTAATGGTTGCAAGAAACTGAATACTATATATATAGGTGCTTTATGGAACACTAATAAGGCTACATCCTCTTATGGCATGTTTCAAGACTGTAAAAGTATTGTCGGAGGAGCGGGAACTACGTATGATGCCAATCATACCGACGCTTCTTATGCTCATGCAGACCAAGGTGCGGCTAACCCTGGCTATCTGACAGGAAGATTTATGTCTTATGCTAATTTTAACAACGGCACGCTGACGTTCTACTATGATAACATAAGTTCTACTCGTGCTGGCACAAACTATGAAATGAACGAAGGCTCGAACGACCCCGCGTGGTCTTCGGTGGGTAGCCAGATAACAAACGTGAAGTTCGACCCATCGTTTGCAGAGACACGAAGGACGACGACATGCAAATGGTTCAGTGGCTGTACGAATCTTACCTCAATCACAGGATGGGAGAACCTGAACACAAGCGAGGTGACGAATATGAGAGAGATGTTCAGTGACTGCCGTAAGATCACCAACCTGAACCTCAATAAGTTTAATACATCTAAGGTGACAAATATGAGCGGAATGTTCCAAAGTTGTATTGCCCTTAATAAAATATCATTGCCATATACGTTCTACACATCGAATGTCGTCGATATGAGTTATATGTTCTATGATTGTACTTCGTTGTCATCTTTCAACTTTTTTACATATTTCAACACCTCGAAGGTGACCGATATGCGTTATATGTTCTACGAGTGTGATGCTGTTACCACTCTCGACCTGAGCACATTCGATACCGGCAATGTGACTAATATGGTATCTATGTTCGGCGATTGCGAAAATCTTACCACAATCTACATCGGCTCTGGCTGGAGCACCGACAACCTTACGGGGACTAACAGCTCTTACGCTATGTTCGCCAACACCAAGCAGATTCGCGGTATGCAGGGCACGACGTATAACGCCTCGTATGTTGACAAAACCTATGCCCGCCTCGATGAGGGCACATCGAAGCCAGGATATCTTTCTACGATAACCTACAACCTTAAGATCGGCGGCGTGGAGGTGACCGACATGAACAAAGACAACATCCCCATCGAGTCGGGTACGGCAAAGTTCAACGGCTCCGTGCTCTTTCTCACCGATGCCACCATTGCCGGTAATGCATCATGGGGATCGATACACTGCACCAGAGACAACATGACGATAGCCGTCAACGGCAGCTGTACGCTGAACGGCACCGTCAACTTCCGCGGCTCTTCCTATATTTATTTCACTGACAACGACGATGACGACGAGCTGACGGTCAACGGAATGTTCAACTTCAAAGGCTCGCTGCAGTTCTACAACAGGAAGACAGTGATAAGCACCAGCAGCGCCTCTTATATGTTCATGGGCGACGGCACGACATCGAAGCTCGAGTTCGGCAAGAATGCCACGGTCATAGGTATAATGAACGGAGGCACGCAGATAGCGTATAACATAACAGGTTTGACCTTCAAGTCTCCCACCAGCTTCACCTTAGGTTCCCTGGGGGCAGACGACTCACAAGTCAGCTTCAGTGCCACACAGAAGACCATCCTCATGGACGGTCAGCCCCTGAAAGGCATTCTGGCAGTAGGCCAATACTATCCGCTATGGTTCGGCGATTTGCAGATGAGCTCAACAATTCCGCTTTATATCAAATCGTTTCTCAGCCAGGATGCATTCAGCATCTCGGAAGCCGACGACGGCACACTTGTCATGAAGACCTATCCACTGTTCGCTGTCATAACCTATAACAACACCACATTCCGCTCCGAGGCCGAGAACCTCCGTGTGGAGCTTGGCTGCGACTGGACAGTGAAGTCGGAAGATGCCAACACTCCTGCGATGGAACTGAAGGGCAACACCACGATAACGGGCACTGGCAAGCTGACGGTAGAGAGCGCAGACATAGGCATACAGCTTGGCAAAGGTGTAACATCGAGTGACACTCCATCGAAAGGCGACCTTACCATCGACGGTATGGACATGGAGGTGACTGCCGCAAAGCAGGGCGTTTGTGGTAGTATGAGAATAATAAACGGAGTGTCTCTTTATGACAATACCCTTACCTTCAAGAATAGCACCGCCACGATCACATCGTCGGGTAGCGGCACGGCAGGCTATTGCCTGTATCGACTGAAGAACCTTGTGCTCACGGGCTGTCAGATCACCAACGGCGTGACGTTCACCGGTAGCATGATTTCAGCCCCGAAGGTAGTCATCGGCCTCGGTAGCAGCTACGACTTGAACAACGACGGTAAGGTATCAACAGCTGACATTCAGGTTATCATCAATGAGATGAAGAAGCCTCAGGCTAGTCAGAATATGGACTACGACCTCAACAACGACGGCAAGATATCGACTGCGGATATACAGGTGATTATCAACGAGATGAAGAAGTAGTCAAAATGCGGCTGCGGCCGCATTTTGAAGTGAAAAACGAAAAGTGAAAAGTTGAAAGTTCGCAGATGCCGATATTAAAAAACAGCCGACGTTGCCCCGCGGGGAGGCAGAGTTTTTAAAGAAGGCATCAAGAAGTTCGATGTAATCAAAAATCCCTCCTTCCGAACAAGAGCAGGGATATGACAAGGGATTATTTACCACAGATTGCACAGATTAAACAGATTATTATCCATCATATAAGAAACATAAAAACATAAAGATAGATTTCACAGATTTATTCTACTCGAATCTGTGAAATCTATCTTTTTAGTGTAGTGTCAGAGTGGAATAATCTGTTTAATCTGTGGTCAGAGATTTTTGATTACATCGAACTTCTTTCAACTTTTCGTTTTTGTAGTGATATTTCATTACCAAAAACTTTGGCTTTTCCCTCGTTTAATCGTATCTTTACGTCGCTTTGCTCCGTGAAGTTACCGCATCTCGGCATTAAAAAAGAATAAATTCTTTTTGTACTGCTCTCGATTTTATGTAACTTTGCATGGAAATAAAAAACCGGATATATGAAAAAGACATTCTTTATCACTTTATTGGTGCTGGCGACATGCTCATGCATGGCACAGATGAAGTTTCCAGAGGGTAAGACGTCGGCTGTGATACTCTGCTACGACGACGGACTGCAAGCAACACGCAGCATCGTGGAGCCTCAGCTCGACAGGTATAACTTCAAAGGCACTTTCTTCCTTATCGGCGGCAGCCTGAACACGGAGGACGTGGCAGTGTGGAAGGCGATGGCACGCCGAGGGCATGAGTTGGCAAACCACACCCTGTTTCACAACTACTGGACAGGTCGCGGAGAAGCAAATGCCAACTACCGCTCGCTGGAGAACTACACGAAAAAAGACCTGCTGCAGGAGTATGCTATCATGAACACGATGCTCACCGCCATGGACGGTCGCGAACAACACTGCGCCGCCTATCCGTGGGGACAGCCGTTCGTGGGAAAAGACAAGGAAGACTTCACCCGCGACCTGATTGCTGCCGGTGCCGTGAACTACGGACGACTGGGCGACGGAGCCGACCCGATGACCGATCCTAAGAAGATCGAGGCAGGGAAAGTGCCATGCTTCCCTTATCTGGAGAAATATGGCGGGGCTGACGTGATGATTGCCCAGATAGACAAAATACAGAAGGCTGGCGGCGTGGGCATACTGCTGTTCCACGGCGTGGGAGCCGACTACATAAAGATAAGCGCTGAGGAGCATCGCCGCATTCTCGATTATCTGGCTGCGCATCCCGACATCTGGGTGGCTCCGATGAGCGAAGTGCTCGACTATGTGACTGGAAAATTATTTTGATGATGAGCCGAAAGCAATAGTTACCGTTGACGTTAAAGTTAAAGTTAAAGTCAACATCAAATATTTTGCAATGCAGACTTTGCAATTTGCAAAAGAATGACTATCTTTGCAATCGATAAATTCTAACTTAACGAATACTAAGAAAGCAAACAGCTGACATGGATGCATTCTTTCGCACACACGCCTATCTCGTTGAGCACACCAATGCTCCCGTTCGCCGTGGGTTGATGGACGAGATCAACTGGGACGACCGGCTCATTGGCATAAAGGGAACACGTGGCGTGGGAAAGACAACATTCCTCCTGCAATATGCCAAAGAAAAATTCGTAGAGGGCGACCGCAGCGTGCTCTACGTTAATATGAACAACTTCTACTTCCAAGGCAAAGGCATTGCCGAGTTTGCCGAAGAGTTTGTGCGTCGAGGAGGACGGGTACTGCTCATCGACCAAGTATTCAAGCAACCCGACTGGAGCAAGGAACTGCGACGTTGCTACGACACGCTGCCACAACTGAAGATTGTATTCACCGGCTCGAGCGTGATGCGACTGAAAGACGAGAACCCCGAGCTGAATGGAATAGTGAAGAGCTATAACCTCAGAGGATTCTCGTTTCGCGAATTCATTAACCTGAAGACGGGCAACCACTTCCACACCTACAAGCTTGAAGACATCCTCGCCAATCACGAGAAGATAATAAAGGAGATACTGCCGAGGGTGAGCCCCGCAAGATATTTCCAAGACTATATCCACCATGGTTTCTATCCGTTCTTCCTCGAGCAGCGCAACTTCTCTGAGAATCTGCTCAAGACAATGAACATGATGACCGAGGTGGACATATTGCTCATTAAACAGATTGAGCTGAAATACCTTACGAAGATAAAGAAACTGTTCTACCTGCTTGCCGTCGATGGACCGAAAGCGCCCAACATAAGCAAGCTGGCGAACGACATTGAGACGAGCCGCGCAACGGTGATGAACTACATTAAGTATCTTGCCGATGCCCGACTGATAAACATCATATATCCCGTAGGCGAAGATTTCCCGAAGAAACCCGCAAAGGTGATGATGCACAACTCGAACCTGATGTATGCCATCTACCCCATTCAGTGCAACACGCAAGATGTGATGGAGACATTCTTTGTGAATGCCCTGTGGAAAGATCATGCCGTGAATCAGGCCGGAAAGAAGCAGGTATATACCGTTGACGGATGCCAGCAGTTCAGGATATGCGATGCCACTGGTGACACGAAGATGAAGATGAGCCCCGACATCTGCTACGCACGCTACAACACCGAGGTGGGTAAGGGTAACATGATACCGTTGTGGCTGCTCGGGTTCCTATACTAAGACAAAATTAAAGAAATCACATAAAATTATACAAACAATTAAATAATACTAATTTATGGCAAAAGAAAAGAAGTTTATCACATGTGATGGTAACGAAGCCGCTGCTCACGTGAGCTATATGTTCTCAGAGGTAGCAGCCATCTATCCTATCACTCCATCATCGCCGATGGCCGAACACGTCGACGAATGGGCCGCCCGCGGCCGCAAGAACCTGTGGGGACAGACCGTCAGCGTACAGGAAATGCAATCGGAAGGCGGAGCCGCAGGTGCTCTTCATGGATCACTGCAGGCAGGTGCCCTGACAACAACGTTCACTGCATCGCAGGGCCTTCTGCTCATGATTCCAAACATGTATAAGATTGCCGGCGAGATGCTGCCATGCGTGTTCGACGTATCAGCACGTACACTTGCCAGCCACTCGCTCTGCATCTTCGGCGACCATCAGGACGTGATGGCTTGCCGTCAGACAGGATTTGCAATGTTCTGCTCGGGATCGGTGCAGGAAGTTATGGATCTTACGGCAGTGCCACATCTGGCAACACTGAAGACAGGCATCCCATTCGTGAATTTCTTCGACGGATTCCGCACCTCTCATGAGTATCACAAGATTGAGGTGATGGAGCAGGACGACGTGGCAAAGCTCGTTGACCCAGCTGATGTGAAGCGTTTCCGCGACCGTGCCCTCTCACCAGAGCGCCCAATGACACGCGGAACAGCAGAGAACCCTGAGACATTCTTCACTCACCGCGAGGCTTGCAACGCCGCTTACGATCAGGTGCCTGAAGTTGTGGAGCACTATCTCGGCGAGATATCGAAAATCACAGGTCGCGAATATCATCTGTTCTCATACTACGGAGCTGAAGATGCCGACCGCATTATCATTCTCATGGGTTCAGCAACAGAGGCTGCACGCGAGGCTATCGACTACCTGAACGGTCAAGGACAGAAGGTGGGTATGATTTCAGTACACCTCTATCGCCCGTTCTCAGTGAAGCACCTGCTTGCTGCAGTGCCAAAGACAGTGAAGCGCATCGCAGTGCTCGACCGCACAAAGGAGCCGGGAGCAGAGGGCGAGCCTCTCTATCTCGATGTGAAGAGCGCATTCTACGATGTTGAAGACAAGCCCGTCATCGTTGGCGGTCGCTATGGTCTCGGTTCAGCCGATACCACACCGGCAAAGATCATCGCTGTGTATAACAACCTCGCTCTGCCTGAGCCGAAGAACCACTTCACCGTGGGTATCGTCG
Source organism: uncultured Prevotellaceae bacterium (assembly GCA_902783625.1). Lineage (GTDB taxonomy): Bacteria > Bacteroidota > Bacteroidia > Bacteroidales > Bacteroidaceae > Prevotella. Next base: position 6,759 of record CACZRN010000085.1, read on the forward strand.
ACGACGTGACATTCACCTCGCTTCCTGAAGTTGAGGAGATGGCACTGGGCGGCGCTGGCATGTTCCAGGCTAAGTTCTACGGACTCGGTGCAGACGGTACTGTAGGTGCCAACAAGAACTCAGTAAAGATTATCGGTGACTCTACCGACAAGTATTGCCAGGCATACTTCTCTTACGACTCGAAGAAGTCGGGCGGATTCACCTGCTCACACCTGCGCTTCGGCGATACACCGATACGCTCGACATATCTGGTGACGACACCTAACTTCGTGGCTTGCCACGTTCAGGCATATCTACATATGTACGACGTGACACGCGGATTGCAGAAGAATGGCACATTCCTGCTGAACACCATCTTCGATGGCGACGAGCTCGTGAAGTTCATCCCCAACAAGGTGAAGCGCGTGTTTGCACAGAACAACATCACCGTTTACTACATCAACGCCACAAAGATTGCTCAGGAGATTGGACTCGGCAACCGCACGAACACCATCCTCCAGAGCGCATTCTTCCGTATCACAGGTGTCATACCTGTTGATCTCGCCGTTGAACAGATGAAGAAGTTCATCGTGAAGTCATACGGAAAGAAGGGTGAAGATGTTGTCAATATGAACTATGCAGCTGTTGACCGCGGTGGCGAATACAAGCAACTTGCTGTTGATCCGGCATGGGCAAACCTCGCCGACGACGAAGAGAAGGTTGACAATGCTCCCGCATTCATCAAGGAGCTCGTGCGTCCTATCAATGCTCAGGCAGGCGACCTGCTGAAGGTGAGCGACTTCGTGAAGCACAACACCGTTGACGGTTCTTGGCAGAACGGAACAGCAGCCTTCGAGAAGAGAGGCGTTGAAGCATTCGTGCCAGAGTGGACAGTCGACAACTGTATCCAGTGTAACAAGTGTGCGTTTGTATGTCCTCACGCAGCTATCCGTCCATTCGTACTCACCGACGAGGAGTTGGCAGGCATACCAGAGCTGACAACACAAGAGATTAAGGCTCCTAAGAACCTCAAAGGCATGCACTTCCGCATTGAGACATCAGTGCTCGATTGCCTTGGATGTGGCAACTGTGCCGACGTCTGCCCAGGCAACCCGAAGACAGGCAAGGCCCTGAAGATGGTGCCATTCAATCCAGACGCAGAGGAGATGAAGAAGGAAGCTGCAAACTGGGAGTATCTGGTGAAGAATGTGAAGACGAAGCAAGACCTCGTGGACATCAAGCAGAGCCCGAAGAACTCACAGTTCGCTACCCCACTCTTCGAATTCTCCGGTGCTTGCTCAGGGTGCGGCGAGACTCCATACGTGAAGCTCATCAGCCAGCTCTTCGGCGACCGCGAGATGATTGCCAACGCAACAGGATGTTCATCAATCTACTCGGCTTCAATCCCATCAACACCTTACACTATGAACGAGAAAGGTCAGGGTCCTGCATTCGACAACTCACTGTTCGAGGACTTCTGCGAGTTTGGCATGGGTATGGTGCTTGGCAACAAGAAGATGAAGGAGCGCGTGGTGATGTTGCTCAACGAGGCAACAGCCGATGAGAAGTGCCCAGAGGAGTTCAAGGCACTTGCCGCTGAATGGATAGAGAAGAAAGACGACGCTGAGGAGTCGAAGCGTTTGGCAGCTCTCCTGAAGCCATTCATCAAGGGTGGAGCCGAGGCAGGATGTCCTCACTGCACTGAGTTGCAGACTCTCGAGCACTATCTCATTAAGCGCAGCCAGTGGATCATTGGCGGTGACGGTGCTTCTTACGATATCGGCTACGGTGGTCTCGACCACGTAATCGCATCGGGTGAAGACGTTAACCTGCTCGTGCTCGACACTGAGGTTTACTCAAACACTGGCGGACAGGCATCGAAGGCAACACCACTCGGAGCCATCGCACAGTTTGCTGCTCAGGGTAAGCGCATCCGTAAGAAGGACCTTGGCTTGATTGCCACCACCTACGGCTACGTATATGTAGCACAAGTGGCTATGGGTGCCGACAACGCACAGTGCCTGAAGGCTATCCGCGAGGCAGAGGCATATCCAGGACCATCGCTCGTCATCGCTTACGCACCATGTATCAACCACGGTCTGAAGGCTAAGGGCGGCATGGGTAAGAGCCAAGCAGAAGAGGCAAAGGCTGTTGAATGCGGTTACTGGCACCTCTGGCGTTACAACCCACAGCTGGCTGAGGAAGGCAAGAATCCATTCTCGCTCGACTCTAAGGAGCCACAGTGGGAGAAGTTCCGCGACTTCCTGCTCGGTGAGGTACGCTACCTGTCAGTGCAGAAGGCATACCCCAACGAGGCCGAAGAGCTCTTCTCTGAGGCACAGCGCATGGCACAGCTCCGTTATCAGAGCTACGTGCGCAAGAGTCAGGAGAACTGGGCAATAGAAAAGGAAAAGGCAGAGTAATAAACTCTAAAACCTCTATAACAAAAGGAGCATCCGATTGGGTGCTCCTTTTTTATTGAATAAATTGATAATACGACATTATTGACGAAAAGGTCATTGGGTAATGAAACATGCGAGCAAATCTCATAGGTAACCAGCTGATTATTAGACATTTATTAAAGAGGCTTTCTAATGACGGTAAAGAAGCTTTCTAATAGCGGTAAAGAGGCTTTCTAATGGCGATTAAAAGGCTCTTTAATGGCGATTAAGAGGCTCTTTAACGAAACTGCCCATCCTTCACGCTGGCAATGAGCATAAAAGATGGGCGGAATATGTGTTTTGAGACTCCCTTTCAGGGAAATTGCTACTAAATATTATCCAATGCCTGCGAGACGTCGGCGAGTATATCGTTGACATCTTCGATACCCACAGAGAAGCGGATAAGGTCGGGGGCGATGCCTGCCTCGCGCAGCTGCTCATCGGAAAGCTGGCGATGGGTGTGGCTGGCGGGATGCAGCACACACGAACGGGCATCAGCCACATGTGTAACGATGGCGACGAGCTTGAGCGAGTCCATAAAGCGCACGGCAGTGGCACGGTCACCCTTCAGTCCGAAGGCAATCACTCCGCATGAGCCGTTGGGCAAGTATTTCTGCTGCAAATCATGCTGCGGATCGCTGGACAGATCGCTATAGTTAACCCACGCCACACGCTCGTCGGCACGAAGGAACTCAGCCACACGACGTGCATTCTCACAATGGCGAGGCACACGCAGATGGAGAGTCTCCAAACCTATATTCAGCAGGAACGCATTATGCGGCGAAGGTATACTGCCGAGGTCGCGCATCAGCTGTGCAACGAGCTTGGTGATGTATGCCATCTTACCGAAAGCCTTGGTGTAGGTAAGGCCGTGGTACGACTCATCGGGGGTGGTGAGCATTGGGAATTTATCAGCATGGGCTTCCCAGTCGAAGTTACCGCTATCGACGACACATCCACCCACCTGTGTAGCGTGGCCGTCCATATATTTTGTAGTGGAGTGAATCACTATGTCGGCTCCCCACTCAAACGGACGGCAGTTGATTGGTGTGGGGAACGTATTGTCTACCACCAGAGGTACCCCATGGCCGTGAGCGATGCGGGCAAACTTCTCGATATCGAGCACACGACAGCCAGGGTTTGAGATCGTCTCGCCGAACAGCAACTTTGTATTCGGACGGAAGGCTGCTCCGATTTCTTCCTCGCTGGCATCTTGATTGACGAAGGTGCACTCGATGCCAAGCTTCTTCAGTGTGACGCCGAACAGGTTGTAGGTACCGCCATATATCTCAGTTGACACAACGATGTGGTCGCCCGCCTCGCAGATATTGAACACTGAATAGAAACTGGCTGCCTGCCCACTCGATGTGAGCACAGCCCCCACTCCACCCTCGAGAGCTGCAATCTTCGAAGCCACAGCGTCGTTAGTGGGATTCTGAAGGCGAGTATAGAAATATCCGCTCTTCTTCAGATCGAAGAGATCAGCCATCTCTTCTGTATTATCGTACTTGAAAGTGGTGCTCTGGAATATTGGGACCACGCGCGATTCGCCGTTTTTTGGCTCCCATCCTGCTTGCACACAGAGCGTTGCAAGACTTTTTTTATTACCCATAGAAAGCTGTTATTTGATTAATCGGACACAAAATTAACAATTTATAATCAAACTGCAACGCTTTTCTACAACTTATTACATCGGAAAGCGAAAAAAAATCAGCGCCAGTATCTGTATTTGACACTGACGCTATATGTATTTTTCGCAATCAACATCAGACTATAACATTGGCACAGCTCGACGTTGATACTATCTGTCAGCAGGTTTGCTGAGTGAAGTTTTTATTTCATCATATTCGCATTAACCACATTCACAGGAGTTCCTGCAATGAAAGCCCTGACGTTTTCGGTAGCAATATGGATTAACCTTTTACGCGCCTCAACCGTTGCCCATGCTATGTGAGGAGTGATGAAAGCATGCGGGTGACGCATCAGTCGGTTATCCTCTGCCGGTGGTTCGCTACTCATCACATCAGCAGCATAAGCCGACAAACGGCCCGAATCGAGGGCATCGGCCACGGCATCCTCGTCAACAAGGGGTCCGCGCCCAGTGTTGATGAGCACTGCACCCGGCTTCATCTCGCCGAGCGTATATATATTAATAAGGTGGTGCGTGCTGCCCTCCACGAGTGGACAATGAAGACTGACGACATCGGAGCGATGCAGCAGTTCGGTGAGTGAAACACTCTCAACGAAACTCGGCAGCTCGGTGGGAGCCTTGCTTGTCAGTGCCACAACCCGCATACCCATGTCGTGAGCTATCTGTCCCACACGGCTACCGATGGTTCCATAGCCCACTATGCCGATTGTACTGCCTGCCAACTCGTGGTGAGGCATGTCGCTGTAGCAGAAATCAACAGAGCGTGCCCAATGCCCGTCGCGATTCTGTCGGGCATAATGGTCAACACAGTTGTAGATGTTCAGTATATGGGCAAAGGTCATCTGTGCCACGCTGTCGGTGCTATAAGCTGGTATGTTCGTCACCACCACGCCGTGCTCAGCAGCGGCACGAGTGTCTACAACATTGTAACCAGTGGCAAGGACACCGACATACTTCAACTGCGGCGAGCAAGCTATTAGCTCGTCGTTGATAATCACCTTGTTGGTGAGAACGATATCTGCATCTGCGATACGTTTCTGTGTGGCGGAAGGAGCCGTACGATCGTAAATAACCACCTCGCCCAATGCCTTGAGCGAATCCCACGACAAGTCTCCAGGATTGCAGGAGAAGCCGTCAAGCACTACTATCTTCATTCTTCTTCGTCTTTAAAACGCTCACCCCAACACTGAATCATTCGCTGATAGAGTTTCTCCTCCGACGGCGAGTGCTGAGCATACCAAAGGCGGTGTGAAGCGATATCGTCAGGAAGATATTGTTGGCGAACGAAATGTCCGGGGAAGTCGTGACTATATTTATATCCGTCGCTGTATCCGAGTTGCTTCATCAACGACGTGGGGGCATTGCGTAAATGTAGTGGAACAGGGAGATTGCCCGTTTCCTTCACCGTATCCAAAGCGTTGGCGATACCCATATACGCCGAATTGCTCTTTGGACTTGTGGCAAGATATACCGCTGCCTCGGCAAGCGGGATGCGCCCCTCTGGCCATCCTATCTTCATCACTGCGTCGAAGGCAGCGTTGGCTATAAGCAAAGCGTTGGGGTTGGCAAGGCCTACATCCTCTGACGCACTGATGACCAATCGGCGTGCGATAAACTCAGGATCTTCGCCACCCTCTATCATGCGCGCCATCCAGTAGAGTGCAGCATCGGGGTCGCTGCCACGTATGCTCTTGATGAAAGCCGAGATGATGTCGTAGTGCATCTCACCGTCCTTGTCGTATGCCAACGGGTTCTGCTGCAGCCTGCTTTCCACGAGCTCGTCGGTAACGATAACATCGCCCGACTCCGACTCAACAACCAACTCAAGAATGTTGAGCAACTTGCGGGCATCGCCACCGCTATATCGCATTATGGCTCCCGTCTCGCGGAGTTCAATGTTGCGCTTCTTCAGTTCCACATCGTCGGTTATAGCCCGATGAAGGAGTTTCATGAGGTCGTCGCGCTCGAGCGACTTGAGCACATACAACTGGCATCGCGAGAGCAGAGGACGTATCACCTCGAACGACGGGTTCTCGGTGGTGGCACCGATAAGAGTAACCACACCGCGCTCCACAGCACCGAGCAGCGAGTCTTGCTGCGACTTGCTGAAGCGATGTATCTCGTCGATGAAGAGTATCGGTGAGGCCGAATTGAAAAAACGACCGCTCTTGGCACGCTCAATCACATCGCGCACGTCCTTCACCCCACTGGTGACAGCGCTGAGGGTGTAGAACGGTACTTCGAGACGCGATGCTACAATCTGAGCAAGTGTGGTCTTGCCTGTGCCTGGAGGTCCCCATAGGATGAACGAGCTAATACGGCCACCCTCGATCATCTTACGCAACACGGCACCCTCGCCCACCAAGTGCTCCTGACCAACATAATCGTCCAAATTGCGAGGACGCATTCGCTCTGCTAAAGGTTCCATATAATAATAAAATGTCACAAACTATGATTATTATGCAAAGATAATGGAAGAAAGGCGGAGAACAAAATATAAAACAAAGATTTTTATTTGATGGCAAAGCAAATAATACATGGTTTACCGAAAAAATGCCATGAAAAATTTGGTGGTTAGACATTAAGCACTTATTTTTGCAACGCATAACGGAGAGAGCCCTATGGCAAATTCTCTCTGGAAGACAATTAAAGAATTTAATTAAACTAAGATGAAACAAGCTAAGACACTGACACTCAAAACACTCAACAAAGGAAGCGTGTGGGATTTACAAGAAAACGACGTATTCCGTATGTGGACGGCTGCATTGAAAGACGCCGACATGAAGGAAAACATACGCCATTATCTGTCGATTATAAGCACAGCATTCGATATTGAGGAGGTGAAAGTAGATAAACCCGAAGTAATAAAGAAATACGAGGCACGAGGATTCAAGGTGTCGGCGATAAAGAACGACGACGGCTCGAAGACGAAATGGGCAGTGAAGAAGCACCCTATAATGAGAATCACCGACCTGACCTACGAGAATATTCATCACATATCGGCTGCAAAGCTTATTGAGGTGCTCGACAGAAACTTCGGTGGCGGATGGGACTCGATATCGCAAAGCATTCGCGACATTATCGAACAGGGATTCGACATCAGCACCACTACCCTGCCACAAGACAGGCTGCACAATCCTGGAGGTATCTACGAAAAGAAGGTAAACGACGGATTCGAAGTGCTTGAGATTAAGAAAGGCACATGGGTGGAAGCGATATTCGCAAAGGTGAAGCCAGTGATGGAGAAGCCGAAACCGACTCAGGATTATATTGACCACGACTCAAAGAAAGACGACGACGACTTTAGTGAAGATGCACTCGATCATATCGACGACGAAGATGACGACTCTTTCGATGAGGACAAGCTGACAGAAGAAAGCTATCGCACAACATTCGATGCTCCCGATGGTGACCTTAGCCTCGAGGCAGAGGAAGTAAGCGACGAGGAAGATTATTAATCTGCAACATTTATAAAAGCTGCGAGCAAACAACATTTAGCTCGTTAACAATAAACATAAAACAATAAGCGGTCGACTATCAAATAGCCGACCGCTTTTATTATAATCTAATAACAGTGTCTATTAGAAGAATGTGTAGCGATTATCTACAACATTAGCATTCTGATAAAGCTCCTGCATGAGGAAGCCACGACCCATCATCTGAACTCTCTGCATTGCAAGCTGACGCTCCATAGCCTTGACATCAGTATTTTCACCCTCGCTCTTTGTCTTAGAGTTAACATTGAAGAGATAAACACCTGCATTACCACGAACAGGCTTCGAAGAGAACTTGCCCTGCTCTGTACCAGCAACAGCACCTGCAAGAGCAACCTCCGGAGTCATGAGCGACTCAACATAAACGCCACGGCTGTCAGAGAACTTAATCTGATCGATGGTAGATATCTTTGCATCAGCCTTTTCTGCCTCGGCAATGCTCTTCACGTCCTTAATTTTTGCTTCAATCATCTCAGCCTTCTTGTCGCGAAGTATCATTGAGCGGATGGCTTCTTTAACCTGAGGATTGTCGAGCGATACATAACCCTTCTTGTTGATCTTGTCGAGGATGGCAATAAGCATGTGATCGTTCTCACCACACTGTGTCATCTTAGATACATCACCAACCTTGGCATCAAAGAGCCAACGAAGCACTTCCTTAGTGGTGGAGATGTTTGCCACATTGTGAGCAGAAGTAGTGATATTCTTCTGGTCGAGAACGACATAACCGTTCTGCTTTGCATTGTTAATCAGATCTTCAGCAGTGCGGTTTGCGCTTACGAACGAACTGAACTTGTTGAATGCCTCGTGATAAGTGTCGTCAGAGAAGGTGATATCCTTGCGGATAACAGCGGCAGTGTACTTTGTGGTGAACGCCTTGCGATCGAGAACCTGCATCACGACATTTGCCTGTGAAAGCTCGATGTTGCGTATCTCGCCTGCTGACATTGTGTTGAGAGCCTTGAAAATCTTAACATTCTCAATGTCAACAGAAGGTTCGTTCTGATACATAGCTGTTGTGAACCATACTTTCTGTCCACCCTGACCATAGTTCTTAGCAACAACCTCGAAATCGGCACCACCCTTGATAGCTGTGATGATAGAGTCGGCTGACTTCTTCGATGCCTCCATATCGCTGCCACCAACGGTAATGAAACGATACTGAACTGAATCAGGAAGCTGCTCCTTGGCAAGAAGCTTCATAACCGAGAGAGTCTTGTTGATCTTATCCTCAAACACCTTTGATGTCTGACCAACGGAAATCGAATCGAGTCTGTTGGCAACATCCATTGGGTAAGCACCCTTCAGAACCGGAAGTCCAAGGAAAGGAACATCTGAAACGCTGCGCTTAACAACAGCTGCAGGATCTTCAGCAGCGGCTAACTCTTCGCGATACTTTGCAAACTGCTCATTAATTTCGGCAATATCCTTTGTTGAAGGCTCAACCTTAACATCGATATATTTAATATCGCGCGACTCAACATCCTGACGGAACAAAGACTTCATCTCATCATACTTTGCCTTCATCTCTGCATCGGTTATCTCAACAGCAGAGTCAGGGATGGCTGTATATGCAAATGCTGCCAACTCAATACTGGCTTCTTCATTCTGCTCGTCAAGAGCCATCTTAGCTTCAACAGGATTTGAAAGCTGGGTAGCAGCCGTCAATGTCTGGTATTTCTGGTTAAGAAGTTCATGACGGAGATTCTTCTCTATGAAAGTCCAATACTTATAAATTGTCTGGCTCTGTGGGTCTTGAGCGCCCTGAGTGCGATACGTACTAAGGAAATTCTTCAATGCAGCAACATCAAAACGACCTGTCTGACGGTTGAAGAACGGTGTCTGCTGCAGGAGAGGATTAGTACCCTTGTTGAGAACTTCCTGAAGCTCATCGTCAGTAACTGTGAGTCCCAGACGCTGAGCCTCATCGGCTACGAGAGCATTGCTAACGTATGTCTGCCAGACATAATCTCTATAGCGGTCGAGCTCAGTATCGTTTAGGCCCTGATCACCGCGCTGCAACTTAATAATTTCTACATACTCGTCCACAAGCTTCTGATACTCCTGGACATTGATTTTTTTACCTAACACCTCGCCAATCTGCTGACGATGGTCGTTGCGAGTAGACTCGCAAGAACGGAATGCCTCTTCGGCAATGAATGCAAAAAGACCGAGACCAATGACACAAACCAAGGCCACGCCTTTGCTTCTAATTTTTCCTAATGCTGCCATTACTTTAATTTATTTATTGTTTTTATTTTTATATCATTTCCTTTTGACATGTCCTCAAACCCGTTTATTTATCTGACATTTAGGCAAACAATAAGCTCCATTTTCAGACATTATCACAAAAAGCGCACAAATTTACAAAAAAGATATCAAATAACATAAATTTTCAATCGAAAATTGTTCTTACGGTGTAACTTTTAGCTTTACCAGCTCTATTTTAGTACTAGTATTTTTAATAATCTTAAACTCGAATTTGCCTATCTTTATTATCTCGTTCAGCTTCGGGAAGCTCTGATATTCATGCAAGATTAGTCCGCCTATAGTCATATAATCGTCGCTCTCGGGCAAGTCAAGGTCGAACATCTCGTTAACTTTGTCAATCTCTAAACGGGCAGACAACAGATATTCGTCGTCACCCGTCTTTTGTGCGATATACTTAGCATTGTCGTGCTCATCCTCGAAATCGCCAAATATTTCCTCAACGATATCCTCAAGCGACACTATTCCACTCGTTCCTCCGAACTCATCTACGACAACACCAAGACTCTTCTTTTGCTGCAACAGAGTCTTCATAAGTTTCTGAGCAGCCATTGTCTCTGGGACAAAAGGCATTGTGCGGATATTTTCGCGCCACTTATCTGGCTGACGGAACATCTCCGAACTATGTATATAACCAACTATGTGGTCAATATCCTCATCATAGACAATCAACTTACTATTTCCACTTTCAACAAACTTCTGCCGCAACTCATCGACCGAACAGTCGTTTACGTCAACGGCATTTATCTCAGTGCGCGGAATCATGCAGTCTCGCACCTTTATATCCGGGAACTCGAGCGCATTCTGGAAGATTTTCACCTCGGCCTCAATCTCAGAGTCGTCAGCGGCATTGTCAATGCTAGACTGAACGAGGAAATCGAGGTCTACCTTCGAGAATCCTTCATCGCCAGCCTCCTCTTTCACTTTTATTCCAGCCATTCTGAGGAACAGCTTAGACAAGATGGTAGAGAATTTGCTTATCGGCCAAAGCAATATATAAAAGAAATATGCCGGCAGAGAGAAGATGGAAAGCATCCTATTGGGATTACTTCTGAAAAGCGTCTTAGGCAGGAACTCTCCTGTGAAGAGCACTATCAGCGTGGAGAGAATGGTATCAGCAGGCACGGTAAATGTTGCAGGCATACCGCTGAATACGGTATTATCAAACAAACGAGCAAAAAGAATACCATATATAACCAGCACAATATTATTGCCCACCAACATGGTACTGACGAATGCATTAGGATGAGAAAAGAAGCTCGAAAGGATCGACGAAGTGATTGTCTTCCGTCCTTTATCCATCTCGGCAAGCAAGCGGTTACTTGAGATGAATGCTATCTCCATCCCCGAAAAGAACGCCGACATAACAAGTGTTATGACAATCGCCACTACCAATGAAATGTTTATTTCTTCCAATTCTTTATATCTGTTTACCTATTCGATGATGTACTCCTTCTGACAGGAGTTGCCTGCGGACGCATAATTCCCTTCAAAGTATCCGACCCGGCATTTGCTCCACCATCGTCGTCTTTATCCATAATACCTTTTTCAAACGAGCCTTTACTGTTCGACACATAATATTTTGTCATTGTCTCGTTGCTCCAGAAATACGACCCTTGAAGACTGCGCTCAGGAGTGACGAGGCGTGAGAATGTGTTAGAATACAATTTCTTCATTCGCTCATCCCAATACAACTGCTCGCTGTCGTAAACAAGTCCGTCGGATGTCTTCACATGCACCCTTCCGCGTAATTCCCACAAGCGCTTCTCGGTATAATAGTATGCCGTATCTGCTTGTATATACGTCTGAGGTTTGAACTTCTCGTCGAACTGCTCTAAGAATATTGCCTTTTCGAATATCCAACGTGGAGTATGTAGGTTTTGGTTTATTTTCCACTCTTCAGTAATGATTCTATATTTCATCACGCCCGAATCGGATATAAGCGTATTCACTCCCATTGTGGTCATCACGGGAACAGAGTCGCGATCAAGTATTGCCGGAGCAGTGTGCTCTTTCTGTTGCTCGCAGGCAGACAGAAAGACCATCAGCATGACTACAATATATACAAGCCGTTTCAATTGTTAAGCCAACATTAATATTATTGCACCTTCCACTTTGCAAACCAGCGCTCGTTGAAAGTCAGCCCGAGATTAATCCTGAACGAGTTCTCCTTTATCAGGCTTTTCGAATCGCGGCAAACCCATTGTGCCGAAATATTCAGGATTGAGCGATTGTTGTATTTGTTAATGATTGGAATACCCAATCCAGCACTCACACTATACTCTTTAGGTCCATCGATACCGTTTATTACCTGATAAGGAGTAGCATATCCAGCACCGAGACGATATCTAATCTTCTTCAGATAAGTACGGCTGTCTTCATCTACCACAAACTCAACACCGGCATTCACTTTGTGGCGGTCCTTGAACATACCGCTTCTTAGCGTGTACTTCGGCGAACCACCATCGGAATCATACATCGGGAACGAGATGTCGGCCCACTTTTGCAGAGTGTAATCAACCCCGATGCGGATTTTGTTCTTGTGGTTCCACATCAATCCAGCACCATATACCGATGGTATTTCAAAGGCATTGTCCACTGTGTAAAGAGTTGTATCCGACACCGATGTCTGCGAGTTTCGCGACACCACCTTGCATTCAGGGTCGGAGTTGAGTTTATGTCCCAGCGAATATGTTGCTCCGAGCGTCACCCTGTCGCTTTTCGAAAGACGTGCCGAATACTGTAAACCAAAGTCCAACTTATAGTTTCGAACATCGGCGGAATAATACTTCGACAACGTATTTATATATGCATCGCTGTAACTGTTAATCACGGTACGCTCTATCGAGCCCCATAGATAAGAAGCATTCACACCAATCGACAGACCTTTAAACGGTTCCCAGCCTAATCCGAGATATGCCTGATGCAGGCCACCTGAGCCAGAATAGGTGTTGGTATATACAGTAGAACCCGACTCGCTGCTACTTATCTTCGACGAAGTGGAATAGTTATATCCAACATTGGTATAAGGCATAAGTCCAAATCCCACTCCGAAATGGCGTGCTGCTCTGAAAAGAGCCGAGATATACTCAATATTAGCATTGTTGGCATTCAATCGACGACCATTCTCCTCGAAATTGGTCAGCTGACCAGCCACTCCAACATCGAAAATAAATGTCATCGAATCAACTGCCGAATATGATGCAGGATTCAGAAAGTTCACCTGATTATGCTCGCGATAACATATTCCCACTCCATTCATTCCACGATTGAATCCTGTAGATTGTTCCGTCAGTTCACCAAATCCATACTGGCTGTATGGAGAATTGGTTCCACTCTGTGCCGACACCAAGCCGGGAAGAGCAGCAAGAATGCTAGCGATGCAAATTCTATTTATTTTGCACATATCTATATTGTCTGTCTTTATTATCTTTAAAATGTATGGGTACTTTTCGCCCTTTAGTCATAATCGGTGCAAAATTATTGAAAAAATTCGAAATAATAGCACGATAACTGCAAAATATAAACTATTTTTGCATCGTGAAACATTTTAAGAGCTTTTTCAAATGCCTGCAGCTTGTTTTTTTTCTATTATTAACAAATACTGCAAGCGCTACGGTTGACAGTCTACGACTGGCAGAGATGGATTCGGTTGAAATCAGCCTGCTTACATGTGGCCCGGGCAAAGAGGTCTATACGCTATATGGACACACGGCAATCCGTGTGAATAATCCAGTCCGCCAGAACGACATTGTTGCAAACTACGGTATCTTCTCGCTCGATAAGAGTTTCTTCGTTCCACTATTTGTTTTTGGAATAACCGACTACACCATGGCGCTTTCACTCTACGAGTCGTTCTGCAATTCTTATGCAAGCGAGGGTCGTTGGGTAAAAGAGCAAAAGCTAAATCTCTCTAGTACCGACAAACTTGCCATTGTCAGCGCACTTGAGATTAACTATCTGCCTGAGAACAGGGTTTACCGCTATAACTATTTCTACGACAACTGCACAACCCGTGCCCGCGACATCATTGTCAATAATATTGCTGGAAGAGTTGACTATCGCCACACTAACGACTCAGTCGTTACTTATCGCAGTGCAATTCATGTTTATAATGCAGGGCATCCGTGGGCACAATTGGGTAACGACCTTCTTCTTGGCATAAAAGCCGACATGCCAATCACTTACGAACAGCAGCAATTCTTGCCAGAGAACCTTATGAACGACTTCGACAATGCTGTTATCATTGACGATAATGGTAATGAGAAACCGCTTGTAGAGTCGACTAAATGGGTTGTAGCACCAACAAAGCAAGAACACGGCAGCGGTTTTCCAATAAAGCCACTCGATGCAATAATGATTCTGTCGCTCCTGATTTTCATTTTTACCATCATCGAAAACCGCAAGAGGAAAAATTTCTGGCTACTAGATGCAGTGATATTGTCTGCCGACGGCATTGCCGGACTAATATTGCTTGCAATGGTATTCTCGCAACATCCGACCGTACAATTGAATTTTCAGATTCTACTCTTCTGCCCAGTCAATCTGTTCTTGCTCTACCCTGTAGTTAAAAAACTAAAGAGTGGACAATGTCACAAATGGTTGAAAGTGTGGTGCATTCTGCTCATCATATACCTTTTCGGAGGATTATTACAACACTACCCCGATGGCGAGATAATGCTTGCTTTGGTATTGATGGTCAGATATCTAATAAAAATAATCATCGAAAAAAAAAATAGAATCTCATGAACTATAAATTTATAAGATTTTCCACAATAGTCACGATAGCTGTTTGCAGTAATACCCTTACCGCTCAGACACTGCAACCCGCACCGAAACTGGTGGTGAATATAGTGGTCGACCAATTGCGTACCGACTTTATCGAACAATTCTCGGAGCTCTACTCTTCTGACGGTTTCAAACATCTGCTCACCGAGGGCACCGTTTACGAAGCAGCAGACTATCCTTTTAAGAATGTCGACCGCACTTCGGCTGTAGCTGCTGTTGCTACGGGAACCACACCTTATTATAATAACATAATAGGCACACAATGGATTGACCGAAATACGCTCCGACCAATTCAGGCCGTTGACGACCAGAAATACCTTTACTCACCTGCGAAGATGCTCGCCTCGACCATCTCAGACGAATTGAAGGTTGCGACATCTGGAGGGGCTATCGTTTACGGTGTTGCAGAACATAAAGATGCTGCAATTCTTTCGGCAGGACATGCTGCTGATGGTGCTTTCTGGATAGATGGAAATACAGGCAAATGGCTTACCACAGAATACTATTCGCACGACGCCATTTCGTGGTTAATGAATTACAGCAACGCAAACCCAAAAACACCTGATAATAAAGCTAATAAGAATGACAGAGTCATTGATTTAGCCATCGCTTGCGTTGAAGGAAAAGCAATGGGGCGCGATGACATTACCGACTATCTTGCCGTTACTCTTTCGGCGACATCCAACCATACCGAATCAGCTTCCGACAACATGGAAGGGATTTATCTCGAACTTGACAAATCGATAGCCCGACTCGTGAACACAATCGAGAAGAATGTTGGCAGCAACAAAGTGCTCTTCGTTGTGACAAGCACCGGATACGTGATTGAGCCTGAGCCCGACTATGCAAAATATAAGATTCCAACAGGGACATTCTACATTAACCGAAACGCACAGTTGCTGAACATGTATCTGGGTGCCATCTACGGACAGGCACGCTATGTTGAGACATGTTTCCA
Source organism: uncultured Prevotellaceae bacterium (assembly GCA_902783625.1). GTDB lineage: Bacteria > Bacteroidota > Bacteroidia > Bacteroidales > Bacteroidaceae > Prevotella. The sequence continues at coordinate 22,338 of CACZRN010000085.1, forward strand.
TAACCAGATATACCTTAACCGTAAGCTTGCAGAACAACGCCACATAAACTTTAGCGAGATGCTCTCGCGGTCAAAAGACTTTATCATACAGTTGTCGGGAGTACGTGCTGTTGTCGACAGTCCCTACTCTCCAAACATCAGTGGCGACATAATTGTTGAGATATCACCGGGATGGCAAGTGGTAAACGAAGAAACAGGCGAGAAATTCGTATCGCGGGCATCGTATGTGCCGTTCCCAATTATTTTCTATGGTGCAGGAATCAAACCTCAACGCATCAGCACGCCGGTTACTGTCGACCAGATAGCGCCGACAATAGCCAATGCTATCCACATTCGTGCACCAAATGCATGCAGTGCTTCACCGCTGAGATAGTTATTCCGCCATCCAGTAAAACCTAGCAGAATAGCACCATTTTTCCTTCGGACAGAATTCAATGTTCGCATACACGCTATATATGCCTGACAGCATCACTATACAGCTTAGATAATCGTGATTTACAAGCCAGATAGTGACGACATACGGGCTTGATAGTGTATGCATGTGAATCGTGGGAGCGTGGCGAAATAATCCCAACATGTTCGGAAAAGGCAAAATTAATTTGGGTTTTCTCGCGTTTATTATTACCTTTGTCGCCACATTATTAATTTTTAAAGAATACAACAACAAGAAAATATGAATTTCAATGCATTTCTAAAGTCACTTTTCGGTGACAAATCCACTCGCGACATGCGACTTATACAGCCTCTCGTTGAGAAAGTGAAAGCTGTATATCCTGAAATTGAAAAACTTAACAATGACGAGCTACGCGCAAAGAGCAAAGAGATAAAGAACTACGTACAGGACGCAGTAAAAGAAGAAAGAGCTCAGATAGAAGAACTGCGTGCAAAGATTGAAGACACCCCACTCGATGAGCGCGAAGCAATATTCAATCATATTGACAAAATCGACAAGGACATCCTCGAGATACTGGAAAAGAAACTCGATGAGGTAATGCCGGTGGCATTCAGCATCATTAAGGAGACTGCCCGTCGCTTTGCAGAAAATGAAGAGACTATCGTGACGGCAACCGACTTCGACCGCGAACTTGCAGCCGATCCAAAGAAAGACTTTATAACCATCGACGGCGACAAGGCCATCTATCATAATCATTGGACAGCCGGTGGCAACGACCTGAAATGGGAAATGATACACTACGACGTGCAGCTCTTCGGAGGCGTGGTGCTACATCAGGGCAAAATTGCAGAAATGGCAACGGGTGAAGGTAAAACACTTGTGGCAACCCTGCCTGTATTCCTTAATGCACTGACAGGCAATGGTGTGCATGTGGTGACAGTGAACGATTATCTGGCTAAGCGCGACTCGGAATGGATGGGACCGCTCTATATGTTCAACGGTCTTAGTGTCGATTGCATCGACAAGCATCGCCCCAATTCAACAGAGCGCCGCAAGGCTTATGAGGCTGACATCACGTTTGGCACAAACAATGAATTTGGTTTCGACTATCTTCGCGACAACATGGCAGTGTCGCCTGCTGACCTTGTGCAGCGCGCTCACAACTATGCCATCGTCGACGAGGTCGACTCTGTGCTTATCGATGACGCACGTACTCCGCTTATCATCTCAGGTCCTGTGCCGAAAGGCGATGACCAGATGTTTGAAGAGTATCAGCCACTTGTGGAGCGATTGGTGAATGTTCAGCGACAGCTGGCAACACAATATCTATCGGAGGCAAAGCAGAAGATTGCCGAAGGAACAGAAAAAACCGATCCGAAACTGATGGAAGAAGGATTCTTGTCGCTCTTCCGCTCATACAAGGCATTACCCAAGAACAAGGCTCTCATAAAATTCCTATCAGAAGAAGGCATCAAAACTGGTATGCTGAAGACTGAGGAGTTCTACATGCAGAACAACAACCGCGAGATGCCAAAGGCTATTGAGCCACTCTATTTCGTTGTTGACGAAAAGCTAAACTCGTGCGACCTTACCGACAAGGGTACCGACTGGCTGGCTCGTCAGGTAGATGACAAAGACCTCTTCGTATTGCCTGATATCACATCTCAACTCTCTGCTCTTGAGGCTGAAACAGGACTCACCGAGGAAGAACGGCTCAATCGCAAGGACGATCTCATGAACCACTATGGTGTGCAGAGCGAGCGTGTGCACACACTGCAGCAATTGCTCAAGGCATACTGCATGTTCAACAAAGACGACGAATATGTGGTCATCGACGGCGAGGTGAAGATTGTCGACGAGCAGACAGGACGTATTATGGAAGGACGCCGCTGGAGCGACGGACTGCATCAGGCTGTGGAAGCGAAGGAGCATGTGAAGGTGGAAGCCGCCACTCAGACTTTTGCAACTATCACGTTGCAGAACTACTTCCGCATGTACCACAAACTCGCCGGTATGACCGGTACAGCATCAACCGAAGCAGGAGAGTTCTGGGATATTTACAAACTCGATGTAGTGGAGATTCCTACTAACCGTCCGGTAGTCAGAAAAGACATGGATGACCGCGTGTATAAAACAGCACGCGAAAAATATAATGCTGTAATCGAAGAGATTATGGACACCCGCAACAACGGACGTCCTACCCTGGTGGGTACAACATCGGTTGAAATCTCAGAACTATTGTCGAAGATGCTCTCTTTGAGGAAGATTCCACATCAGGTGCTCAATGCAAAGCTCCACCAGAAAGAGGCCGACATCGTGGCTCTCGCAGGACAGAGCAGTCAGGGTACTGTATGGGTAACAACCGACGGACGAGCTTTTAGCGACAAACTGTCGGCAGTGAAGCATCAGGACAACCTTGTTGCAATGGCTCAAGACCCAAAGAACAAGAATGCGCAGCAAGTGCCTGAAGGTATGAATGCAGCACAAATGGTGAAAGAAGAGCAACGTCTGCTCGGTGCAGTAACTATTGCCACGAATATGGCAGGACGTGGTACCGACATCAAACTTTCGCCCGAAGTAAAAGAGGCTGGTGGTTTGGCAATCATCGGTACAGAGCGCCACGAGAGCCGTCGCGTGGACCGTCAGCTGCGTGGACGTTCAGGTCGTCAGGGCGACCCAGGTTCAAGTGTATTCTACGTTTCGCTCGAAGATAAGCTCATGCGCCTGTTTGGTTCAGAGCGTATCTCAAAGGTGATGGACCGTTTCGGATTCAAAGACGGCGAGAGAATTGAGAGCGGAATGATATCAAACAGCATCGAGAGGGCACAAAAGAAGGTTGAGGAGAATAACTTCGGCATACGTAAACACCTGCTCGAATACGACGATGTTATGAACAAGCAACGCACCGTCATCTACGAGAAGCGTCGCCATGCGCTGATGGGTGAACGCATCGGAATGGATATCGCTAATGTCATTTGGGATAGAGTGATTAGCATAACCGAGAATAACGACTATACCGGATGCCGCGAGCAATTCCTAAAAGTGCTTGCAATGGAATGCCCATACACCGAAAGCGAATTCCTTAACGAGAAGCTAGAGAAGCTCGAGGAGAGAGCGTTCCAACTTGCAATGGAAGCATTAAAGCGCAAGACCGACCGCATACAAACAGTGGCATGGCCAGTGATTAAGCGAGTGCAAGAAGAACAAGGTGAGAAGTTTGAGAACATCATGGTGCCGATAACCGATGGTAAACGCATTTATAACATCCGATGCAACCTCAAACAAGCTTACGACACTGAGTGCAAATCGATTGTGAAAGAGTTTGAGAAACAAATCATGCTCCACATCATCGACGATGACTGGAAGGAGAATCTCAGACAACTCGATGAACTTCGCCACAGTGTGCAGAATGCCAGCTACGAGCAGAAAGACCCGTTGCTCATATTCAAACTTGAGAGTGCAAAACTATGGGATACGATGATCGACGAGATGAACAATCGCATAGCAAGCATTCTGATGAGAGGTCAGATACCTGAAATAGAGCAAGATCAGGTTCGCGAAGCTGCACCAGAACAGCGTAGCCAACGCTATAATGAGCAGAAAGCCGACCTCAACAGTCCTGAACAACAAGCTGCCGCACAACAGGATACACGAGAAGGTGCAAACCGCCAATCGCATATTCCTGTTGTTAAAGAGCGCATGCCCGGACCGAACGATCCTTGTCCTTGCGGATCAGGAAAGAAGTTCAAGAAATGTCACGGCAGAGGACTCGTGTAGAGAAAACAACCAGCATTTGTCAATCAATGCCCGATAATCATGATAAGAATTAAAGACTTGAAGAAACAATTCGGAGAAAAGACCGCTGTCGATATTTCCGAATTCGTGATAAACGATGGCGACATTCTCGGACTCGTCGGCAACAACGGCGCTGGAAAAACAACACTCTTCCGACTAATGCTCGACTTACTGAAGGCTGACGACGGACAGGTGAGCATCAACGACATAAACCCAGCCGAGTCGGAAGAATGGAAGAAAGATACTGGGGCTTATATCGACGAGGGATTCCTTATCGACTTTCTCACTCCAGAAGAATACTTCGAGTTTATAGGAAGTGTTGCTGACCTTACCAAAGATGAGATTAATCAACGGCTAGAACCATACATGCCGTTTATGGCTGATGAAATAATCGGACAGAACAAGCTCATCCGCGACTTTTCGGCAGGCAACAAGCAGAAGATAGGCATCATTGCCACGTTGCTCAACGAGCCACATCTTGTCATACTCGACGAGCCGTTCAACTTCCTCGACCCATCGAGTCAGAACCTGCTGAAAACTATCATGAGCGATTATCAGAGCCGCACTGGGGCTACCGTGCTAATCTCGAGTCACAACCTGCAACACACCGTTGACATTTCAACACGTATTGCCTTGCTCGAGCATGGTCACATTATCAGCGACCTCGACAATAAAGAAGGGAGTGCGAGAGAGCAACTCGAAGAGTATTTCAAAACATGACGTCTTCAATAATAGCTCGTCACTGAGTGCCATAAGCGATTTATCCTTATTACACGTGATATCCTGTAGGCAAGCGCTATCAGGGCAATAATCACAATATATATCAGGATCAACTGCGCGCAGTTGATTCTGATATTTTCTATGCTGGCATGTGGAAGCGACGATATCCATGCCAAGGCCTCATTCTGCCAATTGGCTAAATGACTCAAGACATTTCCCAAAAAATCCGTTCCGACACCTGCCGCCATCGCCAACAGCATGGCGAGGGTGCAGACAATAATCAATACGGCTAAAACCGAAACGACGATACCTGTCAGGACAAAATAGCATGAGAAGCGACCGAAGTAGAAAGCCACAATCGGTGCAACGCATATCTGTGCCGACAGCGACACGCAAACAACACTCCACAGATATCGGAGAATCGAACAACGAAAAAGCCATGCCGCGGGTATCAGACTATACAAAGGCTTATAGAAAAGAATTATGCCGAGCATAGAAATAATCGACATCTGGAATCCTACATCCCAGAGGCTGAACGGGCTGAATGCGAGTATAGACACTGCCGCCACGCCCAAGGTGTTCAGCTGGTTGCGATAGTTGCCAATAATCTCTACTACAGAATACACCGTCAACATTACAGCCGCTCGCATTATGCTCGGCGACATTCCTGTAAACACAGCATAGCCCCAGATGAAACTCAACGTCAGCACACCGCCGAATACCTTATACCTGCGACGGAAAAATACATAGCTCAGCACGAAAAATATAATCCCCAGATGCATCCCCGACAGTGCAAGCACATGCGAGCCTCCTGCAACCGAATACATCTCACGCAACTCCTTCGTTATACCGCTCCTGTCGCCAAGAGTCAGTGCCGAGACAAGCGCGGCGGCATCGTCGTCGGAGATATCCATCCTCAACTTTCGAGCCACATTACCGCGCAACAGACTGCACTTCACCACTATTCGCTTCCACTTCGAGAGATGCGTCAGCCTGACGTCGGCAGCATCCCATGCGTTGGTATAAAGAAAAGTGCGCCCGACAATGTCGTGGCTCATTGCCCAACGAGAATAGCTGAAATTCCGCTTTACGCCAAAATCTTCTATCGGCTCGAACACGGAGACGCATCTGATGCCATGCCCCTCGTCGAGAAAACGGCTGCGGTTGTCGGCAAATATCGACACACGCACATAATGCCCACACATACGACCGCTGGTGACCATAGCATCGGCCATATACACCTTACCATGCTGTTGCGGACGACTCATCAACACTCCCTCCCACCCTTCATACCCGTCGGAATACAACGAGGGCACTTTACTGGCAGAGTTTATGTAAATAAAAATCCCAAAGCTGATTACTAACGGAATGAAAAGGATACCCGAGAGGGGTTGTCTGTTTCGGAAGATACAAAAGGCTACGAACAATACACCCACGACTGTCAGTGCCACGGCAAAACTCACACCACCGCAAAAGGCGTCGCCGACAAAAATACCTATTGCCAGCAACACTGCCGCAAGAAGCATCGGTACAAGATGGATGTCGGCACGCTCAATCACTCGTAGTCGTCAATAACACTTTTCATGAAATCCATCATAGGCTTTGCAGCCTTGAACACCTTACATGCCTCATCGAGCCATCTGTTGCCCTCGAAGAAATCGTCGGCAACGGGAGTCCAGCAACAGTAGTCCTTCAAGCGCAGATAGTCGAGAAACTCATAGTCGCGTGGAAACCCCGCAGGGCAGGTTTTCAGCATCGACATGCCGAACCCGCGAGATGTTTCAAAACCATTGCCCGACGGACGACCGAAATACTTAAGGAATGCCTTGCTCTCCACACAGCGCCGCCACTCGTCGATGTTTGCCATTATCTCGTTGCGACACGAGGTGAGGATATTAGTCGGGAGCCAATAGCTGCCGCAGGCAAGCAGACACGCGCCGGGCTCTACATGGATATAGTAACCACCGCGAAGCGACTTTTTACCTTTCGCACAGATATATGCACCGAAATGACGCTTATATGGCGACTTGTCGGGTGAGAAGCGTGTGTCGCGATAAAAACGATAGACAGTATCGCTCACCTTAAGGTGAGATATCTCCTCGTCGAACTCTGAGATGGCGGCAATAGCCTTACCGATGCCATCCTCGAAGTCGGCTTTCGCCATCAGATAATCATCCTTGTGGGCTTTAAACCACGGCCGGTTGTTGTTTGCCGCTACCGCACCAAGGAAGCTCAAAAGCATTTGGGTATTCATAAATCTATAACTTTGAATTCTCAAGAATCTTCGGACAGAAATCATCGAACTGGCAATCCTCGCACTTTGGACGTTGGCTTTGGCACACATAGCGCCCGTGCAGTAGCAGCCAGTGATGGGCTGTCGACACCTCATCGATGGGGATATATTTCATCAGTGCCCTCTCAACCTTCTGCGGTGTGTCTGCCGATGACGGCACAAGACCTAACCTGCGACTGACTCGAAAGACATGCGTGTCAACTGCCAGCGTGGGTTTTCCGAACCACACCGCCTGCACTACGTTGGCTGTCTTACGCCCCACCCCTGGCAACCGTTCGAGCTCCTTGCCGTCGGAGGGCACCTCACCGCCATAATCGTTCACAATCATCCTCGACAACGCTACCAGATGCTGTGCCTTTGAATTGGGATACGACACACTCTTGACATACTCAAGCACATCGTCTACCTCGGCGGCAGCCATCGAGCGAGCATCGGGGAAACGACTGAACAGATCGGGAGTGACCATATTCACACGCTTGTCGGTACACTGAGCACTCAGCACCGTGGCAACAAGCAACTGAAACGCGCTGGCAAACTGCAATTCGGTGGTCGCAATAGGTTGTTGCTCCCTGAAATAACCGAGCACACGCTCAAAACGTTCTTTTCTCTTCATAACACGAAGCATTTATGTGCGAAGATAATAATTCTATTTGTAATACGCAATCCAAAAATAGTGTTTCACCGGCACCGAAAACTTCAAAAAGCATCAAAGAGTCGGATACATTTCTCATTCCTAAAACACCTCCGCAAGCAACTGATATTCAAGGCGTTATTAAAGGGCCTCTTTAATGGCGTCAAATGGGCTCTTTAACGGCAATAGAAAGCCTCTTTAATGGCATTAGATGGGCTCTTTACTGGAGATGAGGTATCCATCCACCAAAAAAGTTCAAAAATGCAACCCCAAAAAATGCGCTTTGCAACATGAGGAGCACGACGGGTTAACGTATGCTTATCTTGCAGCTGGCAAGGTGCTGTCCAGTGTATGACGTGAGGCATACGACATAGACGCCCTCAGGCAACTGCGTAGTTGCGAAGGTGTCAGACTCAGGATAACGCAGCATGGTACGCTCGGTTCCGTTAGCATTGTAGAGCCGTAGAATGCCTCGCTCGCACCCCGATACACTGCACTGCACGCCACTGCCATCGGTGAGGGAGTGCACAGTGAGACGCGGAAGCACACCGTCGGCGGCAGTCGCAACGCCACGGATGGCGGTATCGTCACCTATGCGCGACAGCTCAAAATAGTCGATGTCAGGGAGGTTGCTGGTGGTGACAGGCGATAGGCGAATGGTATTAAACCCTGCCTCAAAGTGGAGCGTGGCTTGCGTGGTGCTCCATGCGTCGCTGGAGGCAGGGAGTATGACTGTCTGCTGCTCACCGTTGACAATGATGGCGTAACGAGCCATGCGCGGCCCACGATGACATATCTCGAGCTGGTAATCACCCGCAACAGGGATGTATAAGTCGCGATACAGCAAGTATGTCGTCGGTGCCGCCACATATGCCCCCGCAGAGCTGGTGCCGTCGAATGTGCGATTATCGCCGTGGGGCTGCGCATCCTCTGCCTCGAGGCGAAGCGGGAAGCCCTGATGAAGCTGCCACAGACTCTCGGGACACATCTCGTCGACATAGCGCTCTGTGACAAGGGCGATGTCGAAATATCGCATGGGGCGATCGCCCTGTTGCAATGTCACGCGAACGCTACTCTTGCCTTGGGTGATATCCTGTGGGATATTGTAGTATGCATGTGGGAAAGTAAACTGCTGCATGCGCTCGCATGGTCCACTCTCGCCGATAAGCACATCATCGATATATACGGAGTAGTTGCCCACCAAATCGGTCTGCCAGCCGTCGTGCTGCAACATAAGGTAGTGTTTCACATCACCCTCGGGCGACAACTGCATGGTATAGCTGATGCTCTGCCCTGCCGCAACCTCAATGTAATTTCGGTTGTATATAACCCCCGTAGTGGAAGAGCCTGTATAGTCGTGCCCCGTATCGCCAGAGATTTTTATCCGGTCGGGGATATAAACACGTGCTCGCTGCACTTCGTCTGCAGCCACAAAACGCTGATAGATGGATGTGGTCTGATGGTTACACTTATAGAATGGCTGGAATAGATATCCCCCACCGCGGAAAGTAAGCTGACGTTGTGACCGTCGCGTCAACCACTGAGAGGGATCAGACATGCTGCCGTCGATATTAGGGAAGTCGCGTGGCGCCAACGAAGTGGACTGTTGCCATGGGTTGCCGGTATAGTCGCCAGTAGAGGCACCCATGTTGGGGCATAACAATACCGGTCCGAAGAAGATGCTCGCCACATCGGGTTCCTCGGAGGGCTCGCAACGCAGTGCCAACGGTAGTTCGAGTGCAACCTCGTCGCCGTCGGCCCAAGGACCTTCAACACATAAAAGACCCTGGCTGACATTAGCTGCTATCTGACTGCCGTTGTGAGTGACGACAATGTCGCCATGCATCCATTGCGGAACACGGAAATATAGCTTTCCCGTAAAACTACCTACGGCATCGAATGTAAGCGTGACACGTTGATCGGTGGGATAGTCGCCAGTCATGGTGATACGCATGCCATTGTCGGCACATGTCAGTTTTGATGGAATGAAGAGATTAACGAGAAGATCATTATCGTTACGGAAATATATAGCCTCGCCATATTTAGAATGATTCTCCAACGCTGTCTCCCAACAACAATAGAACGAGCTGTCGTCCATATACTGCCGATGCATACCTGGCAACAGTGACTGGAAATAGCAGAAGCCACCGCCGACGGAGGTATTGTTAGGATCTTTGGATGCGAGGATGTGATTGTATAGCGCACGCTCGTAGAAATCCATGTAACGAGTATCGCCATATAGTGAGAACATTGCTTTCGTAAATCGCAGCATGTTGTTGGTGCAACATGTCTCAACCGATGTGTTTGCCAGCTCGTCGAGCAGTCTTCCGGGTTGTCCGTAGCGCTCCCATCTGCCATGTCCGCCCATCGGCGACACATGCCAGTCAACTACATAATCCCACACGTTGCGAGCGGCAAGCGAATCACGCTCATCGCCCGTCAACTCGTAGCCTCGCAACAATGCAATGAATTTAGGATCGTTCACATTGGCATGCCGCGACATAAGTACATTATCGCCACGGCATAGACGATCACGGAAATTGAGTGTGTGTGTCCAGCGTTGCCCGGCCCGCAAGAATTTTTCTTCTCCACTCAGAGCATAAGCATCCATGAACAACTCCGCCATACCGCCATGCTCAGTCTCGAGAGCCATCTGCATACTGGCATCGCTAGAGATGTTGTCTGTCCACGTACATGCCCACTCCATGCATTTGAGGAAAACATCGAGTGCCTTGTCGATATGGGCATAATAATAAGCATCGCGGATACCATAATAGATGCGGTGCAGCTGATAGAACACCATACCTGCCATGTCGGAATTGTTATAGAAATCCTCACCGTTGTTAACAGGTGTGCAGTTTTCTCCTTTTGCCGCCATCAGCTGATTATAGAAAGCCTTGCTGCGAGAGAAATGAAACCATCCCCCGAGGTTCTCCTCACGTTGACAACGCTCAATGATGTCTATCATCCAGGCAACCCTGTCGCGCAATGTCTCGTCACCGGTAGCAGCATACATCATCGAGCATCCCGACATGTAGTTGCCGAAACCGTTGCCGTTGTTGTGCTGCCACCCGCCATAATTCGTGGCTGATGTCGCTATTCCGCCGGCACGCATCACATTATTGAGAAGCCTTTCAGGGTCGAGCGACAACAAATAATTCCTGTGCAAATCTTGCATTTGCTTGAAATATGAGCCATCCGTAAGACGGACGTCAGACAAGCAACATGCCTTCCACTTTTTCTCAACCACACGAACAGGTTGCCACAGATTATCATATTCCTCCGCACTCACCATCAGCGAGAAAGGTATCAAAAGGACAAGTAGGAAACGCTTTTTCAACATCTTGTTTAGGCTTTTTTAAATTATAAATATCGGGAGTAAAAGAGAATGAATCAACTCACCTCAAAGTACTACTTCCAAAGCTATATATTAAATAATGTATATATGTCTTACTGTACTTACATATTACAGACTAAAGAAAAAACAAGAGATCAGCGTTGAAAGTGATTAGAACTTTTCAATGCCCATCTCTTGTTCCAGATATATTATGCTGCGTCTGGCTTATTTCTTTGCAGGAGCCTTTGCAGCGGGTTTTTCCTCAGCTTTCTTCTCTGCTGTCTTTGCAGGTGCCTTCTTGTAAGCCTTGTTCAGTCCGGCGACAATCTCCGATGTGATATCAAGAGCGGGAGCTGCGTAAAGAAGATTCTCACCCTGTTTTGTGATGATAAGACTATATTTCTTATCTTTATTATAGCGAGCAACAAAGTTCTTAATCGAGTCGCTCAGGGCATTGTTATACTTTTCGAGTTCGCTCTGGTACTCGTTTGTCAGACGCTGGTTCAGCGACTGCAGGTCGGCGCCCTGCTTCTGAAGCCCTGCCTGTACCTGCTCAGCCTGCTCGCGTGTGTAGGCATTCTGCTGCAGTTTCTGCTGGAAGTTGTTGGCGGCAGCATTCAGGTCGCGCTCTTTCTGAGCGAGAGTGTTCTGTATGTTCTGAGCCTTCTTCTCGAGGACAAGCGAGTGCTCCTTGCAGAATTCATACTGCGTCATCACGCTGTCGATTTCAACGAAAGCAATCTTCAACTCTTCCGGAGCGTTCTGCTCAGGGGTTTCGGTTTGGGCTACTTCTTTGTTGTTGCACGATGTAATGGCAAGAGTGGCAAATGCCGAGAGTGCCATTGTGCGGAAAATGTTCTTTGTGTTCATCTGTTTGTTATTTGTTTATTTACGTTTGTTACCTTCTTCCTCGAACTTCGTCTTCAGATGGTGGCCGTTGGTTCTCTCTTCTCTGTCCTGCTCGATTACACATCCTATTCCACGCTCGCGCATCGCTTCGCTGTCGTGTATATGCTGCGATGTGAACTCCCCGTTACGACGGAAAATGACTTTCACAGATAATAATGCTAACGAAATAGCAATTATTAACATGCTGATGAGTAGAATCTCTGTCATTTTTACTATTTTTGCAGTGTGGAAATGGACCAAGGCCATTTTTCTCTTCAAGCGACAAAGTTACGAATAAGTGAGCGGAATACAAAATAAAAAACAATTTTTATTCATGTTTTCCCGAACGAAAGTAATATCAACCATAGGTTAAAGCTACAAATAAGTGAGTGAAATCATAAAAATAATTTACAATAATTATGGAAAAGAGAGATTTAAAACCAGCTCGGGTGTTCGAGCAATTTGCCAAGATTAACGAAATCCCACGCCCATCAAAGCGTGAAGAGAAGATGATTGCCTATCTGAAGTCTTTTGGTGAAAGTCGGGGACTCGCCACCAAAGTCGACGAGACGGGCAACGTGATAATCCGCAAACCAGCCACTCCCGGTTATGAGAACCGACAGACGGTGATTCTCCAGAGCCACATGGACATGGTATGCGACAAACTAGTGGATGTTGACTTCGATTTCGACAACGATCCAATACAGAGTTATATCGACGGCGAATGGCTACGTGCAAAGGGTACCACTCTTGGTGCCGATGATGGTATAGGATGTGCAATAGAACTGGCAATCCTAGATAGTGACGACATTGAGCATGGCGAGATAGAGTGCGTATTTACTCGAGATGAAGAGACTGGCCTCACTGGAGCAGAGGGAATGAAAGCAGGATTCATGACTGGGAGCATGTTGATTAACCTCGACTCTGAAGATGAAGGGCAGATATTCGTGTCGTGTGCAGGTGGACGAAACACTTTGGCAACATTCAGCATTAAGCGCGAAGATGCTCCCGAGGGATATTTCTTTGCGACACTGTCACTGAAAGGACTCAACGGAGGACACTCTGGTGACGATATTAACAAGAAGCGTGCTAATGCCATAAAGGTTCTGTCGCGATTCCTTTACCAGGAAATAGGCAAGACTGATCTTCGTCTGGCAAGTTTCAACTCAGGCAAACTCCACAACGCCATTCCTCGCGACGGCCGCGTTGTCGTGGCTTTTCCCGAAGAGATGAAAGACCAGATACGTGCCGACTGGAACATATTTACAGCGAAGGTGGAGGATGAGTTCCATGTTACAGACACCTCAATGGTGTTCGATATGGCTACAGCCGATGCCGATAAAGTTATCGACAAGACTACGGGTAACAACATTATCCGCGCACTTCAAGCTGTAGATAATGGTGTCTTTGCCATGTGTCAGGACGAAGAGTTGGCATGGCTTGTTGAGACATCGAGCAACGTGGCTGCCGTCACAACATTCCCGGAGCGTGTAGAGGTGCTTTCATCGCAGCGCTCAAACGTGATGAGTAATCTCGACAACCAGTGTGCAACCGTGAAGGCTCTATATGAACTTGCAGGTGCCAAGGTGGTACAAGGCGACGGATATCCGGCATGGAAGCCAAAGGCCAACAGCCAATTAACGAAGATTACAGTCGATACATATCGCGAACTGTTCGGAAAAGATCCGAAGGTGCTCGGTATACATGCAGGCCTTGAATGCGGTTTGTTCTCAGAGCGCTATCCCGACCTCGACATGGTGTCGTTTGGTCCGACACTTCGCAATGTGCACACTCCCGATGAGTGTCTGTACATACCGACAGTTGAGATGGTGTGGGACCACTTAATGGCAATACTTAAGAGTATTCCAGAGAAATAATGGAAGAAAGTAAAAAAAGAAGACCCTCAGACGAGATAACTTGTCTGAGGGTCTTTATTTATATCAGTCGAGGTGACAGGACTCGAACCTGCGACAGCCTGGTCCCAAACCAGGAACGCTACCAACTGCGCTACACCTCGTTGCCGAAAAGGCCTTGCCTGATTTGCGGGTGCAAAGTTAACATCTTTTTCCCGACCGTGCAAATTTTAGGCAATTTATTTTCGGATAACTTTATTTTATTATTCCTTGTTCAACAAAAATCTTCTTCAACACCTTCACGCCGCGCTCCACTTCTTCTTCTGTGTGGGTAGCCATAAGTGCAAATCGCACCAATGTATCTTGCGGAGCACATGCAGGAGGTATGACTGAATTGATGAACACACCATTGTCAAACGCTAACTTGGTGACAAGGAATGTCTTATCTACATCACGCACATAGAGAGGAATAATAGGACTCTCGGTGTCGCCAATCTCGAATCCTTCTTCGCGGAATCGCTTGAGCGCGTAGTTTGTTACCGACCATAGTCTTTCAATACGCTCTGGCTCTTTCTGAATGATATGAAGGGCTTCCATTGCAGCAGCTGTTGCGGCAGGAGTATTCGATGCACTGAAGATGTAAGTACGACAAGTATGACGCAAATAATTAATAGTATCAAAGTCACTGGCAATGAATCCGCCTATTGACGCAAGGCTCTTCGAGAATGTACCCATTATGAGGTCTACCTCGTCGGTAAGTCCGAAATGATCGCATACGCCCCGACCTTGCTTTCCGAACACACCAAGTCCGTGTGCCTCGTCAACCATAAGCGAACAGTTGTACTTGTGCTTTAGTTCAACTATCTCGGGCAATTTTGCCAAGTCGCCTTCCATTGAGAACACTCCATCAACAACGATGAGCTTCACTGCGTCGTATGGCAACTTCTGCAAAACACGCTCAAGATCTTCCATATCGTTATGCTTGTAGCGTAGTTGTGTGGCAAACGAAAGACGACGACCGTCGACTATGCTGGCATGGTCACGATCGTCGCAGATGATATAGTCGTTGCGTCCAACAACCATAGCAAGCACGCCCTGATTTACTGAAAATCCGGTGGAAAAACACAATGCAGCATCTTTATGCTCAAACTCTGCGAGTTCTTTCTCGAGTTGAACATGAATGTCAAGTGTACCATTAAGGAAACGGCTACCTGCACATCCCGACCCATACTTATCTAAAGCCGCCTTAGCTGCATCAATTACTCTCTGATCACCTGTCAGCCCAGTGTAGGCATTCGAACCGAACATAAGGACTTTATGTCCTTCCATTTCAACTTCTGTTCCTTGCTTGCTTGTTATTTCCCTAAAATATGGATATACACCAAGGGCCATGAACTTCTGTGGCTCACGATATGCCTTATAACGCTCTTGTAATTGTCCCATTATTAAAATAGAAACTGCTAGTATTTTATATTTCAGTTTGCAAAGTTACAAAAAAACATAAATAAAAGCACTATTTTTTGAGAAAAATATTATTTTTACCCAAATAATTCATAAGAAGATGTTCATTATTGCATTTTTTGTGTACTTTTGCGGTCGATGAAGAGAGCAGTGTTCATAGTAAACCCGATCTCTGGGACTACAAAAAAGAAAAATATTCCAGACGTTATCGCATCAACCATAGACAAGAGCGTATTCGACTACGAAATTGCCTACACGGCATATAGTGGCCATGCAACTGTTCTTGCTGCCAAGGCTTGCAGCGAGGGTGCCGATGTGGTTGTTGCAGTAGGTGGCGACGGCACTGTAAACGAGGTGGGACGTGCTATCATCAATACCGATACGGCGATGGGCATTATCCCTTGTGGCTCTGGCAATGGACTTGCGCGCCATCTGCTGTTGCCTATAAATGTAAAGCGCTCAATAGAAATCATCAACAAGTTTGAGGTTCACGACCTCGACTACGGCATCATAAACGGGCATCCTTTCTTCTGCACGTGCGGCATGGGGTTCGATGCATTCGTCAGCATGAAGTTTGCGGAGGCAGGCAAGCGCGGACTGGCCACCTATGTAGAGACTGTGCTTCGCGAGGGTCTAAGCTACAAGCCTGAGACATACAAGATAATCGACGACAACAGCATGACCAGCCACAAGGCGTTCCTCATCTCGTGTGCCAACGCGTCGCAATATGGCAACAATGCTTACATCGCTCCGCAGGCATCGATGAGCGACGGTATGCTTGACGTGGTGATAATGGAACCGTTCGATATGATAGAGGCTTCTCAGATAAGTATCGAGATGATGAGCAAGACGCTCGACAAGAACTCAAAAATAAAGTCGTTCCGCTGCCGCCGACTCCACATTGAACGTGAGCGCGAGGGAGTGATTCACTACGACGGAGACCCCGTGGAAAGCGGGAAAGAGGTCGATATAGAATTGAAGCCAAAGGGGATAAAGATTGTTGTCAACCCCGACGGCGACAAGAGCCAGCGACGACCAAACGCCATGCAGAGCGCGGCAGCCGAACTGTTCAACGAAATAACACTGGTGCGCGAAGACATTACGAAACAGACGCGCCACATACAAGCCTTAAGCAGAATCATCCAAAGAAGACTGAAATGGTAGGAACACCCGCAAGAGTTCCTACCATTTTTATTTTACGCCAAACGGAAACAACATCTATTTCCTGCGCATCGCCCGTCAATTGTGATTTCACTCGCTTTTTCGAATGAAATGCATTGGCTGCCATGGTTCTCTGTCAGGCACACCCCCCTCACCGGTTGATATTTTTCTGAGCATCCATGCCATATTCCGTGCCAGCTGCCGCATGGTCTGCAGTCCTTCGGTGTCGAGAGCGGCATCACCTCCTTCGCGTCCGTAGACTATATTCCAATACTGCGATGTAACAAGTGGCATATTCACCATCTGGAATGGCATCTGAAGAGTCTGGAAAGCGGCTGTTGCACCACCCCGACGGCACACAGCAACAGCGGCGGCAGGTTTGTTTGCCACTATCGCACCAGCATAAAGTGCTCGCTGTATGAGACTTATAGTCTGTCCTGGAGGGACACCATAATACACCGGTGCGCCCACCACGAGGGCATCGGCAGCATTGATGTGGTCGATAACACTATTGCATATGTCGTCGTCGAACACACAATGTCCATTGCCATTGGCTTTGCAGGTGTTGCAGGCAATACATCCTCTCACGGGTTTCGTGCCAATCCACATAATCTCAGCCTCTATGCCGAGGCCTTCAAGAGTCTTCGCTATCTCGCTGAGAGCGATGTGAGTGTTGCCTTGTTTGTGAGGCGAACCGTTTATCAATAATACTTTCATAATCTTATAAGTTTAATTTCCTAACATTTCATTAATTCATTTCACGTCGAGATAGAAATCGCGCGTCAAAGCTGTCAGCCACAGACTTCGTTTCCCGTCGGCCGTCATCATCGTTTCTTCGGTCTGCTCCACCTTCTCCGCACGTGTTTTCGCAAACGCAACAAGAACTCGCTTGGGAGTCTTATGCTCAACCGTACGCACCCGACAAATGCGACTCTCATAAAGACCGGAGAAGACTGCTTCTGACAAGACATCGTTTAAACGGTCGGCTGGAATAATCAGACTCAGTTCACCATCGCCGGAGAGCATCCCGGCGGCATATTTAAACAGCACTTGAAGAGGCAACGACGAGTCGTGTCTGGCCTTTGTGCGTTGCTCGTCGGGACTGGTCAGTGAGCAAGCAAAAAAAGGAGGATTGCACACTATTGAATCGAAATTGCCAACATATTTATTCCCAAACGATTGCAGTGACTCGTTAAATATTTTTACTCGACCGGCGAAGGGAGAGTTTCTGACGTTGTCTGAAGCCTGTTCCGAGGCATCAAAATCGATGTCAATTCCCGTCACCTCAGCCCACTCATAACGCTGCGCCATCATCAAGGAAATGAGTCCTGTGCCACACCCCACATCAAGTACACGGTGCCCTCCCCTCGCCCATGCGCCGAGGAGAACGCCATCGGTACCGACTTTCATCGCAGTGCGGTCTTGATTGATGGTGAATTGTCTGAAACTGAAACAGTCGTTCATTACTGTCAGGCATGGCAATTTATCTGCCTACAACTATTAACATAACGTGCAAAACATGGTGTTTATTTTATCTTACTACATTGTGTGCTGAAAATTTTGCTAGCAAAATTTTCATTAAAGGGCCCACTTATTGGCATTAAAGAGCCTCTTTGTCCATAATTTTGCTAGCAAAATTGTTTGCTGGAAAATAATAGTCTGCACTAACCTTGCTTATCTTCGCTCTGCAATGCATAGGGGCGCTTCGTTATTTGGAGTCCATCTAAAGGGTCGAAGGTAAGACAAGGATTAAATAATTCTATTTAAATATTTTGTTTTACCCCCAACTTTCACTAACTTTGCACTCTAATTCGGACGCACACACATGCGTACATACGAATCAATATATAAATGACAAGTAAAGAAATGAGCAAAAATACAAAGACATCCATTCAAATGATAGCCGACTACGAGGGCGACGTGACCACTTTGTTCAACACTATGTCTGAAGGCGAAGTGCCCATTCTGGCGACACGCAACCTTGTGGTGTTCCCTGGTGTGATAACACCTATACTGATCGGACGACAGACGAGTCTGAATCTCGTGAAGCACCTTCAGAAGGACGAGAACATAACATTTGCTATCTTCTGTCAGAAGAATTCCGACATCGACAATCCTCAGATGAAAGACCTCTACGAGTATGGCGTATTTGCCAAACTAGTGAGAGTGCTCGAGATGCCCGGTCCAGGCAACAACGTGACGGTGATTGTGCAGGCCCTGGGGCGCTGTCGGCTTGAACATCTCACCAGCACACGACCGTTTATGAAAGGACAATGCATGCTCGAGGCCGAGGAGATGCCCGAACCGCACGACAGAGAATTCCGCACGGCCGTCGATGACCTGAGGAAGACAACGGTGAGCTACATCCACATGAATGAGGAGATTCCCGACGAGTCGCAGTTTGCACTGAACAATATCCAGAACGACATTGTGGTGGTCGACTATATATGTTCGAACCTTCCCTTCAGCATTACCGACAAAATGAAGATGCTCGAAGCCACCTCGTTCGTGGAGAGAGTGTTCCTTGCACTGCGCACCCTCAACAAAGAGATGCAGTTGCTGGAACTGAAGCAGAACATCCGCTCAAAGACACGCGAGGACATCGACGAGCAGCAGCGCGAGTATTTCCTTCAGCAACAGATTAAGAACATCAAGGAAGAGTTGGGCAATGGCGACGGATCGCCCGAGCGCCACGAGTTGGAACAGAAGGCAAAGAAAAAGAAATGGAACGAAGAGATTGCAAAGACGTTCTATAAAGAACTCGACAAACTCGACATACTTAATCCGCAAAGCCCCGACTACAGCACCCAGCTGAACTATCTTCAGACGATGGTGTCGCTGCCTTGGGGGGAATACACTCAGGACAATCTCGACCTGAAGCGTGCACAGAACACTCTCGACCGCGACCACTATGGCATGGAGAAAGTAAAGGAGCGCATTGTGGAATACATGGCAGTGCTGAAACTACGTGGTGACCTGAAATCGCCGATTATATGCCTCTACGGCCCTCCGGGCGTAGGTAAGACCAGCCTGGGCAAGAGCATAGCAGCGGCAATGAAACGCAAATATGTGAGAATGTCGCTCGGCGGACTGCACGACGAAAGCGAGATACGCGGACATCGGCGCACATACGTCGGCGCAATGCCAGGACGCATTATCAAGAGCATACAAAAGGCGGGCTCGGCAAATCCCGTGTTCATTCTCGACGAAATCGACAAGGTGACACAGAACACCATCAACGGCGACCCGTCGTCGGCATTGCTCGAAGTGCTCGACCCTGAACAGAACATAGCTTTCCACGACAATTATCTCGACGTGGACTTCGACCTATCGAAGGTTCTCTTCATTGCCACCGCCAACGATCTGAACACCATTCCGCGACCACTGCTCGACAGAATGGAAGTTATCGAAGTGAGCGGATACATTACCGAGGAGAAAATAGAAATTGCCAAACGGCATCTTATACCGAAAGAACTCGAGAATACCGGATTTGGAAAGAAAGAAGGCCCGAAGTTCAACAAGGCTGCAATAGAAAAGATCATTGAGCAATACACCCGTGAGAGCGGTGTGCGACAGCTTGAGAAACAGATAGACAAATCACTGCGCAAGCTTGCGCTGATCAAAGCCCGCGACGGTCAGTTGCCATACGACAAGATTTCTACCGAGCAGATAGAAGACCTTCTGGGCAAACCGCCATTCTATCGCGACATCTATCAAGGCAACGACTACGCCGGTGTTGTGACAGGTTTGGCATGGACAAGCGTGGGCGGAGAGATCCTCTTCATAGAGACATCGCTCAGCAAGGGTAAGGCAGGCAAGCTCACTTTAACTGGCAACCTCGGCGACGTGATGAAAGAGTCGGCAGTGATCGCGCTTGAATATGTGAAAGCACACATCGACACTTTGGGAGTCGACCACCGCATTTTCGAGCAGTGGAACATCCACATCCACGTTCCCGAAGGGGCCACGCCGAAAGACGGACCGTCGGCAGGAATCACCATCGCCACATCTATCGCCTCGGCACTGACCCAGCGAAAAGTGCGTAAGAACACAGCAATGACCGGGGAGATCACACTTCGTGGCAAAGTATTGCCAGTCGGTGGAATAAAGGAAAAGATTCTGGCAGCCAAGCGAGCCGGCATCACCGACATTGTGATGTGTAAGGAGAACAAAAAGGACATCGACGAGATTCCTGAGAAATACCGCACTGGCGTTGAGTTCCACTATGTGGAGAACGTGCAGGATGTGTGGAACTTCGCACTAACTAACGAGATCGTCGACCATCCCGTTGACCTTACAATAAAAGACGAGGACGCCAAAACAAAAGTAGAAGAGGCATAATGACATTTGAACTGCAACATACCGACAGTGCATCCGATGCCCGCACCGGAATAATCCACACTGCCCATGGCGACATAAAGACACCAATATTCATGCCCGTGGGCACAGCAGGAACGGTGAAGGGAGTGCACTTCGAGGAATTGGAAAAGCAGGTGAAGGCGCAGATTATTCTCGGCAACACCTATCATCTGTATCTCCGTCCGGGACTCGACACCCTGAGAAAAGCCGGAGGACTGCATAAGTTCAACACATGGAACCATCCGATACTGACCGATTCGGGCGGATTTCAAGTGTTTTCGCTCACGGGCATCCGCAAACTGAAGGAGGAGGGATGCGAATTCCGTTCACATATCGACGGGTCGAAACATTTCTTCACCCCTGAGAACGTGATGGACACCGAGCGCACAATAGGTGCCGACATAATGATGGCATTCGACGAATGCCCGCCGGGACAAAGCGACTACGAATATGCCAAGCGCAGCCTTAGGCTGACACAGCGATGGCTCGACCGTTGCGTAAAACGATTCAACGAGACCGAACCGCTCTACGGATACGAGCAGAGCCTGTTCCCCATCGTTCAAGGCTGCACTTATCGCGACCTGCGCATAGATGCCGCAAAGCATGTAGCCGACAAGGGTGCCGACGGTAACGCTATTGGCGGACTGGCAGTGGGAGAACCTACAGAGGTGATGTATGAGATGATTGAAGTGGTGAACGAGATTCTTCCCAAAGACCGCCCACGCTACCTCATGGGAGTAGGCACACCACAGAACATTCTCGAGGCGATAGAGCGAGGCGTTGACATGTTCGACTGTGTAATGCCAACACGCAACGGACGCAACGCGATGCTTTTTACCTACGACGGCACAATGAATATGCGCAACAAGAAATGGGAGAACGATTTCTCGCCCATCGATGCCGACGGTTGCGATGTAGACCGACGACATTCGAAGGCATACCTGCACCACCTGTTCAAAGCACAGGAGTTGCTTGCCATGCAGATAGCCAGCCTACACAACCTGGCATTCTATCTCCGACTCGTCACCGATGCAAGGACACACATAGAGCAGGGCGACTTTGTGGCATGGAAGAAGTCGGTCATCGACAGATTAGGGCAGAGAATATAGGTTAAAGGTTAAGGAGTTAAAAAGTTGGACGACAACTGGTTGATAGAGGACGATAAATATCAGAAGCAGAAAGAATGGCTGCGGAAGATATTTGAACGATGGCTCGCGGTGTGGGATGTCATCAAGGATAAGTTTGCATTCTTATCCGTAATCGATCCACGCCGCTACATCAAGATTCTCGACTGGTATATCATCAAGAAGTTCATCGGGCATTACTTCTTCTCTATAGTGCTCATCATAGCCATTGCCATTGTCATCGACTTCAACACCAACCTGCCGAAATACACGCAATATCACGCGCCGATGAGGGCGATAATATTCGATTTCTACGCCAACTTCATCCCCTACTATGCCAATCTGTTCAGTCCGCTGTTCGTATTCATAGCCGTGATTTTCTTCACGTCGAAGCTTGCCGAAAACTCAGAGATAATATCCATTCTCGCCGCAGGAGTGTCGTTCAAACGACTCATGCGACCATACATGATCTCGTGCGTTCTAATCTCAGCGCTGTCGTTCTACCTTAGTGCCTTTGTCATTCCACATGGAAACGTCATCAGGCAGAATTTCGAATCGCAATACCGCAATAGCAAGAAACTCACTACTGCCGACAATGTACAGCTGCAAGTGGGAAAGGGAGTGATAGCGTTCATGCAGCATTACGACAATAACACGAAGCGCGGATACGGATTCCTGCTCGACAAATACGAAGGCAAGAAACTCGTCAGCCATATGACCGCGATGGATATACAATACGACACCATTTCCGATTCGAAGTACCACTGGACCGCCACAAGTTGGAAGATACGCGACATGCAGGGAATGCGCGAGCACATCACAAGCGGAATAAAAATAGACACGCTCATTCAGATGGAACCAGCCGACCTGGTGTATTCAAAAGGACAGCAGGAGACATTCACAAGTCCAGAACTGAAGGAATATATCTCGAAACAGATAAACCGAGGATCGGGCAACGTAGTGCAATATCAGGTGGAGTATCACAAGCGCATTGCATCGTCGTTTGCTTCGTTCATACTCACCATCATCGGTCTCTCGCTCGCCTCGCGAAAACGTAAAGGCGGAATGGGACTCTATCTCGGCATCGGGCTCGCACTCAGTTTCACGTATATTTTGTTGCAAGCCGTGTCGGCAACATTTGCCATAAAAGCCGACGCCCCACCGATGCTGGCAGCATGGATTCCGAACATACTCTTTGCCGTTGTGGCATACCTGTGCTATCGTAAGGCACCGAACTAAAGGATTATCATGATTTTACAATTTCACAATTTATCACTTATCACTTTTCGTTTTTCACTTTTCACTCCGACCGAAGGGAGGTACACATGACTTTTGAAGAAACAAGTCTCAACGACAATATACTTGATGCGCTCTACGACATGCGCTTCGACAAGTGTACTCCTATTCAAGAAAAATGTATCCCCGAAATCCTTCGCGGCAGCGATGTACTCGGCATAGCACAGACAGGCACTGGCAAGACTGCCGCCTATCTGCTGCCCATACTGAGCATGCTCGACGATGGCACGTTCCCACCCGATGCCGTAAACTGCTTGGTGATGAGCCCTACACGCGAACTGGCGCAACAGATCGACCAAGCATTCCAAGGGTTCAGCTACTATCTCAACGACATCAGCAGCGTGGCAGTGTATGGGGGTAACGACGGCGGACGCTACGATCAGGAACTACGTGGACTGCGAATGGGTGCCAATCTCGTCATTGCCACACCGGGCCGACTGATATCACATATCAACATGGGCAACGCCGACCTGAGCAGAGTTGCCTTCTTCATCCTCGATGAAGCCGACCGTATGCTCGACATGGGATTCTACGACGACATTATGCTCATCGCCAGCCATCTGCCAAAACAGCGGCAGACAATGATGTTCTCTGCCACCATGCCCGAAAAGATTGAGCAACTCGCAAAGAGTCTGCTACACAACCCTGTGAGCGTGAAGATATCGCCAAGCCGTCCCGCAGAGAAAATCAGGCAGCAGGCATGTTTCTGCACCGAAGAGGAGAAGCTCAAAGTTGTGGAGCAACTGTTCCACGACAACCAACTGAAGCGTGTCATTATCTTTTCATCGTCGAAGATGAAGACCAAACAGATAAGCCGCGCATTAATCGACAGGAAGATAAACTGTGGCGAGATGCACTCCGACCTCGACCAGTCAACACGCAACGAGATGATGTACCGCTTTAAGAGCGGACAAATCGACGTGCTTGTGGCGACCGACATCATCGCACGTGGCATCGACATCGACGACATTCAAGTGGTGATAAACTTTGATGTGCCCCGCGACGCCGAAGACTACGTTCACCGCATTGGCCGCACAGCACGTGCCGACCGCGATGGGCAAGCACTCACACTCGTCGCACCCGCCGACAGGCAATATTTCAAACGCATAGAGCATTTCATCGGACGACGCATAGAGCGAACCGGTGACAATACCACTGTCGACAACGAAGCAGGACAAGAACGCGATACACGCTACACCAAGCCTCGCCGCAACGACAGACATCACCGTCGACAGCCACACCCGACAACCACAGACAGGAAAACAGACCGACAAAAAAAATCGAGGCACAGCCCCTAAGAGGAATAAAAAACCTAATGACAGCGGGCATGCCCTCAGCGACAACAAACACCCTCGTCACGAGAAAGGCAAGAAAGCCAACGCAGACCGGAACAAGCGCAGACCAGACAACACGAAGAAACGCCGCAGCGAGCAAAACGGCCATTCAACCTAAAAGCCCGTCAAGAAAGCAGCAGAAACATAAACGAGGAAAACTCCGCGGATAAGAAGGCTCTTCGGACGAAAGAGCACAGGGGCATGGGGATAAGGCATGGTGCGCATAGCTGCGACGACACATTATAAAACCCCGCTCAGATTCGTTGCGCGTGAAACTGAGCGGGGGTTTACTTTCGGACATGCCTGGCTAATATAAAAATGCCCGGCTATTCTTTTATCTTGCGTTTACAACAGCCTGTGCCGTCGAAGCAGTGTGTGCAGACACGGCATTTGGGCAAGCCTATCGACCAGATGAGGGTGTCGATGGTGTTGAACTTCAACGATGTGAGTCCCAGTCGCCGCGACATCTCAGCCACCATGCGGTTATACTCAGGTGTTCCTGCCGTGGAGTATTGCTCAAGTTTGGTATTACCGTCGCCTTCGAACTCGCTTATAATCTGTCGGGTAAGCAGTTCCATATCGCTCTCCGAACTGGTGAATCCGATAAACTGACATCCATAGACAAGAGGTGGACACGATATGCGGGCATGCACTTCGCGGGCACCGCCCTCGTAGAACATTCGTATATTGTCGCGCAGTTGGGTGCCACGCACTATACTGTCGTCGCAGATGACAATGCGCTGGCCATTGAGCAACGCCTTGTTGGGGATGAGTTTCATCTTCGCCACAAGGTCGCGACGCGACTGATTGCGTGGGGTGAAGCTCCGTGGCCATGTCGGGGTGTATTTCAGCACGGCACGGCGATAGGGTATCCCGCGTCCTTCGGCAAATCCGAGGGCAGTGCCCACTCCCGAGTCGGGTATTCCACATACACAGTCAGCCTCTACATCGTCGGCCTGTCCCATCGCCTTGCCGTTGGTCTCACGCATTGCCTCAACGTTGATACCGTTGTAGATGCTCGACGGGAAACCGTAATACACCCACATGAACGAGCAGATCTGCTCATCGAGAGCCGGTGCCTGAAGCACCTCGTAGCCGTCGGGATGTATTCTGACTATCTCGCCCGGACCGATATCGCGCACCAGTTCGAAATCGAGGTTGGGGAATGTCGATGACTCTGTGGAAACAGCGTATGCTCCGTCTTTCTTTCCTATCACTATCGGTGTGCGGCCCATATAGTCGCGGGCAGCGATAATACCGTCTTCTGTGAGTATCAGCATGGAGCACGAGCCGAGAATGCGGCTATAGACATTGTTTATACCATCGACGAACGACTCTCCCATATTTATGAGCAAAGCTACTAGTTCGGTCTGGTTAATCTTGTTTGCCGACTGCTCGCTGAAGTGTATCCGCTGCTGCAGGAGCTCGTCGGATATTTCGCGGATGTTGTTGATTTTGGCTACTGTAACGACGGCATATCGTCCCAAATGAGAGTTGACTATAATGGGCTGCGGGTCGGTGTCGCTGATAACGCCGATGCCCTGATTGCCACAGAAATTCTGCAGCTCGTCCTCGAATTTCGCCCTAAAATAGTTTCGCTCAATGCTGTGAATAGAGCGTGAGAACCCACGCTCTTTATCGAATGTAACAAGTCCTGCACGCCGTGTGCCAAGATGCGAATTGTAGTCAGTGCCATAGAACAGATCACTGACGCAATTCTTTACTGAAATCGTTCCGAAGAAGCCACCCATTTTTTTAGTTGAAAGTTGAAAGTTGAAAATTGACGAGTTGCCGTTCTCACAGTTCCTGTTCGAAAAATCGCGATATCTGCCGAAGCAGATGATTGCGAGTGTTGCCTCCGTAGATACTATGATTACGATTAGTATATAACAACTCTTTAAAATCTTTGTCGGCTTGCACCAATGCTTCGGAATACTCGAAGGTGTTCTGCGGGTGCACATTATCGTCTGCCATGCCATGGCATATCAGCAGACTTCCGTGAAGCTGGTTAGCCCGCACAATAGGATTGACAGCATATCCTTCGGGATTTTCCTTTGGCGTACGCATGAATCGCTCGGTATACACCGTATCGTAGTATTTCCAGTTGGTCGGTGGCGCCACAGCAACACCTGCCTTGAACACTCCACGACCTTCGCTCATGCTCATCAGTGTGTTGAAACCGCCATAGCTCCAACCCCAGATACCTATCCTGTCTTTATCTACGTAGCTCTGACTGCCTAGCCATAGAGCCGTCTCCACCTGGTCTTTCGATTCAAGTTCACCAAGCCGCTGATATGTCATCTTCTCAAAGTCGGCGCCACGACCACCAGTGCCACGACCATCGACACAAACAACGATGAATCCCTGTTGGGCAAGATAGTAGTCGAAGGCACCTCCCTGCCCCATCGACCCAGCATTCCATGAGTTGACAACCTGCTGGCTGCCTGGCCCTGCATACTGATATAGAATAACAGGATATTTCTTCGAAGCACTGAAATCGGCAGGCTTTATCATCCACCCGTCGAGGCTGACACCTTCCGATGTGGTAAATGAGAATGGCTCCTTCTCGCGCCAACCGTATTTCTTGATCTTTGCAACAAGCTCCTTGTTATCAACCAGTGTGGCAATCTGCTTTCCTTTATTATCAAGCACACTCACCAAATACGGTGTGTTATAGTCGCTCCATGTATTGATGAAATATTTGTAATCTGCAGAGAACAGAGCAGTGTTCCATCCCTCACGGTCGGTTAGGCGGTCGGTCTTACCATTACGATGCTGCACGAATACCTGACGATCGTGCGGATTTAATGCCGCTGCCTGATAGTAGATATCACCTGTGGCTTCATCGTATCCATAGACTGATGTTATTTCAAATTTATCGCCCTCGACCTTACGTTGCAGTTCGCCGTTCATGTTGTACATATATATACCCATATACCCGCTGCGGTCGCTAGGCATGAAGATGTGCGAGCCAGAAAGGAATGTGCCCGTAACCACTTCTTCCTTCACATAACGAGGCACTTTCTCTTCGATAATAAGCTGCGCAAGTGTGCTGCGTGGGTTAACTGTATAAATCGACAGATTGTCTTGATGGCGATTCATAGTGTAAACCAACATCTTCTCAGGGTCGTTTGTCGATTTAAGTCGAGGAATGTAGCCTTCGTCAGGCACTGGCACCTGCAACTGTTGCGGACGGTGTGCCTTTATGTCATAGCTCCAAACACTGACGCGCGAATTATCCTGCCCAGCCTTCGGGTATTTATATGAATATGCTCCGGGATAATACTCATACTCACTCTTTGCGGGACTCATACCCTGAAACATCTGCAGTGAATAGGTCTTCACAAGACTTTCGTCGAACCTTATCCAGCAAAGCATTGTGCCATCGGCATTAAATGCCATAGCAGTGTTCATGCTGAATTCTTCCTCATACACCCAATCAGGTATTCCGTTTATCACCTCACCCATTTTACCGTCTTTCGTAACCTGACTCTCGGCATTGTCGTAGAGCAACTTAACAAGGAAGATGTTATTATCGCGTACAAAAGCCACCAACGTGCCATTGTCAGACCACACAGGCGACTGTTGCGGACCATTATCCGACAGTGGCTCGAGTTTCTTGCTTTGGATTGTATATATATAATATGTGGCACGATGCGAGCGACGATAGATGCGCTCAGTGTTTGTCTGAATAAGCATGCGCCGTCCATCGGGCGACATGATATATCCATCTGCACGGGCTATCTTTGTTCCGATAGTATTACCGGCATCAAAAAGCACTGCGGTCTGTTGTCCGGTTTTGAACGAATACTGTACAATCTGCTTGCCATCGGCACTCATCTTCACATATTGGTCGCTACCTTTCAGCGGATTCACACCGCTCACCTGTTCTGCATAGAAATCACCTGAGGTTACCGATCTGAGCGTCATACGCTCATAGGCATTTACGGTTTGCATAAGCAGCAAACCGGCAATGCAAGAAATGACTAATCGTTTCATCTCGTTATTATCCGTTTTACGAGTTGTTCAACTAAGTGAAAAATCTTTTGCAAAAGTAGTCATTTTTCATTACTTTTGCAAAAGAATGGAAGAAATATATAACGATTTTAGCACTTGGATACGAAATAAATTTCCATTTCGTGTCCAAAAGTTGTCTATAGATGCCGGTTTCAGCTGTCCAAATCGCGACGGAAAGATATCGCACGGTGGTTGCACGTTTTGCGACAACCGCACATTCAACCCTTCGTATTGCGACCGGCGTCGCAGCGTGACCGAGCAGATTGAAGAGGGGAAAAGATTTTTCAGCCACAAGTATCCCGACATGAAGTATCTGGCATACTTTCAGGCTTTTTCAAACACTTACGCCCCCGTAGAACGCTTAGAGCAATTATACGGCGAAGCCCTCTCATGCAATGATGTCGTTGGATTGGTCATCGGCACACGCCCTGACTGTGTGGGCAACGATGTGATGGACTTGCTCGAACAACTCAGTCGTCACACATTCCTCATCCTCGAATTCGGCATAGAGTCGACAAATGATGCCACTTTGCAACTAATAAACCGCGGTCATGATTTTGAATGCAGCCGACGTGCCATCGCAGATGCTCACCGCCGCGGCATTATAACAGGTGGGCATGTTATACTCGGACTTCCTGGAGAAACACCAGAGGAATCCATCCGCCAAGCAAGCGACATATCTGCCCTACCACTCGACATCCTGAAAATCCATCAAATGCAGATTATCCGCGGCACAAGACTCGCCGAGGAATATACAAAAAATCCATTCCACATCTACGATGTTGATGAATATATCAGCCTCGTAGCTCAATTTCTGGAGCATCTGAGGGCATCGATGATTGTCGAGCGTTTTGTCAGTCAGTCACCAGCTGAACTTCTCATTGCGCCTCGATGGGGACTGAAGAATCACGAGTTCACAGCAAAGTTACGCAACTATATGCTTCGTAACAATATGCAACAGGGCATTTTATACAGCGGATAACCACTTTGCATGTGACATAAAAATATTGCGTTAACTTCATAATGGAGCTAACGCATTTTTTTAAACATTTATAAAATTAGCCTTCGATAATAACCTTCTCGTCGGTATTAAGCAGTTGCGCAGCGGTTACCTTTACATGCCGACGCATATACGTCTCAATCTTTGCCAGCGATCCGTTTGTGAAGAATCTCTTGCCAAGGGCACGATTGGCAACCCACATTATCTTTGCCATGTGTAGATCACGCTCCCACTGCTCGCTGGTATCGAAGTCTTCAAGCGGATAAATGCTAAGCAAATAAAAACAAAGGCAGTCTGGAACAATATACTCGCGAGACATTGTCGTCATTTGGTCATCTGCATAAAAATTGTGGTAAATAAGATAGTCAGAGCCGAGATATTTGTCGAGCGAGATGCCCACCATCTTGTCACCTACTACAATGCTCTGGTCGAGCGCCGTTATTTGAGTGTAGAACGAAGGGATTTCAATTGCAGGCAATATTTTCTTTAGATTATTGAACGCAGATGTTAACTGCTTGTTTAGATCATCGACGTTGGCATACTGTAGTTCGGCATCAGATATTATCTCTTGCATCATAGTGTCTTGAAACAGAGCAAGGAAACGCGAATTGATTGAGGCATCGTTCACCTCGCCAAGCTTGAGAATATCCTCGAGCAATGTACGTGTCTGACGAGGATAGTCGGTGTTCATCTGCTGCAGAGCAGAATAGTCGCCCGTGGTAAGGTAACGACTCTCAAGACGATCGTAGCGCTCGACAACTATACTGCTGTCGTCGTTCCCTGTGCCCGTCGTCTTAATCTTAAAACCACACGACGTGAACATCAAAACTGTACATATAAAAAACAGTATTCTATTTTTCACGTATAACCGCACTTAACAATATGCACGGCAAAAGTACTAAAAAATATTTAACTTTGCAAACTTTCTGCTAAAAAAAGATAAAAAAGGTTCAAAAAACATATATTTAACTTTATTTTATTTAAATACAAAGACTAAATATACGGATTTCAAAACAAAAAAAGAACGTTTTTGGGAAATTTACAGACTATTCCATCGAATTAAATGTCTTCTGACCTTTCACATAATAACGCCAAAGGATGGAATACCTGCGACGCTCAGGTATATCGATCGTTACACTGCTTGTCTGTATTCGACGACGGTCATCGTCGAAGTCATGGCGCCATTTTTTAAACTCTCTTCTAGCCCTGAATATTGACTTGAACCCAGCGAAACTACGATCGAGGAAAAGTGTTTTAACGGCAGCAAGATAGTCGAGCCACATACGAACACGCATAACATGCCGAAGTTCATCCTCGGGCAGGTTCTTATAGAGCATGGTCAGATTGTTGCGGAAGTTGAGGTATGTCTTGTAGGGACTATTCTTCGGCAGCGTGCCCCCTCCCACATGATACACTTTGCTTTCTGGCAAGCAACAAATGCGACGCCCCATGAGTCGCAGTCGCCAACAGAGGTCTATCTCCTCGCAATGAGCGAAAAAACGTCCATCGAGCCCGCCTGCTGCATTATAGTCGGCAGAGCGAATCATCATGCAGGCTCCTGTCGCCCATAACACATCGGCAGGGGAGTCATACTGACCGTTATCCTGCTCCACTGTCTCGAAAACCCTACCGCGACAGAAGGGATAACCATAGCGATCGAGAAAACCTCCAGATGCACCCGCATACTCAAACCGCCCTTTATCATCAACAGACAGGAGCTTCGGCTGGCAGGCTGCCACATCGGGGTGGCTGTCCATGAATTCGATCAGAGGCGTGAGCCAATGGGGCGTCACCTCGACATCGCTGTTAAGCAGCACATAGTATTCGGCATCTATCTGTTGCAGCGCAAGATTATACCCCTCGGCAAAGCCATAGTTCCTGTCGAGGCTGATAACCCTTACGGCATCGGAGTAATCCTCAAGGTACAACAGGGAATCGTCGCTCGAGTCATTGTCGGCAACAACAATCTCGGCCTCATCTTGAGAACACTCCAACACACGGGGCAGATACTTTACGAGCATCTCGCGACCATTCCAGTTGAGAATAACTACTGCTACTTTCATATCTAATTATCATTTATACATCAATTATACAATCTCTGCCTCGAGTGCTGTCTTGTCAGAATTGAAATTACCCAGAAGCACGTTGACTATTGTATTATCGAGATCCACTCCCACTGGTGGATTTTTCACTTCCACACGGATATAGTTGTCGGTGAACCCACGTATCTTGCGCCCCCTCACCGCTTTTTCGAGCAATACGGGGCGGCATTGTCCCTGATAACGGTTATAGAAAGCATGCGTCTTCTCATCAGAGAGTTTGAGCAGCTCGTGGCAACGACGGTTTTTCTCTTTCTCCTCAACAACATACGGAATGCGCAATGCAGCCGTGCCAGGACGCTCACTATATGGAAAGACATGAAGCTGGCTCACATCCAGACTGCGAAGGAAATTGTAGGTCTCATCGAACAACTCAGGCCTCTCGCCTCTACAGCCTACCATGACATCTACTCCGATGAAGGCATCGGGCATAAGTTTCTTCACGAGATCAACCTTATGAGCAAACAATGCACTATCGTACCGGCGATGCATGAGTCGGAGCACCTCATCACTACCACTCTGCAGTGGTATATGGAAATGAGGCATGAATGCCCGCGACTGAGCGCAATACTCAATTAGCTCGTCGGTGAGCAGATCGGGCTCGATGCTGCTGATGCGGTAGCGGCTTATACCTTCCACACCGTCGAGAGCACGGACTAAATCGATAAACT
Source organism: uncultured Prevotellaceae bacterium (assembly GCA_902783625.1). Taxonomy (GTDB): domain Bacteria; phylum Bacteroidota; class Bacteroidia; order Bacteroidales; family Bacteroidaceae; genus Prevotella. Next base: position 54,771 of record CACZRN010000085.1, read on the forward strand.
TTTCCCCCGTGGTCCGCCCGAAATCACCTATATTCACTCCAGTGATCACTATCTCCTTCCCCCCATCGGCAGCTGCCTGCTCCGCTTGCGATACCAGCGACGCTATCGATGGGTTGCGGGAGAATCCGCGGGCGTATGGTATGGTGCAATATGTGCAGAAATAGTTGCATCCGTCTTGAACTTTCAAGAAGAAACGGGTGCGATTGCCTCGTGAGCACGACGGCGCAAAGGTGATAATCTCTTTCGTGCTTACAGTGTGACAATGGGTATTGGGCCGTTCGTCACGCTCATGAGACAACCATGCTGAGTTAAGATAATCAACGAGACGTGCCTTTTCGTTCGACCCGAGGACAAGATCAACGCCATCGATATGACTCACTTCCTCGGGCGACAATTGGGCATAGCACCCTGTGACGACAACAAAAGCATTTGGATGATTGCGCACCATGCGACGTATGATCTGCCTACATTTTTGGTCGGAAACATCGGTAACCGAGCAGGTGTTTATCAAACAGATATCGGCCTGTTCGTCCTTGCCGGCCTCGCGTACGCCAAGTTCGGAAAGCATACGGGCGAACGTTGAGGTCTCCGAGAAGTTAAGCTTGCATCCAAGTGTATAGTATGCTGCCGTCTTACCTTGAAAAAGTGAACTATCGATCATCTAATATAAAATAAACAGAGTCGGTTGTATCTACCGAACATCAAAAATCCTGTGCAAAAATAACACAAATTCAGGAAACAAGCAAATAGTCAAGAAAAAAGCTATTTACCAATCCAATAAAACACCTGGGCAGAATCAAATTAAATATGGGATGCGCAAAACTGCACATCCCATATTTTTTATTAATAGTGTGTAAGCTATACTCCCAATATTGCTTTGACAAGCAGAAGGACAAGAGGTATGGTGATGATGAACACACCAATGATGTCGAGAATAACACCTGCCTTGATCATCTTCGTAATGGGGATGTAGCCAGATGCATATACGATAGCGTTTGGTGGTGTTGACACAGGCAGCATGAATGCCAGTGATGTACAAAGTGCCATTACCACGCATACAGGTACTGGGCTGAATCCCAAAGATACTGCCGTAGCTATAGCTATCGGGCCCATCAGGTTGGCAACAGCAGTGTTCGAGGTAAGTTCAGAGAGCAATAGTGATGTCACTGCGAACAATGTCAGGAATACCACTTCTGACGGGTGACCGCCCATAGCAGCCTTCAACGACTCGCCAATCCATGCCGACAGACCGGTTGAGAACACCATTCCGCCGATTGCCAGACCACCACCGAAGAGCAACAACGTACCCCAGTCGATACCTGCCACGCCTTCTTTCCACTTTAGTGTCATCTCGCCGGTCTTGATATTCACAGGCAGCAAGAACAGCAGCAAGCCACCAACCATAGCGGCGACAGCCTCGGGGAAGAACTTGTTGTAGGTCTTCAGTACAGAATCATCAATAAGTCCTGGCGATATATTCTGAATAGCACTGAAAACGCCAGGGAGCACCCACAGCGTGACAGCCACGATGAAGGCGATGAGTGTGTTCTTCTGCGCACGTGTCCACTTGCCAAGTTTGCTGACATGCTCGTGAATAAACTCCTGAGCACCCTCTATGTGTTTCACGTCGGCAGGGAACATCTTCTGCAAGACGATATAAGTGATAATGAAGTAGAGAACCATAGCCACGAAGCCCCAAATCATCCAGTTGAAGAATGTAATCTGAGGAGCGTCGGGAGCCAAGTCTCTGATGAATCCGATCATAATGATATTCGGTGGTGTTCCAATAGGTGTCAGTACACCGCCGATAGAGCATGCGTAAGCGGTAATAAGCATAAGACCGGTAGCATACTTATATGATTTCAGGTCGATAGTCTTTCCGTTTGCTGCCATCATCTCGCGGATAGTCTCAAGAAGTCCGAGCGATATGGGGAACATCATTGCCGCTGTAGCCGTGTTGCTTATCCACCCCGAGCAGAGCATACATGCCATACCTATGGCAAGGAAGATGCGGCGCGGGGAGTCGCCCACCCATTTCATCGACATGATACCATAGGCTATTCGTTTGTCAAGACCATTCACCATCATACCTTTTGCAATAAGGAATCCACCCATGAAAAGGAAGATCATCGGACTTGCAAAGGCTGAATATGCTTCTTTCGCTGGCACCACACCGAAGATAATACAAAGCGTAGGGCCTATCAGCGAAGTAACCGGAATAGGCACAGGCTCGCAAATCCACCATATTGCCACCAGCGTCACTATAGCCAGCAACTTGTGAGCCTCAGGGTTGTCGGCCAAACCCTCGATGTGAGCAAAATAAACTAAAAGGGCACAAATAGGACCAAAAATCGCACCAAAAATATGACGCTTCCTATCAAAAGAGGTGTCTTGATTGACATTTTCTGCAGCTTTCGCAGAAGATTTTTCTTGTTCTAATTTGTCCATAATATTATGTTTTTTAAGTCATGTTCAAATATCGTGTACAAATTTATTAAAAAAAAAATCAAACAATCATTTATTTTAAAAAAAATATATATATTTGTGCATAATTTCTAAAAATACAAAATTATGAATCAGTTTTTGTTACTACTTATTATCATCGTGTGCGGAACCGCACTGATATGTTACAGGTATTTCAGCCACCGCAAGAACTATGGCGACAGCGAGAAACTTGCCCTGATTGTCAAGAAAGCATTTGAGAACGCTGCCAAGTCGCCAATCTCACAAAACAGGCTCATAAAGGAAATTAAACTCCAGACTGGCGTTAACGAGAAGACAGCTTTGTTACTTGTAGGTAAGGCTAAGAAAGAAAACCTTATCAGTATCGTCGACGGTCAGGTGGAACTGATCAAGTAAACACTTCCAACAATGCAACACATAAAGGGTGAGAACAATTTTGCTCACCCTAAAAACTGCTTTTGCCATCACGAAATGGCAAAAAGATGAAATAGCATGCCATTAATTAACTTCATACACCGTCAAGGGGACACCTTATTATATAATATATAAGCCCATTAACCGAAACTTAACAATTAGGTTAATGCCATCAAAAGAATCCTCTAGTTTACTTTTGTGCTCTTACCGTAAAGACCACCCCTACCCAAATATCCCTGGAAAGACATCAGCCATAGCATGTCAAACGACAGAAAACACACTGAAAAATGGTAAAAAAGGCTTTTGATGTTCGCGCACACAAATATTTAACAATATTTTAACATTTATAATTTACTGATTTACAGTCGATTATGAAAAAGTTACAAAAAGTGATAAAAATTTTTTGAAAAAAGTTATCGCTGTATTGAAAAAAGTACTTAACTTTGCAGCGTTTTTATAACAAATGATTGTTTTACAGATTTAAAAAGCAAAAAAATGAAAAAGGTATTTTTTGGTATTGTAGCTCTTGCAGCTATTTCTTTCGCATCTTGCAACCAGCCTAAGGCTGAAGCTCCAGTTGAGGAGCCAGTTGCTGCTCTTGATTCAGCCGCTGCTGCTGATTCAGCTCTGAAGGTTCTCGGCATTGAGAGCGCAGAGGCTCTTGAGGCTGATTCTGTTCTGAAGGCACAGTTCGACAGCATCTTCGCTGCTCTGACCGCTGTTCCTGAGGCTGCTGAGGAAGTTGTTGAGGAAGGTGCTGAGGCTGTTGAAGAGGCAGCTGAGGAAGTTAAGGAAGCCGTTGAAGAGGCTCCTGCAGAGGCTCCTGCAAACTAATTTCTAACAGAATTTAGAGAAAAGACAAAGTCATTGGGCTCAGGCTCAATGACTTTTTTTGTTTTAAACTAACCTAAATCATAACATTTACATGAAAAGACTGACACTCACCCTGCTGTTTGTCGCCGCGACATTGGCAGCCAGCGCACAGACACTGCTGCTCGACGACATTCGCTTCCGCGACCCATATATCCTCGCCGACCAGAAAAGTCAAACCTACTACCTTTACCTCTCGAGCACCACAAAGAGCGCAAGCGGCAAGGTCGTCGGTGGTGTGAAGGCATACACAAGCAAGGACCTCATACACTGGAACGAGCCAGTACAGGTGTTCACCTGCCCCGACGACAACTGGATAACCGGCAATGTATGGGCTCCGGAAGTGCATCAATACAAAGGAAAATACTATCTCTTTGCCACGCTCAATACAGACCTGACATGGAAAGGTGGAAAAAACAACTCTGCGCCCTACACTTTCCGCGGCACGCAGATATTCTGGTCGAAATCGCCGTTGGGACCGTTTAAGGCTTTTTCAACAGATCCCCACACCCCCATCGACCAGATGGCACTCGACGGAACGCTGTGGGTGGAGGACGGCACGCCTTACATCGTATATTGCCACGAATGGGTACAGATTGACGATGGCGCGATAGAAATGCGCCCATTGAAGAAAGACCTGTCGGCCCCCACTGCCCCACCGACGCGACTGTTCTGCGCATCGGCTGCAGACTGGGTAGACAAGCGACGCACAATAGTGACCGACGGATGCTTCCTGTATCGCACGAAGACGGGCAAATTGCTGATGACATGGTCGAGCTGGAGCAACGGAAAATACTCCATTGGCATTGCCGAATCGACCACAGGCAGGCTCTCGGGCCCCTGGAAGCATCAGGCAGAACCCCTGTTTGACGACAATGGCGGACACTGCATGATTTTCCGCAGCTTCGACGGAAAGCTCCGGGTGGTATTCCATTGCCCAAATGATCCGGCAGGTAAGGAACGTGCAAAGATATGCGAGCTCGAAGATCTTGGCGAGACGATAAGGATTAAGCAATAGCCTTCTGACATAGGCTTCGCATTCATTAAATAATTTTGCTAGCAAAATTTTCAATAACTGGGCACTTTATTGCCATTAAAGAGCCTCTTTATTCGAAATTTTGCTAGCAAAATTTCTGACAGGTAGCAAATATGAGGTAAAAACATACGTTTACCAATACTGCCGATAACGTATATTTCTACTGAATGACACGTGTTTTGGAAAGCGACTTTGACGATTTTTGTCATGTATTCGTCAATACATAAGAAAGCCAAACTCTTTTATTTTCCATTTTAGAGTAGTCATCTGAGCGAATATTTTACATTATTATTTTGCATTTACAAGCTTTTTCCTTAATTTTGAAGCAAAATACACATAACCATGAAACAAATCATCTTCACCCTATTAACAACATGCTTCACGTTTTGTTGCATAGCGCAGACACATGTTAACGTAAGCACCACCGACCAATTGTTTGCTACATTAGCCAAAAACAGAGGAACATCAGACGGCGACACTCTTTACATTCATCTTGCACCCGGCACATACATCCTGGAGCGCCCCATTGTGTTTACCGAAGAGTATACTCGCCCCGTTGTCATCGAGGGAGACGAGGAGCGAATGCCCGTCATCAGTGCAGGTAAGCGTATCAGTGGATGGACGACGACAGCTGAGGGTTGGTGGCGTTGCCATGTACCAGAGACAGCACAGTATGGCTGGCTGTTCGAGCAACTCTACGTCAACGGACACCGAGCCACCCGTGCACGGACACCCGACAGTGGATTCTACAATGTCGACGATGCGAAAGAGGATGTCCACGTTCGTGGAAACGGACGTTCGCCACTCTTTGCCTCTCAAACAATACATACTGCTCCCGAAGTGCTCACACCACTGAAGTCGCTTGGCAAGCCTCAACTGGAGAGAGTAGTGGCACGCTTCTATCATAAATGGGATAACACCACGAAATATCTGCAGTTTGCCGAACCCGACTCGGGACGGTTCTATATCACCGGACGCGGCATGAATAGTTGGAACGCAATACGGAATGGTACGCAGTATTCTTTAGAGAACTACCGTGGAGCGCTGAATGCCCCAGGCGAATGGTTTCTTGACATCGACGGCACACTGCTCTACATACCCCTCCCTGGCGAGGATATAAATACCGCTGAGTGCTTTGCACCCCGATTGGAGCAGGTGGTAATACTAAAGGGAACGGCAGATAAGCCCGTCAGAGACAAGACATTCCGTCACATCAGTTTCGCCCATACCGCCAATTACACACCACGAAACGGACACGAGCCCGACCAAGTGGCGGCATGGTTAGACGCCGCCATTATGATGGACTACGCACAGCGTATTTGCATAGACGGCTGCGAAGTGCAGCACACTGGCAATTATGCAATCTGGATACGCGAAAAGTGCTTCGACAACAGAGTGGAGAAGACCTTCATCTACGACATCGGCGGAGGTGGCATCAAGATTGGCTCAAGAACACTGTCGCAGCAAGGCGAGGAGGTTACCGGACGCAATCTGGTGGAGAACTGCATCCTTCGCCACTTAGGTCTCACCTTCCCATGTTCGGGAGGAGTAATTATCTTCCATTCTGCTCACAACAAAGTACTGCATAATGACATATGCGACCTTCGCTACACGGGCGTCAGCGTAGGATGGATCTGGGGCTATGCCTACAGTCCGTCGGTTGACAACGAAGTGGGATTCAACCACATACACCACATTGGATGGGGCGAACTGTCAGACATGGGAGCCGTTTATACTTTGGGCACCTCACCAGGCACACGAGTTCACGACAATGTCATACACGACGTATGGTCGTACGATTATGGTGGTTGGGGACTATATACTGACGAGGGCAGCACGGGAATAGTTATGGAAAACAACCTTGTCTATAACACCAAGTGCGGTGGCTTTCATCAACACTACGGCCGCGACAATATCATTCGCAACAATATCTTCGCATGGGGATGGTTGCAACAACTGCAAGCAAGCCGCATTGAAGATCACAGATCCTTTACCTTCGAGCATAACATTGTGGTGATGAACCATGGCGTGCTGATGGCAGGAACATGGGGAAAGGTTGACATGGACTACAACTGCTACTACGACACATCGGGCCGACAGCCCACCTTCTTGCAAGAAGACCGCGCCGCCTGGCAACAGAAACACGACCAACATAGTATTTTCGCCGACCCACTGTTCCGCGATGCTGAGCAATACGACTTCCGTCTGAAAAGCACGAAAGTGGCAAAGCGCATAGGGTTTAAACCATTCGACTACAATCGCGCCGGTGTGTACGGCAGCAAGGAATGGAAGCAGAAAGCACAGATGGAGCCAGAACAGATTGAGGAATTTGCAAAACTGTTCCACTAACAACCATTTTAGAAAGAACAAAGCAGGCATCATGCAACAAATTACAAGCAGTGATTAACTTTTAAGCACTGCTATAATCGGTATATTGTTTTTTTTATATAACTTTGCAGCTGAAAGGTCAATAATCAAGACTATTATATTAAAAAAATATTGACACACCCAGCGAGATGAACACTCAAGAAACAATCGACGTCATGAAGAAGACAATCGACGAATTGTCTGACGCCAACTCGCTAAAAGGATTGTTCCACCAGCATCGCGATGGAAACCCGATGCCGTCGAACAAGGCTCTCGAAGAGATAATCGAGCTTTCGCGTGCAATCCTCTTCCCTGGCTTTTTCGGAAAGTCGACCGTAAACATCAACACCCTTAGCTACAGCATCGGTATTAACATCGAACGGCTGCACAAATTGCTTGCCGAACAGATTCACGCAGGACTATGCTTTGCCGATACGAAAACGGAGGAGTCGTACGAGGAGCAGTGCGAGCAAAGAGATTGTGCTCTGGAGAAAGCCACGAAGCTTATTGCCATGCTGCCAAAGATCAGGGCAACGCTCGCCACTGACGTGGAAGCTGCGTACAATGGCGACCCGGCTGCCGTGAGTCAAGCTGAGATTGTGGCATGCTACCCAATTATCAAAGCACTCGTGAACTATCGCATTGCACACGAGTTGTACAACATGCAGGTGCCGCTGATACCGAGAAAGATGACCGAGATGGCTCACTCTGAGACAGGTATCGACATTCACCCTGCAGCCACCATCGGTAACTATTTCACTATCGACCACGGCACAGGCGTGGTGATTGGTGCCACATGCATTATAGGCAACAATGTGAAATTGTATCAGGGTGTCACACTCGGAGCAAAGAGTTTCCCGCTTGATGACAATGGCAACCCCATCAAGGGTATTGCCCGTCACCCAATCATCGAAGACAATGTGGTGGTGTATGCCAACGCTACTATACTCGGACGCATAACCATAGGCCGTGGATGTGTGGTTGGAGCAAACGTATGGGTGACACGCGACATGAAACCAAACACAAAGAGATTCAAAAAAGAACAAACCACAAGTCTCGACTTGGAATTTATAAACGGAACAGGAATATAAACATATCATAAAAGATGGAATTCGAATTAATCGCCAAGACCTTCATGGGATTGGAACCCGTATTGGCCGAAGAACTTACAAGTCTGGGAGCCAACAACGTGCAGATAGGAAGAAGAATGGTGTCGTTCACCGGCGACAAGGAGATGATGTATCGCGCCAACTTCCAACTACACACGGCAATAAGAATACTGAAGCCGATAGCACACTTCACAGCTAAGTCGGCGGAAGACATGTACACCCAAGTAAGGAAAATAGACTGGAGCAAGTATATCGAGCCAGGCAAGACTTTCTCGGTGGATTCCGTAGTTTATTCAGAAGAATTCCGCAACTCAAGATTCGTCACGTACAAGGTGAAAGACGCTATCGTCGACCAGTTCCGCGAAGCGACAGGCGACAGACCAAACATTTCAGTCAGTAACCCTGACATAAAACTCAATATCCATATCGCAGAAGACAAAGCCACGCTTTCGCTCGACTCGAGCGGTGAGAGTCTGCATCGACGCGGATATCGGCAAGAGAGCGTGGAGGCACCGCTCAACGAAGTGCTCGCAGCAGGAATGATTCTCATGACTGGATGGAGAGGCGAGACCGATTTCATCGACCCGATGTGCGGCTCAGGCACACTGCCAATAGAGGCTGCGCTTATCGCACGGAACATTTCGCCGGGAGTATTCCGCAAGGAATATGCTTTTGAAAAGTGGCCCGACTACGATGCCGACCTGTTCGACAGGATATACAATGATGACTCGCAAGAGCGTGAGTTTGAACATCATATCTATGGATACGACATCGACATGAAAGCCGTGAACACCGCACGACTGAATGTAAAGGCCGCCGGACTGAGCAACGACATAACCATCGAACAGGCAGATTTCAAGGACTTCACCCAGCCAAAGGAGAGGAGCATAATGATAACGAATCCTCCCTATGGCGAGAGAATATCGACACCCAACCTGCTTGCCACCTATAAGATGATAGGTGAACGACTGAAGCACGAATTCACAGGCAACAGCGCATGGATACTCAGCTATCGCGAAGAGTGCTTCGAGCAGATAGGGTTGAAGCCTTCGATAAAGATTCCCGTGTATAACGGTTCGCTGGAATGCGAATTCCGCCGATACCAACTGTTCGACGGTAAGATGAAGATATTCCGTCACGACGGAGGTGAGGTAAAGACCGAAGACGAACGCAATGCAATGGCCGAAAAGCATCGCTTCAAGAAAAACCGCGAGTTTAAGCAAAGGCTTGAAGAAGAGCAGGAAAACGAAGACGGCGACATCAGGTCGTTCAAATTCCATTCTCTTGAAAGGGCAGAGAACAAGAAGAAATTCGAACCGAGACCTGACAGAAGGGAAAAGCACGATGAAGACAACGACCGACGCCGACCGTTCGGACAGCGAGGCAAGTTCGACAACAAGGGCGGCAACCGCAGGTTCAGAGACGACAAGAGACAACCACGTAAATCGGAAAAATCGTTCAGGAGGAAAAAAGATGAATAAAGATTATTTCTGCAAAGGTGCTATAATACTTATGTTATCCTTTATGACCGCAACATTCGCCATGGCACAAAACAAACAATTCACACTGGAGGAACTCAACTACGGCGGAAAGAATTACAGGCAGACTGTGCCTGAGACAAGATATCTGACATGGTGGGGAGACGAACTCGTAAGGACAGAGGCTGAGTACTGTTCCGTCATCGACAAGAAGACTGGTGCAGAGAAGAATCTCTTTACACTTGCCGACATACAAGCTCTGACTAACAGCGACGAGCACAACCAGATGAGGCATTTATATAACGCCGCATTCCCCTACCCCGATAAAACTGTCGTGATGCTCATCAACGGTAAGGAACGAATGCTAATCGACTGGGCTAAAAAAGAGCTTCTACTTAAAATTGACCGCGAAGGAGAGGCAGAAGACTTCTCTCAAGAATCACATGCAACAGCATATGTGAAAGACGACAATTTGTTTGTGCGAACTAAAGACAACAAGACGCATCAGTTGTCAACCGACGGTTCGCGGGAAATTGTTTACGGACAGAGCGTACACCGTGATGAGTTCGGCATAACAAAAGGAACTTTCTGGAGTCCAAAAGGCAACAAACTTGCTTTCTATCGCATGGACCAGTCGATGGTGACCGATTATCCTCAGGTAGATATCTTCAACCGCACTGCAACATACGAACCCGACAAATATCCTATGGCTGGCGAGACATCGCACAAAGTGAGCATTGGAGTATTTAATCTCAATGACGGCTCTATACGCTATCTCGAAACAGGCGACCCCACCGATAGGTATTTCACTAATATATCGTGGAATCCCGATGAGAAGACTATCTATATGTTTGAGCTCAACAGAGACCAGAACGACTGTCGATTGGTGAGCTACGATGCACAGACAGGCAAACGGATGAAGGTGCTCTATCAAGAGACTAACGATAAGTATGTAGAGCCTTTGCACCCGATAACATTCCTTCCATGGGACAACACCATGTTTGTATTCCAAAGCCAGCGCGACGGATACAATCATCTATACCTGTACGACACGAAGAAAGCCGATGGCAACATACGCCAACTGACACGCGGGGAATGGGTGGTTATGGAAATGCTCGGTTTCGATTCGAAGGCAAAGAGAATCATTATCTCATCAAACGAGTGTAACCCTATACAAAAGAACACTTGGACTGTTGACGTCAAAAGCGGAAAGCGAACGCTTATTGACGATGGGGCAGGATGGCATTATTCCTACTTGTCGCCTTCGGGACAGTGGATCTACGACAACTATTCAGAGCCTGATGTCCCTCGAAAGATTGATGTCACAAACACGTCAAAGCCCAAAGCCCTCAATCTGCTTACTGCATCAGATCCATGGAAAGGCTACGATGTACCTACGTTTACGTCGGGAACAATAAAGGCAGCAGATGGGGTGACCGATCTATATTACCGCATGGTGAAGCCACACGACTTCGATGAAACGAAGAAATATCCCACCGTCATTTATGTTTACGGAGGCCCTCACGCACACAATGTTGACGCTCGCTGGCATTATTCCAGTCGTTCGTGGGAGACCTATATGGCACAAAAGGGCTACGTGCTCTTCATTCTCGACAACCGTGGAAGCGAAAACAGAGGACGAGATTTCGAACAAGTCACATTCCGTCAGCTCGGTCAGGAAGAAATGAAAGACCAGATGAAAGGTGTGGAATTCTTGAAAAGCCTGCCTTACATCGACCAAAACAGAATAGGTGTGCACGGATGGAGCTATGGAGGATATATGACAATATCGCTCATGACCAACTACCCCGACGTCTTCAAAGTGGGAGTTGCCGGCGGACCTGTCATCGACTGGAAATGGTATGAGGTGATGTACGGTGAAAGGTATATGGACACTCCGCAGTCAAATCCCGAGGGATATGCAAAGACATCACTTCTCCGACAAGCTCCTAACCTAAAAGGAAAGTTGCAGATAATTACCGGATATAACGACAAGACCGTTGTCCCACAGCACTGTCTGTCGTTCATTGCCGAATGTATTAAGGCTGGCACCCAGCCCGACTTCTTCGTGTACCCAGGTGAGCCACACAACATGAGAGGCCATCAAAGCGTACACCTTCATGAAAGAATAACACAGTATTTCGAGGATTATCTGAAATAGACATATTAACAACAAAAACACAGACGACATGAGAGTTCTCTTATTAGGCAGTGGCGGACGTGAGCATGCGTTGGCATGGAAGATTTCAAAGAGTGAAAAATGTGAGAAACTTTTCATCGCCCCCGGCAATGCCGGTACGTCGCAAGTGGGCGAAAATGTGGCAATCGGAGTGAATGACTTCGAGAAAATAAAGGCTTTTGCCATTGACAATGCCATCGACATGATTGTTGTCGGACCAGAAGATCCACTCGTCAATGGCATTTTCGATTATATTAAGTCCGACCCCACCACCTCGCATATCGCCGTTATCGGACCAACTAAAAACGGTGCTCGGCTCGAAGGCTCTAAAGACTTTGCAAAGGCCTTTATGATGCGCCACAACATCCCGACAGCACGATATCAGACCTTCGACGGCGAGCACCTTCAAGAAGGACTGCAGTTCCTCGAGACACTCAACCCTCCTTACGTGCTGAAGGCCGACGGACTGTGTGCAGGAAAGGGTGTGCTCATACTGCCTACGCTTGAGGAGGCGAAGAAGGAACTGGGCGAGATGCTTGGAGGAATGTTCGGAAACGCTTCGGCAAATGTAGTCATCGAGGAGTTCCTCAGCGGTATAGAATGCTCGGTGTTTATACTCACCGACGGTAAGAATTATAAGATACTGCCCGAAGCGAAAGACTATAAGCGCATTGGTGAACACGACACAGGACTCAACACCGGTGGCATGGGCAGCGTAACCCCTGTTCCCTTTGCCGACAAAGAGTGGATGGGGAAGGTCGAGAACCGCATAATCCGTCCTACGGTAGAAGGTCTTGCCGAGGAGGGTATCCTCTACAAGGGATTCATATTCTTCGGTTTGATAAATGTGGACGGCAATCCTATGGTGATAGAATACAACTGTCGCATGGGCGATCCTGAAACAGAGAGTGTGATGCTAAGACTGAAAAGCGACATCATCGATCTGTTTGAGGGTGTTGCCGAAGAAAACCTCGACCAGCGTCAGATAGAATTCGATGAGCGTGCCGCGGTTTGTGTCGTCCTTGTCAGCGGCGGTTATCCACAGGCATACAAGAAAGGTTATCCTATCAGTCTGCCCTCAGTAGGCAATGACACCATCGTCTTCCACAGCGGCACAAAAATGGACAACGGTCAGTTGGTAACCAATGGCGGACGTGTTCTGGCCGTCTCGTCATACGGAAAAGACAAAGAAGAGGCATTGCGCAAAAGCTTTAACATTGCCAAGCAGATTGAATTCACCGACAAGTATTTCCGCAGCGACATAGGCATGGATTTGTAAATACGGTGAGTAATACGTTAATCAATTAATCCGTCTGTTTTGCCTAAGAAACGATTACAAAACAAGATAGCCGAGAGCAGATATGCTTTGATGATATCAATAGCAGCAATCATTGCCACATGGGTTTTATCTGGGCTCACGAGCAATAGCCATCTGCTCTCACTTGCACTGATTATTGCCACCACAATGGTAATGGTCAGGCTCAACACCATCCACGCCATCATGCGCACCTACAGCCGAATGGTGTCTTGCTCGTTTCTTGCTATCAGTGCCATCGCACTGCCATACTTCATCAACCCCACCGACGCAGCACTGCCACTATGCTTCAGCATCATCTACACCCTACTCTTCTTCTCCTATCAAGACAACAGTTCAGTTGGGATAATCTTCATCTCATTCCTGATATTAGGGGTAGCAAGTCTGATTTACATACCCGTACTGTTCCTTGTTCCGATTCTTTGGATTATAATATCCACTCGCATGATGTCGATGAGTGCGCGCTCATTCTTTGCATCCATCCTTGGACTCATCACCCCCTATTGGTTTGCCGCCGCATATTGTCTGTATAATGCAAATATCGACATGATGATCAGCCACATCACGGCCATCGCAAACTTCACGCCTGTCGCAGACTTCGAGTCGTTGGAAATCAGAGACATAACCATATTTGCTATAGTAATGCTTTTGTTCATAACAGGTTCGATTCACTTCATTCGCACTAGTCATAACGACAAGATTCGCACACGAATGATCTATGAGTCGTTCATAATTATGACCCTTGCCCTCATCGTGTTTGCCGCACTTCAGCCGTCAGAAATTCCACAACTTGTTCCGATAATGTCAATCAGTGTCAGTCCGTTGATTGCTCACTACATCACTTACACCAACACTCGTCTCACAAACCTGTCGTTTGTCGGCATCGTTGTGATTGTCGTCCTCACACTAGCCTATCACATATGGACGCTCTGATCCAACTCCTCATCGATTACGGTTACTGGGGTATGCTCCTCGCAGCCTTTTTGGCTGGAAGTTTCTTCCCTTTCAGCAGCGAGGCAGTGATGATTGCATTGCTGGCAGCAGGATTACAGCCGTGGCCCCTCGTGGCATACGGCACCGTAGGAAATGTGCTCGGTTCTGTAGTAAACTACGGCATAGGCAGAATGGGCCGCACAGAATGGATTGAGCGCTATCTGCATGTGAGCGAAGAACGAATGGAACAGGCGCAGCGGTTCATGCGAGGACGGGGAGCATGGATGGGATTCTTCGCTTTTCTGCCAGTGCTCGGCAGCGCCATCACTATTGCGCTTGGACTCATGCGGGCAAACCCCATTATCACGTTCATAAGCATCACCATCGGAAAACTGCTCCGCTACGTTATACTCATCTACGGGACTGGGCTGCTTATATAAAAGAACACACAAACGTACAACAAGAAAAAACTCATACTGCCTCAGCAACGTGCTGAGGCTTTTTCGTATATATAAGTCTTAACAGTCTGGTACATAGCCTATTACAATATATCCGACAAACTAATTTGGTAATAATTATATCTTGCGAATAATTTTGCTAGCAAAATTTCGAATAAAGAGCCTCTTTAATGCCAATAAAGGGCCCAGTTAATGAAAATTTTGCTAGCAAAATTTCTAAAACACATTGCAAAGGGATAAATATTCGAATTAACATTATGTTATTAGAAATGGTTACACCATTATACAAACCATTATTTCAACACTATTTTGATTCATCCGGCAGGTTAATACCGACATAAACAGATACTGACAATAAAAACACCTCCTACAAAAAGGCCACACTTCGTCAATAGTGCTAAATAATATTAACTTTG
Source organism: uncultured Prevotellaceae bacterium (assembly GCA_902783625.1). Lineage (GTDB taxonomy): Bacteria > Bacteroidota > Bacteroidia > Bacteroidales > Bacteroidaceae > Prevotella. The sequence continues at coordinate 69,809 of CACZRN010000085.1, forward strand.
CAGTGGGTATTATATAGGTTACGGCTTTTTTTCTTACCTTTGCCCAATAAATGAATATTTATTGAAATTATTTTTATCAGAAGAAAAGCAAAAAGAGAATAAATGAGAAAGTACAAACTTGTAAACAACACTCTGGGATGGCTTACTTTTGTCATTGCAGCTGTTGTCTATTGCCTTACCATTGAGCCTACGGCCTCGTTCTGGGACTGCCCGGAATTCATCTCCACTGGTTACAAACTTGAAGTGGGACATCCCCCCGGTGCACCTTTCTTCATGCTCACCGCTAATCTGTTCACACAGTTTGTGAGCGACCCGTCGCAGGTGGCGAAGATGGTAAATATCATGAGCGCGCTGTTGTCGGCAACGACAATACTGTTCCTCTTCTGGACAATCACCCATCTGGTGCGCAAGCTCATCCTAAAAGACTGGGACAGTCTGACACCTGCGAAACTGATAGCCATCGAAGCATCGGGACTTGTGGGTGCACTCATCTACGCTTTCAGCGACACGTTCTGGTTCTCTGCCGTCGAGGGTGAGGTGTATGCCTATTCATCGGCATTTACGGCAATAGTTTTCTGGCTCATCCTTAAATGGGAAGACCATGCCGACGAGCCACACAGCGACCGCTGGCTGGTACTTATAATGTATATGACGGGCCTGTCGATTGGCGTACACCTGCTCAATCTGTTGTGCATACCTGCCATCGTGCTCGTATTTGTCTATCGCCGCTATCCGCAGGTGGAGCTGCGCGGCTCGTTGGTGGCACTCATCATCTCGTTTGTGCTCATCGCCGCAGTGCTGTATGGCGTTGTGCCAGGCATCATCACCGTAGGAGGATGGTTCGAGTTGTTCTTCGTAAATACACTCCACATGCCTTTCAATACAGGACTTGTCATTTACATCCTCCTGCTTGTGGCTTCGGTGATTTGGGCTATATACGAAACCTACAACCAACGCTCCGCAAAGCGTGAGAATATCGCATTCATGACTGCCTTTGCCATGCTCGGAGTACCATTCTACGGATACGGATGGAGCGCATTCGCAATAGGTGTGGTCGTGCTGGCAGTCATCTGGCTATTGCTCAGCGGCAAGATAAACTTCAGAAAGGATAAGGCAGCACTGGTGTCTTCGCGACTGAAAAATACCGTGCTGCTCTGCATGCTTATGCTGATGATTGGCTACTCGTCGTATGCACTCATCGTCATTCGCTCGGCAGCCAATCCACCGATGGATCAAAATTCGCCTGAAGATATCTTCACATTGGGTAACTACCTCAGCCGCGACCAATATGGCGACCGCCCATTGCTTTATGGACAGCAGTTCGGATCGGAGGTTGCACTCGATGTGAAAGGTAACACATGCATTCCGAAGATGGAGAAGGGTATGCCTATCTATCAGCGCAAGGAGAAGAAGACAGCCGACGAGCGTGACTCATATTTCATTGTCAGCTCAAAAGATCATTATGTGTATGCTCAGAACATGCTGTTCCCGCGCATGTATAGCCGTGCAAGAGAACACGTGGCTGCCTATGAAGATTGGCTCGGAGGCATAGAGGGAAATCTCGTACCGTTCGACCGATGCGGTGAACAGGTGACCGTGAAAATGCCTACAATGTTTGAAAATCTACGATTTTTCTTCTCGTATCAGTGCAACTTCATGTACTGGCGTTATTTCATGTGGAACTTCGTGGGCCGACAGAACGACATACAGGGCAATGGCGAACTGGAGCACGGCAACTGGATAAGCGGCATCAAGCCACTTGACAATATGCGACTGGGCAACCAAGACATGCTACCCGACGAACTGAAACAAAACAAGGGGCACAACGTGTATTATGCCCTTCCACTGCTGCTCGGAATCATCGGACTATTCTGGCAGGCAATGCGCGGGCGGCGTGGCATACGACAATTTTGGGTGGTGTTCTTCCTTTTCTTCATGACAGGACTGGCCATCGTTGTCTACCTGAACCAGACACCTCTACAGCCCCGTGAACGCGACTATGCCTATGCAGGATCGTTCTACGCATTCGCTATTTGGTGTGGACTCGGAGTGGCTGCAATCATCGACATGGCAAAGAAATATCTGCGTATGAAAGGCACCGTGGCTGCAGCTATTATAGCCGCCGTAACACTGCTCGTACCACTGCAGATGGCTTCGCAGAACTGGGACGACCACGACCGCAGCGGGCGATACACCTGCCGCGACTTCGGACAGAACTACCTCATGACGCTGCAAGACGAAGGCAACCCTATCATTTTTACAAACGGCGACAACGACACATTCCCACTATGGTACAATATGGATGTTGAGGGAGTGCGAACCGATGCCCGCGTGTGCAACCTGTCGTATCTGCAGACCGACTGGTATATCGACCAAATGAAGCGCCCGGCCTACGACTCACCATCGCTGCCTATAACTTGGCCGAGAATCGACTACTGCGCAGGAACAAACGAATTTATCAGAGTGAATCCATCACTGGAATCGCAAGTGAAGGAATTCTATAATGAAAATAAGGCTGTTGCCGAGGCACAATTCGGAAAGGAACCGTTCGAACTGAAGAACATACTGAAGTATTGGGTAAGAAGCGAAGACGAGAACTTCCACGTCATCCCCACCGACACCCTTTATATGACAATCGACAAAGAGGCCGTGCGCAAGAGCGGAATGATGCTGCCTAACGACAGCATACCCGACAAGATGGTCATCTCGCTCGAAGGACGCTCCTATCTTGGAAAGAACGACCTGATGATGCTCGAAATCATTTCAGAGAGCAATTGGGTGCGACCAATCTATGTTGCCATCACCGTGGGCGAAAGCAACTACATGAACCTGGGCGATAACTTCATAAAAGAAGGCTTGGCCAACCGCATCACACCGTTCACTACAAAGGGTGACGCAAAGATGAACTTCGACGTCGACAAGGTTTACAACAACGTGATGAACCGATACAAGTGGGGCGGCGTGAACACTAAGGGTGTATATCTCGACGAGACAGTGCGCCGCATGTGTTACACCCACCAGCACCTGCTGTCGCAACTGGCATCGGCCCTTGCCGACAACGGCGATACCGTGAGATGCCGTAAGGTGCTCGAGAAAAACGAACAGGTATTCCCTGAATACTCTATTCCTATAAACTACATCGGCGGAATAGAGTTTGCTTGGACCTATGCCAAAATCGGTGACAAGGAAAATGCAAAGAAGTATGTCGATGCAATCTACAACAACTCGAAGCAATACATCGACTGGTACATCAGTGCCAATGATGCCGGCTTCGGGCTTGCACAAAGAGGATTCCTTGAGAATCTGCGCATAATGTTCGAGATTAACCGCGTCTGCGCAGTAATCGACCAATCGACATCAGAGAAACGCGAGGATGAGATAAACCGCTATTCGCTTATATATCAGCAACGCGGAGGCTACGTCTCAGAATAGGATTAATAACGAAATATCGCAAGTGTAAAGTGGAAACCGAAAGCAGAATCGACTGCCTATTATACATTTTCCACTTTACACTTTAGGATTAGTAATGTTAGTAGAACAACCTGCACGATGGCTTAGATGGTTCTATCCACACGCCACATGGCGGATGAACCCAAACGAGAAGGCAGTTTACCTGACTTTCGACGACGGACCTATACCCGAGGCAACGCCGTTTATCCTCGACGTTTTGGCACGATACAACATTAAGGCGACCTTTTTTGTGGTCGGCGACAACGTGAGAAAGCATCCCGAGTTATTCGAGCGCATAAAGGCTGAAGGACATCAGGTCGGTAACCACACGATGAATCACCTCGGCTCATTCAAACACTGGACAACCACCTATATCATCAATACCTATCAGGCTAACGAATTGATTCACGCACACCTCTTCCGTCCACCGCACGGTTGGTTGCGGCATAGCGTGTATTACTGGCTAAAGAAGTATTATCGTGTTGTGATGTGGGACGTGGTGACTCGCGACTACTCGAAGTTTCTTAATGCTGCTGACGTGGTGAAAAACGTGCAGCGCTACACTCGCAACGGGTCAATTATCACTTTCCACGATTCGCTGAAGAGCATCGACAAGTTGCGTACAGCGCTACCAGAGTCAATTGAATGGCTACGCGACGAGGGCTATGACTTCAAGACTATCGAATAAAAAAACGCTTTTATAAAAAACAGAAAAGTCTGCCAAGGATATCTTAGCAGACTTTTTTATTATCCATCAAAGTCAGATGCCGGCAGTACAAAGGTTCAAGTACTGACTACTTTGCACATTCTTCTATCACATGCATGATTTTCTTACCCAACGCATCGGCCTCATCCATCGACGAAGCCTCGCTATATACACGAATGATAGGCTCAGTGTTCGACTTGCGTAAGTGCACCCACTTGTCGGGGAAATCAATCTTCACTCCATCGATATCGTTCACCTGCTCATTCCTATAAATTTCTTTCACTCTGGCAAGGATTGCATCCACATCAACCTCGGGAGTGAGATCGACACGGTTCTTCGCAATGAAGTAGTCGGGATATGAGGCGCGCAACTCGCTGGCCTTGCATCCCTTATGCGACAAATTGCTTAGGAACAAAGCGATGCCCACAAGTGCATCACGTCCATAGTGACTCTCGGGATAGATGACACCACCATTGCCTTCGCCGCCAATCACAGCACCTACTTCCTTCATCTTTGTAGTTACGTTCACCTCACCCACAGCTGCTGCGGTGTATGTGCCGCCATATCGGTTGGTGATGTCCCGCAATGCACGTGTACTACTAAGGTTGCTCACCGTGTTGAGCCGACTTGAGTCAACGCCCTGAGCCTTCATGCATGAGAGCACATAATCGGCGACACTGACAAGTGTGTATTCCTCTCCAAACATTCGGCCGTCTTCACATATAAACGCCAATCGGTCGACGTCGGGATCAACCACAATGCCTAAATCGTAACGTCCACTGCGCATCTCGTCCATGATGCCCTGCAGATTCTTCTCCAAAGGCTCTGGATTGTGAGCGAAATCGCCATTGGGAGTGCCGTTAAGGATGGTATACCCCACCCCAAGTTCATCAAGTAATTTAGGCAATATCACTCCGCCAACCGAATTGATTGCATCTACGCAAACCTTATACTTGGCAGCGCGAATGGCCTCCACGTCAACAAGATTGAGCGCAAGCACGCTGTCAATATGGCGTTTGTCGAACGAGTCATCCTCGCAGTAGCTGCCCAGATTATCGACATCAGCATAGTTGAATTCCTCTGCCTCTGCCATGCTGAGCACTTGCTCGCCATCGGCTTTGGTAAGGAACTCGCCCTCTGAGTTGAGCAACTTAAGAGCATTCCAGTGGCGAGGGTTGTGACTTGCCGTGATGATGATTCCGCCATCGGCTCCCGACATGCGCACTGCAAGTTCGGTGGTAGGCGTAGTGGCGAGACCGATGTTCACCACATCGAATCCCATCCCCATCAGTGTGCCGCATACTACATTCTTCACCATCTCGCCCGAGATGCGTGCATCTCGCCCTACGACAATCTTGCCAGAGCCATCGGGGCAGTTGCTACGGATGAATGTGGCATAAGCCGACGTAAACTTAACTATATCCAGAGGGTTGAGGGTATCACCGGCATGGCCGCCAATAGTTCCTCTGATACCCGAAATTGATTTTATCAGAGACATGAAATAAAGTTATAATGTTAAAATGTTGAATACTTAAATGTAAAATGTATAGCTATGACAAGCGGGAGTCTCACATAATGATGCTGAGACGACCCCTTCACCCGCTATCTTCCACGCTCGTAGCTGATGTCGTAAAGGCACGGATAAACGCTCTGGGTGGCATGCTTATGCCCCTGACTATGTGGAACAATGAGCCGCACCTTTGCTATTTCATCGCCTTCCTTAGACGGTCTTCCAACGTTTATATAAGAGAATGGGACGAGCCATCCAGCCGGTACCGATGTATTTGACGGAGAGCCATAGGCAAGCCACATCAGGCTATTGTTTACAATAAAAGAAGCTGTGAACGTGCCCGATGTGTTCTTCACCGTCATCTTGTCGACGATTGAAGCCCAGACGAGCACTTCGTTAGACAGTTGCAGCGAGTCGGTCATCAGGTTGCGCTCTGTAAATCTGCACAGCACTGTAGCCGTTTCGCCATCCTTTATCTTCTCGCCACAACCCTTTCGCACGATTTGCATGTACACGCCGGTGCTTTCGAACAGCACAAACTCGTTGCGCGACAGATTGGTGGTATAGTCATTTGCGACAAACTCATCCTCGGATATCACGTGTACAGCCGAGTCTGCGATATATTTGTTTATGGCCGAGCGCTCTTTCTCTTTCTGCTCGGCATACGTCTCGTGATGGCGGCAAGAGCAGATGCTCACCACTGCCACAATAGCAAGAAGAACAAATATCGATTTTCTCATATCAAGAGTCAAATATTATATATTGGTGCAAAGTTACTAAGTTTCAATCACTCAACACGCATACAAGGTGTTAATTAAACTTATAAAAGTCGAATTAGCATTGAAATATGACAGGTCATTTCAGCAGCTCGGAGTAGGCGGCGATAGCTTTCCGCGTTATTTGTTCAGCCTCTTCTATTGAGCAGTTCAGCCGTCCTCCGCTGGCATTCAGATGGCCGCCGCCATTGAAGAACTCCTCTGCCATCTTGTTGCATGGGAAGTCGTCGTACGATCGCAGGCTCACCCACACAAGGTTATCCACGCGGTCATCCTCGCGGAGGGAGATTGAGAGTCGCATGCCACGTATGCGCAGTGGTTCGTTGACAAGTCCTTCCACATCGCCACGGATGAAATGGAAGTCGCTCATCTCCTGCCGTGTAAGCGAAAAGTAACTCGCACGACCGTTCTCAAGCACGTTCATCTTGCGATATATCACATATCCTCGCAGGCGTAACGCCCAGTGGCTGAACGTGTTATACACACGACGATAGATACGGTCTTTGTCGATTCGCTTCGTCAGCAGCAGTCCGAGAATGGTGTATATCTCAGGGCGAGTTGAGTTGTATGTAAACGCTCCCGTGTCGGTCATCATGCCGCAATAGATGCATGTTGCCATACTCTTCGTCATCTGCTCGAATGCACCGAGTTGGTATATAATTCGAAACACTGTCTCGCATGTGCTGCTCAGTTCGGGGAACGACAATGTCAGCTTAGCCGGCAGTGTGGGATCGAGATGGTGGTCGATGACAACACGGCATGGTGTCGACTCCTCGAGGGCTGTCTGCATGGCGAGCACACGCTCGGTGGCATTCATATCGAGGCAGAACACCACGTCGGCCTCTCGCAGCAGTTGCTCCACTTGCTCGGGATGTTTGTCGTAGCGGATAATAGTCTGGGCGTTAGGCATCCACTGCAAGAAGTCGGGCCATGCATCGGGCAATACCACGGCAGGGCTCTTACCACGCTGCTGCAGATATTCCGCCCATGCGAGCGCCGAACCCACGGCATCGCCGTCGGGACCCTTATGAGCGCACACCACAATGCGCTCCGAATTCTCGATTATCAAATTCAGCTCGTCTATTTCTTGCTGCGAAAGCAAATTCAGTTTCATTTCCATTCTTGACTTTATTTTTAAAAGAATTGACAAAGATAATGCAAACCGAGCGGAGAGCAAAATAAAAACAAAACTTTTTTTATTTTCTATCCCGAGGTGAAGCTTATCTTCAA
>CACZRN010000086.1 GCA_902783625.1 uncultured Prevotellaceae bacterium
GGCGTAGCATGTGATAAATGCAATCTGGTCGGCTTCTTTCTGCAGTTCAGGATTTTCGAAATCAATACCCTCGGCATTTACGACTTCCACACCGACAAATGGCTGCTTGGCGTTGGTCTCAACAACGAAGTCTTCTGCGGTGACATCCTTGCTCACTTCCATTTCTGCAGTGAAGATGTTTGCTTCCTGAGGTATTTCTTCAGTAACTACTTGCGTTGCCTCGACATTGTTGCCATCAAATTTAACCGATGTAATGTCGGCATTGTAAACTAGTTCCACATCATCAACATACAGTTCGTCGCCTTCCTTACCTGTTCCTGCACCGTTGTTTGTCGACATTGTCACCATGATAGCCTTTGTCTCCACGTTGTTGCCAGTATAGCTTTCGTAGTCGAAAGGAACCGAGAGCCGCTGCCATACTGCACCGTTGCTGGCAATCTGATTGTTCTCTGCGCGGCCAACGATGTTGGTATATGTCTTGTCCACAGGCTCTTGATAGTATGTGCCATCGGTTATTGTAGCCGAGATTGTTGCGTATGGATATTGGTTGTTAACGCTCTGCTGCTTGAACTTCACCCATGTTACGATGCTGTCGGGCTGAGCGTTGAGCAGCGAATAGAATGGGTGTCCGCTTGGGTCTTTATCCGTTTTGCTCAGGTCCATCTCTGCATGATTCTTAGTGCTTGAAGCATTCGTATCGCCGGCATTCAGTCGTCCCGTGGTGATTGTACCGTTGGCGACAGCCATAGTAATACCAAAAATCTTGACAGGTGTCGATTTCAACAGCAGTGATTTTGTTCCTGTTGAGCCTGGGCGGGTTTCTGAAGAAAGATATGGGGCCTTACCTGCCATTGATACCAATTCGCCCGATGCGGTGTTGAACGAATGCCAGTATTCGGGTTCTGCGTATGTGCCATCTTCCTCGACAACAATGCCGTTTGCGTCTTTGAACGACTCGAATGTTCCGTTGAAGAGTTGATATCCTTCACCGAAACGCACGTTGATGATCTGCTCCATAAAAGCCAGATTGATGTCAATTACTGCTTGCAGCTTGTCTCCTACAAGTGCGGCGCACAGTTTGATAGGCACTTCACCGATGGCTGGGCCCATCCAAAAGTCTACAGACGGGTCGTCGCCGGCTTCGATGTTAATAGCCACATCCTCTTCGATGATCATTCCACGAGTAGTCTTAATGGCTTCACAGTCGGGGAGACTAATCGTACCGACGCCTATAACCTGTTCTCCATTTATGAGTTTGAAGTTTTTCAGGCTCAGGGTGTAGGTTTCGTTATCCTGTTCTGTCAAACTGATTGTTGCGTGTTGGTAAGAACTAACGCCGTTGACTGTAACAACCAGTGTGTCGGTGTAATCTGTTGCCGACGCTGTCGACAAACCGAGCAATAAACCTATTGATACTAATAACTTTCTCATTTTTCTTTTTGTCTGTATAATTGTTATAATGTTTTATTCTTCTGTCTTCTTTCCGAGTATGATGTCGATAAGTGCGGTCACATCGGAGATATCCGTTGTTCCGTTGCTGTTAACGTCGGCAGCCTTGTGGTCGTAAACATAAGGTTTTACGTTGTCTTTACCCAATATAATGTCGATAAGAGCAGTCACGTCAGAGATATCAACCTTCCTGTCGCTGTTTACATCTCCCGGCATTCTGTTCTTCTCAACAAACACCAGCCACTTGGTTGCCTTCGACAAGTCGGCGGAAAAGCATGTGATAACAACCACCTGATCAGCATTGTTTGCTATCTCGAAGTCGTTGAAGTTGTCGGCATCAACCACCTCTACACTCACCAATGGCTGTTTGGCATTTGTTTCTACAATGAAGTCATCAGCAGCAACAGTGTCGTCAACCGTCATTGTGGCGGTATAGAGTGACATATAGTCGGGCACATTATCGCCAGTATAAGCCGATGCTTCGATGCTATTTCCATTGAATATCACCGAATTAATGCCGTAGTTAAACACCAGTTCCACATCATCGACATAAAGTTCGTCGCCTTTACTTCCCTGTCCCGGGTCGGCATTAGTCGACATTGTTATCATGATTGCTTTCGTATCGGCATTGTTCGATTTGTAGTTTTCGTAGTCGAAAGGAATGGTGAGTTGCTGCCATGCACCTCCATTTGTGGCGATTTTATTATTCTTTGCGCATGCAGCAATGTTGGTATATACTTTGTCTTCGGGATCCTGATAATAAGTTCCGTCGGTGATAGTAGCCGTCACCGTGGCGTATGGATGATTTGCATTTGCAGTTCCTTGTTTGAATTTCACCCAAAGAGTGATGTCGTCAGGTTGAGCATTCAGCAATGCATAGAATGGATGTCCGCTATTATCCTTTGCTGTATTGCTTATATTCATCTCAGCATGATTTGCAGTATTTGTAGCCGACATACTTCCAGCATTTAATCGTCCATTTGTGATTGTGCCATTAGCAACAATTCCCAAAATAGATGTTGATTTTAATAGCAAGGATTTAGAACTATTTGTTGCTCCGGAACGAATATCTTTTGACAGATATGGCTTTGGTGCTGCTCCTGCATAACTTCCCGTTGCAGAAATAAACGAATGCCAGTATTCGGGCTCTGCGTATGTGCCTTCTTCCTCGACAACAACGCCGTTTGCGTTTTTAAAAGTCTCGAACGAGCCATTAAAGAGCTGATATCCTTCACCAAAGTGGAGGTTGAAGATTTTCTGAGGACTATCAGGGAGGATGAAGTCTATCACTGCCTGAAGTTTGTTGCCAACGAGTGAGGCGCGCATTGCGAATGCTAACTCTCCGTATGACGGCCCTTTCCATCTCAAACCCGAGATGTTACCTGCTTCAATAGTGGTTTTAACATTCTCTTCCAGCAACAGTCCACGGTCTGTTTCTTTTGCCTTGCAGTCGGCGAAGGTTATCGTGCCGAGGTTTGTTGTAGTGCCGTTATATTTGAAAATAAAGTTATTCAGACTCAACGTGTAAGTGCCATTGTTCTGGCTTGCAAGGCTGATGATGGCGCTTGTGTACGTTGTCTGCCCATTGAGGGTAACAACGAGGGTGTCTTTATAGTCGGTGGCCATCGCGGTCAGCGACATTAAGCTTATTGCAACGATTGCTATGAATTTTCTCATTTACCTTTGTTACTTTAATCTGTAGTTGAAACCTATTGTTGCGAATATTGGATAGAGTGTCTGCTCTATGGTGTTGAAGTCGCTGTGATGAACACCTGTCAGGCCCCAGTTAAGCTCAGCGAATGCTCCCACTCGCGATGCAAGATGCCAGTCGACGGCAGCCTCGAGGCCCACTTGCATGCGTCGCATATCGTCGGAGAAGTTATAATCGCCTCGCTTTCCTATCTCGCTTCCGAGCTCCACTTTCGGTCCTGTTGGGTTGTCAACACGCAGGTATCCGTCGTAAGCATAGCCGTCGAAGCCGTGTGTGAGCAGCAGCGATGCGTAGGGTCCGGCTTTCAGTTGCACCTTTTCCGATATGTTGAGTGTGGCGAGTACCGGAAGTGTAATCATCCACTCATCGACGAATGTTGTCACGTTACCCGTGAACATTCCTGCGAGTATCTGGTCGCCACGTGTTATCTCCATCTTATAGTTCTTCACCTCTGCATCGATTTCCATCGCTTTGTTCTCAAGTCGAAGCCCTGTTTCTATGCCCCATGTCTCTGACAACGGTTTTGCCACTTCCACACCAATCTGCAGGTTTGGCAGTATGGCAAATTTGTTGAGTGCGCGTATGGAGGCTGGCAATCCTACGGGGGCAGTACCACCGATGTTATATCCCAAGCGTGTCCATATCTGCGTGTCGGAGAGGAAGCCCTCGGCACGTGTGCTCGTTGTGAGCGCAATGAAAACGGTCAGTGTAAGTAATATCTTTTTCATTATTCTTCCTCCTCGCAAATTAGTCTCACCTTGTCCACCTTCAGACAGCTGCCTATGGCACCCTCGAAGAATGCTCCGTCTTTGCTCGACGAGAACACCACGGTGATGTTGTAGCCTCTGTTTTCGAGCAGATCCATGTCGATGTCGCTCAGGTAGTTGAATTCGAATTCGAATGGAGTCCACTCTGTAGTGGTTGTTGTTATCTCCAAGTCGGCAAGTGCCACGATGTTACTGTTTGTCTTTACGTCGTCACCGTGCAGCACAATGGCGTTACCCTCACTGTCGTGGTTGCGGTAGAGAACGGCATAGATGTTGCCTATGTCGGTCTTACCCTCAACAGTCTTGCCTTCTTTGTTTTGGTATTTATCTCCGGGTTTGTACTGATAGTATCCTGTCAGTTTTATCGGTTTTTTGTCGAACGGTATTCCGAAGCGTGTTGCGGCGAGGGGTTCCATGATGGCATTTGTCAGATCGAATGTTCCGAGGAACATATTTCCGGCTGCCAGAAGTATCTTTGCCATTTTTCCGAATGGCCCCGTGTCTTTCGTTTCCAGTTTCAATGCAGCCCCGTCGAGTCCCTCAGCGAGTGGTGTAGTGGGGAACTGGTCGGGCTTTGCCGTGCTCATACTGATGCGGAATCCAGGGTTACCTGTTGCCCAATCGTTGCCCAGCGAGCCGTCGCCAAGCACGTTGTGCCATATGTAGTACTTCTTTTTCTCGGGCTCAAGCTCGTAATTCTCGAAGTCGATGGCTATCTCTGTCTCTGTTATTGTCGCCACTTTGTTAACGCTAACCATATATGTGCGGTTCCACTGCCCGTCTTCCGATGTTACGGTGTAGGTGACGGGCCCTGCTGAAAAGTCTTGCACTGAGCCGTTCTCGGGCACTATAGTTGCTCCTTCTGTCAGACGGAAGTGCAGTGCGAGGGCAGCCACATCGGCATGGCGGCGAACGTTGAACACTATCTGTGAAGCGTCGTAGGGCACGTTGACAATCGTGTCGGTGACGTTGAAGAACACTTCCTCGGGATTGTCGGTGTGGATATAAGCTTGTTCAATGTCGCACTCGGCATTCAACGGCTCGTCTTTGAAACACGATTGGAGCGCCACGAGTGAGAACAGAATGACTATCGTAACTTTTAATTTTTTGTTCATAAAAACATATTTGGCTGCAAAATTACGTTAAAATCGCTGAATAAAGTAAATATTTAACAATATTTAAAGCCTTGGAAAGGTGTTTTTTATAGTTTCTGCTGAAAAAGCAGCACCAATTGCCTTTGGATGACATGTTTATGACTCGTGAGCGAGTAAGTTGTTTTCCGTCGGCTGCTTTGAATCGTAACAAAAACCGCGTGTGCAACCTGAAAAATCGCCTTTTGCGTGACTTTTTTACGCTTTATAGTGTGTTGTTTCTGCCTAAAAGTTACGAATTGAAAGCGCAACTCTTTTGTCTTCTTTCGACGGAAAAACCTCCTTTTTCGGCATCAAAGTGTTAAAAATCGGGTGAAAATATGGGAAAAACACCCTCAAACGGTGCAAAAACCCTTGGTAAAAAGCCTCTTTATTGCCAATAGATGGGCTCTTTATCGCCATTAAAGAGGCTCTTTATTGCCATTAACCCATTGGGTTATTGAAGCCAGAAAAACCACCAAAAACATGCAAAGTCTATATCTGGCTGAATGACAGAGCGTTACAAGAATCGCCAAAAATGTCCGTTTTTTCTCCATTTTTTCGTCTCTGCCACCGAATTTCCACTTTTCGACCAAAATAGAAAACCCGCCTCGTTTTGCTTACAATTTGCTATTTTCCTCTATTGTGCAGTTTTTCGCAAGAGTTGCCATGTCGGCTATTATCCTTCCAAACCCTAGAAAAACAACCCCAAAGGTCAAAAACTATATTAAAAATTTGTCTTTTAATGATATATTATTATCTTTGCTCCGACACTAAAGTTAATTATAGAATACAAAAATTAATTTTCTTGCTTCTGATGCAAGATTTCCAGTGTTATCGTGTTTATAAGAAAAAGAGATTAATATTTTCAGTAAAATAATGGAGGAATAGAATATGAAAGCGAGAATTAAAATATTCATATCAGCAATTCTCTTGCTGCTTTCCGCCGGAATGTTCGTCGCATGTTCCAATGATGATTTTAAGGATTTGGAGGTGGAAATAAATGATGACGTACAAGTCGCGAACGATTTCCTAAGTAAGACTTTTCCCAATGGCTTGTCTGGTTATCAGACAATAGAGGAGTTAAAAAATAATTATAAAGAAATTGGTAGGGAATGGAACGGCGAAATAGAAGATAACATTTGTTTTGTTATAAACTCTTATTTAGGCTTAGCTTCTCTATATATAGGCGATGAAAAGATTCCAGATATTGACTTTTCAAAAATATCAATCATTTTAGGGCGTGTTTGGCTTCCAGGTACTGGATATAAATATGATAATATAAAATTGGAAAATAGTAAAAATGAAACTTTAGTTACTGTTAATTTTAAGACATTAGATTTGGATTATTGTGTCATATCTTCTTATTATTTCTACAAAATTGTTCCAAAGTTTAAACCAGGCAAAAATATTCACGCAAAAGCGAATTACGCCCGTTGAGTGTATTTTTTATTTATCATAAAATATAATTCACAATTAATTTTTCAGTAAAATAATGGAGGAATAGAATATGAAAGGGAGAATAAAATTATTCATGTCAGCAATTATTGTGCTGTTTTTTGTGGGTGTGTTCTCAAGTTGCACCAGCGATGATGAAATAGAAGAAGTTGATTACGACGCAACATACGACATAACTTATTATAATGTTGATCCTAATGCTGCCAAGAAGCAATGGCGATGGCTTGGCGATGAATATATTGAGTTAAAGCCTCAGGTTAAAGCTCCATATAATTTGTATGTGAAGTGGAGTGATGAAAAAGGAAAAGAAGCCCTTGAATTTATATCAAAAAAAGAAGGTGTTATAACAGAAAGGTCCGACAATCCAGGAATGAAGACTTCATTAGTTGTCAGTCGAAAATATTTTAAAACACCATATCTATATGTATCTTCAGCATATAATGATCCGACATATAATGGTGGTCTAACCTGGATTGAAAATATTATATCCATAAGGATGAAAAACGGAGCAAGCTCAGAGCCCATACAAAAAGACTATGCTGATGTATTGAAACTCAACGAGAGTCTGTCATCTCGCAATTCTATATGCGATTACTTCGATTGCAATCTTAAAACCTCCTACGAAATATTACAACTGGCAAATAAAATTCACCAGCGTAACGATATAGAGTGGGTAGAGCCAGCCCTGATAGGAGGTTCGGCGGCGGAATATTGTGATGTAAGATAATATGATAAAAGAAATTGTTATAAATATCATGTTAAAGCAAAGAGGCTACTAATTCGACATTAAATAAAGAATATATCCAATATAATCCCTGCTATCTGCTTCGGTGGCAGGGATTATTGTATCGTAGCCTCGAAGATGTTATTATAATTGAGCAGATGTTATTTTATTTGAAAATCAAGATTATATGGAAAATAATTTCTATTTTTGCACTTTGAAATATTCTTTATTATGAAAATAGCACTTATTGGCTACGGCAAGATGGGGCACATGATAGAGAAGATAGCCCTTGCCCGAGGCCACAAGATTGTTTGTAAAATCGACGTCGACAACCAAGAGGACTTCGACTCCGAGGCGTTTGCGTCGGCCGATGTAGCGATAGAGTTCACCAATCCCACAGCTGCCTATGGCAACTACCTGAAAGCTTTTGAGAAAGGAGTGAAGGTGGTGAGCGGCTCCACAGGGTGGATGAAAGACCATGCAGACGATGTGAAGCGAATGTGCACCGAGGAAGGAAAGACACTCTTCTGGGCTTCGAACTTCTCTATCGGCGTGGCAATCTTCTCGGCAGTGAATCGCTACTTGGCTGAGATAATGAACCGCTTCCCTGAGTACTATGTCAGCATGGAGGAAGTTCACCATGTGCACAAACTCGATTATCCTTCTGGCACGGCCATCACACTCGCTGAGGATATCGTTGATCGCATCGATCGCAAGTCGAATTGGTCGGTGGGAGAGTATGTGGATGCCGATGGGAGAGTATTCCTTTTCGAGCCAAAAGGTGAGAATCCGCTATTGATAAACTGCCGTCGCGAGGGTGAGGTGCCGGGAATACATAGTGTTAAATACGACAGCAATGCCGACACTATTACCATCAAACACGAAGCCCATTCGCGCGAGGGATTCGCACTCGGCGCCGTGCTCGCAGCCGAATATACCAAAGAGCATAGCGGATTGCTGACAATCAGCGACATGTTTAAATTCTGAAAGATAAATAATCACCAAGCACATTTAATTTATTAAGTGCTCTAACAAAATACTGAAATAAATTATGATTGACAAGAAAAAGGCAAAACTAAACATGAAAGTGCAGTGGGCAAAGTTCATTGTTGTGCTCGCTCTCTATCTGTTGTTTCTCTATTGGGTGAAGAGTTGGCTCGGACTCATTGTAGTTCCGTTCATCTTCGATGTGTATATAACCAAGAAAATACGCTGGCAATGGTGGAAAGAAGCTGAAGGTCCGGTGCGGTTTATCATGTCGTGGGTTGACGCTATCGTGTTCGCTCTCGTGGCTGTATATTTCATCAATCTGTTCTTCTTCCAGAACTATGTCATCCCTTCGAGCTCGTTGGAGAAATCCCTCCTCACAGGCGATTACCTCTTCGTGTCGAAGGTAAGCTACGGTCCGCGCATCCCGCAGACACCACTCACCATGCCACTCACACAGCACACCCTGCCGCTGTTCAACTGCAAGTCGTATATCAGCTGGCCACACTGGGACTACCGTCGCGTGAAAGGCTTCGGAAATGTGAAGCTCAACGACATCGTGGTGTTCAACTACCCCGCCGGCGATACCATCTGCACCGAGCAGCCTTATCAGACAGAATACTATAAGATGGTGTACGACTTCGGTCAGCAAATCTACGAGCGCAACTATCCTACGCCTGTTAACCCTGCCGACTTGAACCCTCAGCAGCAGCACGACTATTATAATATCGTATATGCTATGGGGCGCAACTACATTGCCAACAACCCCCACGAGTATGGCGATATAAGCTCGCGACCCACTGATCGCCGCGAAAACTATGTGAAGCGCTGCGTGGGATTGCCTGGACAGACACTGCAAGTGAAGAACCGAATCGTGTATCTCGACGGCAAACCCAACAAAGAACCCGATAATGTGCAGTACACATATTATGTGAAACTGAAGCAATATATCCCCGATGACCTCATGCAAGAGCTCGGTATAACGATGGAAGACCTTGCCAGTCTGAACTCACATGGTTATCTTCCTCTCACCAAGCGTGCCGTTGAAGGACTGAAGGCGCGCCCCGATATTGTGGAGAGCGTCACCATCAACGAGAATGCACCGGTGGGTGAGGTGTATCCACGCAATGCCGTAACGGGGTGGACATGCGACAACTACGGTCCTGTGTGGATTCCGAAGAAAGGCGAGAGTATTGATCTTACAATGGAAAACATCGCCGTATATGAGCGTCCGATAAAGGTTTACGAGGGCAACGAGCTCGATGTGAAAAACGGACAGATTTACATCAACGGCCAGTTGGCAACGAAGTACACGTTCAAGATGGACTACTACTGGATGATGGGTGATAACCGTCACAACTCTGCCGACTCACGCTACTGGGGATTTGTGCCTGAGGATCATATAGTAGGTAAACCGATATTCATCTGGTGGTCGCACGACAAAGACCGTGCAGGCATAAAAGGAATACGCTGGGGACGACTGTTCAACATGGTTGACAATATTAAGTAACATCTCTCAACCCCCATCGTATGCTCAACGCCCTGAAGTTCATCGTATCGCTTGCCGTTGCAATAGTGGTGATGCTCATCATCAGAGCCTATGCTTTCACCATCTGCACGGCGTCGGCTGATAATCTTGTGCCAGGGCTTAACCGCGGTGATAAGGTGTTTGTCAACCGTCTGTCGCGTGGCAACGTGAAGCGCGGTGACCTGATAGTCTATGGCGACAGCACGCTAAGCATATCGCGGGTGGCGGCAATGGGTGGCGACACAATCGAGGTGGGTGGCGAGAGCTTCGTTATCAACAACTATTGTAGCGACGGGTGCGACTGCGGGGCATGTAGGAATTATCTGCTTGTCAGCGGCAACGACTCGGCTATCATCTCTGGCAACGATATCGTCGGGAAGGCATATACCCTGAAGTTCAGACTGAAAAGCGAGTAAACACACATTTGCTTTAATCACACCGCGAATGGCTACCGAACAGACAACAACCGCCTTGCTGCTTTCCTCAACCTATTTCGGTCCTGTGCAGTGGTATCAGAAACTAAACCGCGCAGTATCGTGTGTGATTGATGCCAGCGAGAATTTCCAGAAACAGACATACCGCAACCGTTGTATCATAGCATCGCCGTCGGGGCCGCTTGCACTCACCGTTCCTGTTGAACACAAGGGCTCAGCAACATCGACACCGATGGCCGATCTGCGCATCAGCGACCATGGCAACTGGCGGCACATACATCAGAAAGCACTTGAGTCGGCTTACGGCGAGAGTGCTTTCTATGATTATTATATCGACGACATCGCTCAGTTCTACACTCAGCGGTGGGAACGTCTTTTCGATTTCAATCTCGACATCACCCGTTTGATGTGTCGCCTGCTCGATATTCATCCAACACTGCAGGTGACAACCGACTTCATCCGTCCCGACGAAGCTCCGTCGATGGGCTACATCGATCTACGAAATGGCATAACACCCAAACATCCGCAGCCCGACAACGACTTCAATCCCGTGCCATATTATCAGGTTTATCAGCAGAGCAACGGCTTCTTGCCAAACCTCAGCATCCTCGACTTGCTTTTCAATATGGGACCAGAGAGCATTTTCTATCTTTAAGGCACATCGTGTCATAAAAAACAGCTTTTTTGCTGAAAAATGCAAGAAATTCTTTGTTATAAGAAAGAAATTGTGTAAAATTGCAGCGAGAAATTAACTTTTAAACATTATACGTTATGATTAAGAAACATCTGAAAGTTGTTGCAATTCTTCTTTCTGCAACATTACTGACAACATCGTGTGTAGGTTCATTCGGTTTGTTCAACAAGCTTGCTTCATGGAACAAGGAAGCTACCGGTAGCAAAATCCTCAACGAACTTATCTTCATTGTTATTTCACCGGCTTATGCAGTTTGCGCTGTTGCCGATGTATTTGTTCTCAACACCATCGAGTTCTGGTCAGGAAGCAATCCCATGGCAAGCAATGTGGGCAAGACACAGCAGGTGAAAGGACAGGATGGCCGCTACTATGCAGTGAAGACTCTCATCGACGGTTATGAGATTACCGCTCCCGATGGCGACGTGCTCACATTCGTTTATGACAAGACTAACGATTCTTGGTCGAAGATACAGAATGGCAAGACCACAGAGATTCTTCGCTTCAACGAGGATGGCACTGTTAAGATGACCCTTCCAGCAGGTGAGAAAATCGATGTTGCACTCAACGCAGCTGGTGTCGAAGACGTTCGCGCAGCCGTTGCAACCGACAATTTCTGGGCAATGCGTTAACGCTCATCTTTGTTAAGAAACACAGAGGACCGATGCAAAATATGTGCGTCGGTCCTCTTTTTGTATTCCTTGAGGGAGAAAAGTGTTTTCCCTTTCGTTTATCTGAAAATCAGCGTAGTCAGTCTATCGGGGTTGAATACCTCTTGCGCCACGCTTTGCAGTTCGTCGGCGGTGATGCTGTCTATGCGTTGGGCAAGCAGTGAAAAGTCCTTCTGGCGATTCAGGTGCAGATAGTCGGTGGCGAAGTCGAGCGTGGTGCTTTGACGGTTATCGTTAGCCACCTGCATCTGCCCTTTCATCTGGCGCTTTGCAGCGCTGAGGCGTGTCGGTGTCACAGTGTCGTTCATCAAGCGATCCATGTCTTTTCTTATCAGTCGCAGACAGCGGTCTATATCGTGATGATCGCAACCGAAATAAGTGTACCACGCCCCGGCGTTGTCCCATGTGGACATGCTGCTTTCCACAGAATACACCAGCCCGTGGCGCTCGCGGAGATTGATGTTGAATATGGCATTCATGCCTGGTCCGCCCACCATGTTGTTCAACAGAAACAGCGGCAAACGCTTCTCGTTGAATACTGTATATGTACCTGTTGCCATCACTACGTGTGCCTGATGTGTGCTTCGCAGTTGCTCTATCGTTTCACCCTGATGTGCTGTGGCTGTTAACTGCTGTGACGTTGCCGTAGGCTTCTCCACAAAAGGTTCTGCACTGTCGTATGCTGCCATTGCTTTCTCCATCTGGCGCACTATTCTTGTAAAATTCACATCGCCGCTGACGAACAATATTGTCCGCTCCGGGCGGTAGTTGCGGTGTGTGAAACGTGCTGTGTCAGTGCTGTTGAATGAGCGCACACTATCTGCTGTACCAAGGATATTATGCCCCAAGGGAGCATTCTCGAAGAGGATGTTGTCAATCTCATCGTATATCAGTTCGGCAGGAGAGTCGTTATAGCTCTCTATCTCGTCGCATACCACCTCTTTCTCGCGCTCAATCTCGTTCTCAGGATACACCGAGTGGAACACAATGTCGGTGAGCAGATCGATAGCTTTTGCCACATGCTCGCGTGGCACGGCTGCGTGGTAGATAGTATCCGACTTGTTTGTGAAAGCATTTAAGTCGCCGCCCACACTCTCGAGACAGTTCAGTATATGCCACGCCCTGCGTCGCCCTGTGCCCTTGAATGTGGCATGCTCGCAGAAATGGGCAAGTCCCTCCTCGCCACGGAGTTCGTTTCTTGCTCCTGCATTGATACCGATGCCGCAATAAACCACATTGCCCTGACGTGGCAGATGTATTATCCTCATGCCGCAGTGTAGCGTGTGAGTGTTGTATTTCATTTGCTTTTTCTCGTTTTGTTACCTCCCGATGAAATCGATGATTTTCATCAATTCTTCGGTGTTTTTCGCTATCTGAATATAGTTGTGATAGTCGCCGCGCACCACACCTCGTGCCTGCAAGTCGTCGAGCATGGCAACGAGAGTGTCCCAGAAGCCCTTTGCGTTGAGTACAACAACGGGTTTATGATGATATCCTATGGTGTGCGAAGCCGCCATCGAGAACATCTCATCGAGTGTGCCTATCCCACCTGGGAGCACTATTGCCATATCGCTGTGGCTGAGCATCAAGTCTTTGCGGTCGCTGAGATTATCGCAGTGAATGGTCACATCGACATAATCCGACGTGCGCCCATTCTTTTCGATTATCCTTGGCACCACACCGATGGTCCTGCCTCCAGCCTCTTTCGTGGCACGGGCAACGCATTCCATGAGCCCCATGTTACATCCTCCGAACACAATCTGGTGTCCCTGCTCGGCAAGTCTGCGCCCCAAATTAGCGGTAATGGTGAAGAAATCACGGTCGATATTCTCGTTGGCACTGCAAAAGATAGCTATTTTCATATGGTTTGGTGTTTGTGGGTGCAAAATTAGTTTTTTTGCCTGACAAAAGCAAAAATACGCTCATTTTTATCTAAAGCATCCCTTTTCCGCCACATAAGAGCCTCTTAAGTACGACAAGAAAGCCCATTAAATGTCATTTAAAAGCCCATTATGCGCGACAAAAGAGCCTTTTATGTAAACAAAAGAAAAGTGAAAGCCTTTGAATTGTCGGTAAGTTACCTGATAAAAAAGAGAACCGCGACTGCGATTCTCAATGTGGACCAGACAGGGCTTGAACCTGTGACCTCCAGATTATGAGTCTGAGAGAATACAATTTTATGAAATTTTCTTTGTTTGAAATTTGGTTGATTATCAATGATTTACTAAATTTGCACCATCAAACGAAATGTTAAAAAACCCCATAACTCACGCCGATTGTTTTCGCATTGTTTTCGCGAAAACGAGATGAAAACAATGGGTAAACGTCTATAGAGTTGAATAAAATTGAAAGAGATTGCAAAAACAAGTCGCAAAAACATTGATGATAATATGGCAAAGAAACTCACTACCTCACTTACAGGTTTCAAAGAGCGTCAATGCACCATGGCAATCGTCCTTGACATTCGGAGCAACCGGAAGGACGTAACTGAATACCCCATAAAGGCGCGCTTCACCATCGACCGACGCTCCTACTATTATCCAGTAGGTGGCAGCTGCAGCAAGCAAGAATTCTCCGAAATCTGCAACGTGCAGAAGAGCAAGTCGCCAAAGTATGAGGAGAAGAAACGGCTGTTAGAATGTGTTGACAAATACAAGGAGATGCTCGTCAATCTGAATCCTGGGCATGAGCTGACATTGGATGCTGTCCGCATGGTAGTAGAAGGCAAGGTGGCTTCACATACGCAGGAATCCTTCATAGGCATCTGGGAGGAGATAATCCATAATCTGCGTACAGAGAATGATGGAGCCAGATACACCACGGCAGAACCATACGAATCTGCCTTAAAATCTTTCAAGAAGTTCTTATGGAAGGAAGACATCAAGGGCTTTGAAGTGACAGTTGAGCATATCAAGAAATGGGAACATGGCATGATCAACGGAGCCATTGGTCGTGATGGAGAGAAGTTGAAGCCCATCAGCAGCACTACTCGTGGCATCAA
>CACZRN010000087.1 GCA_902783625.1 uncultured Prevotellaceae bacterium
AATCAGTTCTATCACGACTACAGTATCCTCAATGCCGACACCACAGCGCAGAAACAGCAACGCCTTGTACTGGCAAAGAATGTGGCAAAGGTTATCAGTATTGCCATGTCGCTCCTTGGAATAGAAGTGCCAGAGCGCATGTAACATCCCCATCGTCATGAAGAACGAGCCTGTAAACCCACCGTCATACCGCAACGATACCGTCCTGCCCCTTCCCCCAGAAGTGGAGGCAAAGGCATGGGCAGTTGATGCGGCATGCTCGGGTAACCCCGGGCCGATGGAGTATCAAGCAGTTGACCTGCAGACAGGCGCTACTGTGTTTCACTTCGGACCACTTCACGGCACCAATAACATCGGCGAGTTCCTTGCCATTGTCCATGCTTTGGCATTAATGGAGAAGCAGGGCATCAACGACCGGATTATCTACAGCGATTCATACAACGCCATCCTTTGGGTGAACAACAAGCGCTGCAAGACGAAACTGCCGCGGACACCTGAGACAGAGGAGCTCTACAATATCATCACCCGCGCCGAATTCTGGCTGCGAACACACACGATAAAAACTCCGATTCGCAAATGGGAGACAGCAAAGTGGGGCGAGGTGCCAGCCGACTTTGGAAGGAAGAAATAGGGGATAATACGATTTTAATTTCTTTAGATACAAAAGGGGAAACGACTAACAGGTCGCTTCCCCTTTTATGTTTCCTTTTTCAATTAGTTTTTACTCTTAAACCTCTGCAATCCGTCATCGAGGAATTTCAGGTAGGCGGCGATGTCCTCATTGTAGCTTCGCGACGGTGTGAGAGCATGCCCAGCAGGATCGATAGCTACATAGAACGGCTGCGTGTTAGCTCCAAATTTATGTTTCTGCAACCAACTCCACTTGTCTTTCTCCGACTTAAGCACTTTCGTATTACCCTGATCATCGACAACAGTCTCCTGTTTAGGTAGCGCAGTACGGTCATCGACGTAGAGCGATACGAGGATGTAGTCTTTCTGCAAGCGCTCTGCCACACGGGGATCTGTCCACACAGCGGCTTCCATCTTACGGCAGTTGACGCAACCGAAACCAGTGAAGTCGAGCAAAAGCGGTTTGTTCTCACGCTGTGCAGCAGCAATGGCATCCTCGTAGTTGGTATATCGGGCCTCGACGGCGACTTTGCTCTTACTCCATCGGAGCGTATTCATCGGAGGAGCGAAAGCACTGACAGCCTTCACGGGAGCACCCCACAGCCCTGGCACCATATATGCAGCAAAGAGTATGGAGGCAATACCAAGCAACTTGCAGAACCAAGGCATGCGTTTCGATGTACCGTCAACATTGTCGCTGGGGAAGCGATAAACACCGAGCAGATACAATCCCATGGCAGCGAATATCAATATCCACAGTATGAGGAACACCTCGCGGCTCATCAGATTCCACCCGTATGCCAAGTCAGCGACAGACAGGAATTTCAATGAGAATGCGAGTTCGATGAATCCGAGCACCACCTTAATTGTGTTCATCCACGACCCTGAGCGTGGCATCTGCTTCAGCCATGTGGGGAAAAGTGCAAAGAGGGTGAAAGGCAAAGCTAATGCAAGGGCAAAACCGAACATTCCAACGGCAGGACTTACCCACGAGCCCGATGTGACAGACTCGACGAGCAACAGTCCGACAATAGGTGCCGTGCATGAGAAACTGACGAGCGCCAGTGTAAATGCCATGAGGAATATGCTCACAAAACCACTTGTACGGGCTGCCTTACTATCAATATTGTCGGCCCACCGCGAAGGTAGTTTTATCTCGAAGAGCCCGAAGAAAGACAGGGCAAACACCACGAGCAGCAGGAACAGGAACACGTTGAATACGGCATTTGTCGACATCGCGTTCAACGCATCCGACCCGAATGCCGCCGTCACCAGCAGTCCCAGTGCCAGATAGATGGCTATAATAGCCACGCCATAGAGCACCGCCTCGCCGACACCCTTGCGCTTGTCGTCCTTGTTGCGCTTAAGGAAGAAACTCACCGTCATAGGTATGATTGGCCACACGCAAGGCGTCAAGAGTGCAAGCAGACCACCGAGGAATCCCATTATGAAGATATACCATAGCGAATGATCGCTCAGTCGGCCTGTATCGCCAAGTGCCGCCATCTCGTCAATCACAGGAGTATAAATATCCTGATTGCCGTCGGCAACAGCTATGGTGTCGCTCAACAGACTGTCAATGGCTACCACCTGATCCAGCGAGTCGGCACTAGCAGATGCCTTTGTCTCATCGTCATCGGCTGTCTCGCCATCGGGAGAGTCCTTATCATCACTGTTTTTCATGGGCGACTTACCACTTTCCACTATCGGGCACTCTTGCGGGGGAAGGCACGTCACATCGCTGCATGCGCCATATTCGAGATAGGCATCGACAGCATATTCGGGTTTCGTGAACCGTATCTTCTGCACAAACTCCACGCTCTTCTCGAAATATCTCACGTCCATGCCGAACAACTCCTCATAGGTGGCAATCTCGTTTCCACGCGCCTGCAGCTTTCCCACAAGCTCGCAGCCATCCATCTTGTTCACCTTCAGCGAAGCCTCAATAGGTCCGCTGTCGCCCAGTCCGGTGGAATAGACATGCCACCCTGGGTCTATCGTACCACTGAACACAATCTCGCCCTCACCGTTGTCGGCAGTCTTAATCTGCGATGTGAACCTCACAGGATCTACTATCTGACCAACAGCCAGACAAGAAAACAGCAACAGTGGGAGTAATAAAAATATCTTTTTCATTTCTGTTTGCAAATGTATTACATTAATCCCGATTAGCAAAAAACGGTTTTCTCTTTTCACTAATTTTATGATTTTCAACCTTTTCTAAAACGGGCACTCGCTATGGAACGTCATCCGCTCTCGGGTTACGGGATGCTCGATTGTCAACTGTTCAGCATGCAGATAGAGTCTGTCGGCAGGGTGACCGTAGAGGGCATCACCGAGAATGGGGCACGCCAGTCCTTCGCTATGAGCACAGTGCACTCTCAACTGATGAGTACGACCTGTTATCGGCGTGAGCAGCACATGGCGGTCGGGAAGTATCTCGTAACTGGTGACAGCTGTCTTGCCGTGCACGTGATCTACTATCTGATAAGGACGGTTTGCTGTATCTGCCCGCAGGGGAAGACTTATCTGTCCGCTACCGACAGGCAACTGCGAGGAGAGCATCGCCACATAGCGCTTTCCTACCCGATGACGTGCGAACTGCGACTGCAACAATTGCTGCACATCGGCACTCTTCGCCACCACAAGGATGCCGCTCGTTGCCATGTCGAGCCGATGAACCACAAATGGTTGCACCGCCCCACCCCACATTTCTTTTAATACCGACACCACCGACTCGCGCTCCGACCGCCCCGGCACACTGAGCATGCCCGCAGGCTTGTCAACAACGCAAAGATATTCATCATCGTAGAGCATATTGAGTTGACAATGCCTGCCACTCGTCGCTATCGGTCCTCTGCGCAGCGTCATGCCGTCCAACATCCACTCGAGAATAGGTTTGCACTTACCACTGCATGCGGGATAGTAATGCCCCGCATGGCGCACCACATCTTTCGGTGATTCTCCCCACCAGAACATGGCAATGCTTCGCGGTGACAGTCCATGGGCAAAGGCATATTGCAGAAGTCGAGGCTCGCAACACTCGCCACTACCTGACGGTGGTATCTGCTGGGGTGTGGAGGCGAAGATATCAATCAGATTGCGACTCTCGCCACGGCTATTTAACATATCGAACTGCATGAACAACCACCGCTGTAGCTGGTCAGACATTTCATGTCGGCGATGTTTCAGTGCAGCGATGGCATCTTCAAGAGGCTGCAACTCGGCTTTCACCGCTGCCACACGCTCTTCCTGCGCTTTCTTGGCCCTGCGCAACTCAGCCTTTTGGAACTGACTCTCGCGAATCATATCAGCCGTTTCTGTTGCTGACAGATAGCCCTCAAGCCTCCGCTGGTTGCGCATCTGCTTTGCCATACGCATGGCCGATGCCTGTGCAAAGAGCATCTGCTGTCCGTCGCTTTCAATCTTTTTCAACGAAGCTTGAAGACTTAGATATTGCTCACTGCTGCACATCTGTGCAATCTCAGCGTTAATTGCCGAAATCTCAGACTCTTTAGTCTTGAAATATCCGTCAGGTTGGAGATAGTCGAACACCGCCGGCACAAAGCCGTTGCTGTCGCTTTGCCCGCCAATCTGCCCCGAGTATGCCGCCAGATAGCCAACACGCCCCTCGGCATCAACGACCACAAGCACGCCGAACATCTTCCCTCGGTCTATCTCCTCGCGCCACTCCTTGCGTCGAGCGATCTCGCCACGCAGGTCGTCCCACGCCGCCAATGCCGATGCATCAGGCTCGTAGTCGAAAGGGTCGTTTAGCTCATCTGGAACATCAATGCCCGCTGGAAGACAATGAAACAACACATCATCCCATTTCATGCTTACAAAGTTAGTTAAAGCCGAGGGCAGAACAAAATAAAAGTCGAAGATTTTTATTATTTATGCCGAGGCGAAAACTAACTTCAACGTCAGTTAAAGTTAGTGCAAACTGAGTGGAGAGCAAAGCAAAAAAGCATTTTTTTGATTTCTATCCCGAGGTGCAGCCTAACTTCAACGTCAGTTAAAGTTAGTGCAAGTCGACAGTAATACAAAAGAATTTATTCTTTTTTTTACCGAGGTGCAGGCTAACTTCTTATTCCCAAAGAAAAAGTTAGTGTAAGTCGAGAGTAATGCAAAAAGAAAAAGAATTTTTATTTTCACTCTCCCAATGCTTTCAGAATTTCCTTCTTGAAGTGCTGTTCATCACCGTCTGCGAAACCAACCAGATGGTAAATGCGCTTGCCCTGGCGGTCGTAGAGCGCATACTGTGGAATGCCGCTAAATTCAATGATGCAGGGAAGCTTGCCCCAATAGTCATTGGGCAGCATCAGGTGATAGCCCTTGATGCCGGCGATGCTCTTCTTCCAGAGCTCCTTGTGGTCGGAGCCTCTTTCATTCGTGGTGCCCTGTACCTCTTGTGTCAGTGTGACAAAGGCAATAAGGAATGTGAGGATTACTTGCTTCATCAAAAAGAGTCCTTTAGATGTGCGACAAAATTACGCATTATCATTGGATAATCGTGCAAAGGCGACGTTAAATAATTTGAATTGGGAAAGAAATAAAGTTGATATCTCCGCCACCCTTGAAGGGTGGGGGTGGTGGGAAGATTTTAGAAGGAAGTGTGCCAAATGCTATATCATTGCTAAAAATTTTGCTAGCAAAATTTTGAATAGATGGGCTCTTTAATGTGGGTAAAGGGCCTCTTTAATGAGAATTTTGCTAGCAAAATTTTCGTCATGTGCTCAGGGCCTTTGTATTAAGGGGCTACAGCGAGGGCAGCTGATGGTTGTTTATTATTAAAAAGTCATTAGCATTCCAATCCCAACTGGATGCTAATGATATGATATTAAATAAAATATGATAATCTCGTTCCAATTATTTTTTTAAAAATTTTGGCTCATCAATCATAATTTCATAGTTTTGCAAAGAATAAACTTTTTTTCTACTACTGATGCAAGGAAACGAGCTATTCGGTGTTTAAAGAGAAAAAAGAACAAAGTTTCAAAATATCATTAAAATAAATTTATCAAAAAACAGGAGGATATGATTATGAAAACTAAAATTAAGCTGTTCATGTCAGCAACAATTATGCTGTTTTTTGTGGGTGTGTTCTCGGGTTGCACCAGCGATGATGAGTTTATTCTTACAAGTGATTTCGGAGAACTGAGCCCGGAAGATAATGAGAATGTGAAAACAATCAACGATTTTCTGAGCAAGACATTCCCATATGGAGAGCCACGTGTTGATTTTAACGAAGGAAAAGGAAAGTTAAGGGACAATTATGAGGGATTTGAGAGTTATAACTTTGATACCCCTCCATGCATCGTTATCAATTCCAGAAAGGAACTCGAATCTGTATATAAAGGAGAAATGGAAATACCAGAGATGGACTTCTCAAAAATATCAATAATTATGACTGTTGTCCCACTCTCTGCTCCATATGTATACGTATATGATGGTATCAACATAAAAAACAGCAATGACGAAACTGTGGTTACTCTTAATTTTGCTGTCAGAGAGGGCGTAACTGGAGCTTATGCTGCATTGTCGAGTTATTATTTCTACAAAATTGTACCAAAGTTTAAGCCAGGTAAGACAATCCGTGCGGAGGCGAAATGTCAACCGCTTCCGTGGTAGAAAAAAACCAACGCATTGAGGTATTACCTGCCTCATAGACCTTTTCATAAAAAGTTAAATCCCTGTCATTTTTCAATGGCAGGGATTATTTTAATCTTTTGCTCAACTTGCAGTAGGTTTTGTCTTCGTCGAGTTTCTGTCTCTGCCCTCGACTTGCAGTAACTTTTTCTAAAGAAGAACCGAAGGTCACCGTTTCAAGCGAAGCGAAGAAGGGAAGGTAATGTTTACGCTGCACTTCGGCAATACAAAAATAAAAATTCTTTTTTCTTTTTGCATTGCGCTCAGTTTGCAGTAACTTTGCCAAGTGATGGAGAAGTTTTCCTACAGAGAACTATGCCGCCGACTCACACCGCTGTATGGTGAACGTGAGGCACGGGCAGTGGCACGACTGGCGCTTGAGAGTGAGTTCGGCATCACGATGGAAGACATTGTGATGGGTGCCGACATGCAGTTGCCGACAGAGGCCACCGAGCGCCTTTCGAACAGGTTACTGGCAGGCGAACCGGTGCAGTATGTCGTGGGACGCACTGAGTTTGTCGGCCGTTGGTTCAGCGTGTCGCCGAGCGTGCTCATCCCCCGGCCCGAAACAGCAGAACTCGTCACATTGGTCACCGTCGAGGCAATGCAATGCAGAAAGCCATGCCGCATACTCGACATCGGCACAGGCTCGGGATGCATTGCAGTGTCGCTGGCACTCGATGTAGATGACTCTGTGGTGACAGCAATAGACATCTCGCCCGACGCCATTGCC
>CACZRN010000088.1 GCA_902783625.1 uncultured Prevotellaceae bacterium
CTATCTTCTCGCCTTTTGAGGCACACGATGTGCATAGTCCGACAAATGCAAGACATATCAGAAAATAACCAATCTTTTTCATCGTCATTAAATGGTTTGAGTTCCGGCTTTTATTTCTTTCTCTTCTTTTCCGTTATCCCAGATAAGGGTGACCTTGAACGGTATATTGCTCTTGATGGTCACCTTTGGTTTCTCGTTCTTCGAACTGCGCTTTGCCACTTTAACCGAAACATCTCCGTTTTCTCCCAATGGATAGCGGTCGATGCCATAGCCGTCGGTCAGATGAACGTCAATGGTCATGTGATTTTCCTGTATGTCGGCACGAATACCGAAGATGTATTCAATCAGTTCGGCAATTGGTGGCAGTCCTGTCCATCCCACAAAGTCCTTGCGGGCCATGAATCCGGGCTCAGTGCCTTCTGGTGCATAGTATTCGAAGAAGGTGCCTGTCTTTTTGTAGACTTCGAAGACGTTCTTATAGTGGTTCGTGACTATATCCCACGCCAGATCGCGGTAGCCTTTGTTCACGAGGCCGGAGATGAGCATGTAGTTTGCTCCTGGCCATACACCTCCGACCCAGTAGCGGCCGTTGGCCTTATACTTCGGATGGCTTGCCGAGAGCGACGGGCAGCGATGTGTGCGGTTGAATTTAGTCGTGTCGTTCAGGTGAGCCACGAGTTTGTCGAGCTTCTCCTTCGGGAGCACATCGGTGTGGAGTACCCAATAGGCATAGATGCCTTGTGTGGTGCTGAGGCTGTTGTCCTCGTATTGGTCGTAGAGGAATCCGTCCTCTTCGCTCCACATGTTCTCGTTGATGTACTTAGTGAGCTTCTTGATGTCGTCTTCAAACTCTTCAATTTCCTGCCAGCGCTCGAGGTAGAATCCCATCTTGAGCAGTTGGTCGGCAACCATTATCTGCTGGAGGCAGGCGTCGAGCCAAATCATGTGGCCGTTGCTGTAGATGGTATTGTATTCTTCTTTCACTCGCGGCATGTTGTCCATACCTGTTCCCCAACCAGAGCTCCAGTATGTGCCGTTGCGCCATGTGTGGTTGAGCTTTAGCCATTTGTAGTATGCTGCGAGCACTGGGAAGACCTTGTTCAGACGGTTGTCGTCGCCGAACTGCGTGAAGTATAGCCACTCCGACCATGGAAGGATGTTTGGTCCAGTACTTGTGGGGTCGTAACGTCCGAAGCAGTCGCTGCCGTCGGCGCGTATCTCGCGGCAGATGAATCCGTCGGGATGCTGCTTGGCGTAGAAGTTGTCGAGTGTCTTTTGGAACGGGAAGAAGTTCTTTCCGTAGCGGCAGAACATGGTGATGAATGCGCAGTCCCACATGAAGATGTTTCCATTGTATGCCGGCGAGATGTATGGTGTGACGAAACCTGAGTCGTCGAGTGGCTGGCTTACATTGGTAAGTCCTATCTGCCATGCCTTCCAATACATCTCTATTTCTTTCTCGTGTCCTTCCCAATAGGGTGCTGGCAGGACCTTTTTTGCCTGCTCGAACGTGCCTGGCTTCTGCTTTTCTATCTTCGCCGTGCGATAATGATTCTCTGCCACAAGCGGTTCTCTCACATAAGTGTCTTTGTACGGCAGTTTATACAGCGGCGACCCCGACGATATCAGGTTCTGGGCCTCTGCTCCCACCGCCGCCAAAAGTGCGATTCCAAAAAATATTATTTTTCTCATAATCCAATGAATTTCTTTATGTTTTAACCTCCAAAAATTATCAAAAATATACTCAAAAATATTATTTCTCTATTACGTTGATTAGTTCACATGTATTGGTCGACTCGTCGAGAATATATTTTTCTGTGCGAACAGCCAAAGGTCCGAAGTTAATCAGCATCCCGTATTTTGTGTGAGTTAGGCGCATATAGTTAAATAACTGTAGTCTATGCTCAGATCCAATATGCTCAACAGTTTTAAGTTCTAAAATGACTTTTCTGTTGATCATCATATCAATACGATAACAGTTTGATAGTCTATGTCCTTTGTAATACATCGGAAGTGGTACCTCATGTTCTACTGTTAACCCCTCTTGTTGGAGTTCCCATTCGAGAGCGGCTTCGTAGGCACTCTCCAAAAGGCCGTAATCCAATTCGTTGTATACGTCGTAGGCTTTTCCTGTAATAATGTATGACAATGACCCTTCGCGTTCCATCTTTTTTAAAAAAAATATTTTTGTGTTATTTTTGAAGATTTTTGGAGGCCTTTGTCCGTATGTTTACATGCCCATGAGGTATTTGATTTTCCAGTAGATGTCGGTGTTGCTGTAGAAGCCTGTGAAGAGTTCCGAACCTGGACCGTATGCATATACAGGCACCATTGTTCCGGTGTGGTCGGTCGATGAGAAGTGGCATGTCACCTTTCCTTCTGCCAGTTCGCCGCCGTGCACGGTCATACCGCCTGTCTCATGGTCGGCAGTGACCACTACGAGCGTCTCGCCATCCTGCTCGGCCCATTTCATAACAGCACCGATGGTCTGGTCGAAGTCGAGTGTCTCCTTCATGAGCATGTCGAGTTGGTTCCAGTGGCCATAGTCGTCGAGCTGAGAACCTTCCACCATCATGAAGAACCCATTCTTGTTCTTGTTCATCAGGTCCATTCCTTTGAGTGATGCCTTTGCGAGCATGTCGCCGCGCTCGTCGGGTTCAGGGGTGTCGCCTTCGAATGGTACACACCATACGCGGCTGTTATTCCAGTTCTGCAGATCATCGAATGAACGCAAAATCTTATATCCCTTAGCCTCGAGTTCGTTGAAGATGTTGCGACCGTCTTTGCGGTTGACAAATTTCTTAGCTCCTCCACCGAAGACATAGTCGATTCCGCAGTCGGGGAACAGCCCCACGAGCTCTTCCTCATTGTCGCGGTCGATGTTGTGGGATATGAAGTCGCACGGTGTGGCGTCCCACAGTCGGCATGTCACGGCGATGCCTGCATCTTTTCCTGCTTTCTTTGCAAGGTCGCATAGTGTGGTGAGTGGTTTCCCTAATGGATCAACGCCCACGGCATGATACACGGTCTTGTGTCCTGTAGCCAGCGATGTGCCGCCCGAGCCAGAGTCAGTGACGAGTCGGTTTGTGGCAGGTGTCTCAGAGAGTCCGGTAGCCATTGAATTCTCAAGCCACAGATGTCCGCGGTTGCAAGTCCAAGCTGCCTGAATGTGCATGAGGCTCATGCCGTCGCCAATCATCAGGATGACGTTCTTCACCTTCTTGCCTGTTGTGGGCTTGATCGTCTCCACTTTGTAGGGCTTTTCGTTTGTGTAGGTTTGGATTTTCTGTTTCTGTGCCACAGCATTGAGAGTCAATGTCACCATGGCAATTGTCAGTAAGATGTTTCTTTTCATAGTTATTATATTTAATATGTTGTTGTCGATGGGTTATCCGGGTATTCCGGATGTTCCGGAAGTTCCGGGTAATCCGGATATTCCGGTTTTTCCGGAGTTTCCGGGATGATGCTTACTTTCTCATCTCTTCTAATAGTTTTCTCAAGCGGGCATTTTCTTCTTTCAGTGATTCT
The DNA here is from genome assembly GCA_902783625.1 of uncultured Prevotellaceae bacterium. Taxonomy (GTDB): domain Bacteria; phylum Bacteroidota; class Bacteroidia; order Bacteroidales; family Bacteroidaceae; genus Prevotella. The sequence goes on from CACZRN010000088.1 coordinate 3,529, forward strand.
ATTTCTCTGCGTTGAGCCTCAATAATATTTTTTTGTATGGCGCGCTGGTCAAGACGTGCTGCAGTCATTCGCTCTCGTATTCCACCTTCTGTTGTGAACTCTCTGTCTTTTCTCTCTATATATTTTGTGAGTGCGGAATCAACTTGGTGGCATAGGCATATTGCCATGTTTGCCAGTTCCTCGTCATTCATTCTTGGGAGAATAGATTTATAATCTTCGAACTTGTAGTGGTTTTTGCAATACTGATGCAGTTGTTCAAAGCGTGGATTGCCATTATGCCATTCGTTTAGCCCATGGCGTTTAAGGTAGTCGAGGTAGTCTTCCAGAAGTTCTTTGTTACTTCCTCGGGCTATGCCAAGGAGTTTCAGTTCCGTTTCTGTTGAGGTTTGTCCGTCGCTACTGCCTTCAGCGATGTTTTGCTTTGTGCTCCGTGCTGCTTGTACCATTTGATCGACAGTGCGGTCGCCATATTTAGGCAGGTAATGTTGACAGAATGTTTGTGTCAGCTGATATAACACCTCGCTGCGCATATAGAAGCGCAGTCCTGTATATACGACAGGTTTGCGTAATACACTTGCCACTCCGTCTGCATAATGCCTAATTTGAGGGAAGTGCTTGCTGGAATAGCAAGGAGAGCCGGATGTTCCGGGTTTTCCGGAGATTCCGGATAATCCGGAGTTTCCGGGGGATGTGGTGTGGTAAGGTTTATTATCGCTTTGCTTTTCAGTCATACTTTGCAAAGATACGAAATATAAAAGAAATGAGCAAGCGATTACAATACATTAACAAAAACGTTTGTGGTCGTGCCTTGTTTGTTGCTTAAGGCAGCTTCGGCATTGTCTTTGTCGTTGTGTTCTCTTTATTATATCTCTTCGATCGACAGCAGGAAGGCGTTCTGTGTTCCTATTTCTGTCGTGGCTGTTTCGCGTAGCTTCCAGTTTCGTCCGACGACAAACAGCGTATAGTCGTCAACAGGCTGCATGACGAGACTAATATTCATGCCGCTGATGGCAGACATCTTATTCACCAAAGCCTTCGAAAGGCTGGTCTTCACTTCGCCGACGATGACGGCCTTGGTTGGTGAGCCAGTCAGTCGCTTCATGATGTTCTCAGCGGCGTTGATTTGTTCTTGGGTAGTGAATTTCACTGTTGCAAACGCTGCTTCCTTCATCTTTGCCGGGTTGGTCATCAGTGGTGCCTGTGTCGGAACATATTGCATGAAACAACCTTCGGCAACGGGAGTAGTTTGCACCGAATTGATCTTGTGACTAAGTACGATGGTAGAACCTTCGATGTTGTTGCCCTTGTAACCTTCCATGACAAACGAGCAGAATCGTGCCGAGAGATTCGAGAGCTGAGTAGATGCATTCTGGCAGGTAGCAGGGTCGGCGTAGTTGGTCACGTCGGTATTGTCGACGACGGCCAGTTTCACATCATTCGTCTTGATGTAGTTGGCAACTTTCTCAATATTAGCATTTGCCGATGCATCGCTGAGTGAGGTGATGAAGCAGATGTTCACCGTGTTGTCTTTGTTCCATTCGTCCTTTTCCTGTTCGCCTCCTTCGCTGCCTGGATCGTAGTTGTCGTCGCTGCCGCCACAGGCTGTCATCATCATGCCGCACATGAGCAGCATCAATATATTCAGAATATTTTTCTTCATAGTTTTCATCCTCCTTCTTTTATTTAAACTTAATGACAGAAATTACAGGGAAATGGTCTGACAGTGTCACGCCGTCGCAGACATTAGCGGCAATACGCTTTTCTACTACCTCGAACGCTCCCTTTGACCCATAGATATAGTCGAGTTTCGACCCTGCCTGATAGGTCTTTCCTTCCAGGCATAGACGGTCGTATGAGCCGTCGAGCAGTTTGATTACTTCCGTTCCGGGCCACTGGTTCATGTCGCCGGTGAGGATAGTAGGAATGGTTGCGCTCAGCACATTGCTGCCCACAAGCACCTTTGCCTGCTCCATCTGTCCACCGATGTGGTCGAGGTGAGTGCAAGCCACGCGCACCATTTTACCTGATGGCAGCAGTATCTCGGCTGTTACCACGCCACGCTGGTCGGCAGAGTTCGCGGGGCGAGGAAGCTGCATGGCGTTTATGTTGAGGATGGGGTAGCGGCTGAGGATGGCGTTGCCATAAAGCTCGTCCTGGCAGAAAGTGTATTTCGATTCGTCCTCGTCGCCCTTCTTGTTCATCAGATTATACGAGTATCCGAACACTCCGAATAGTTTCAGGTTTGCTGCGAGGTCCTGAACGACGTCGCGATACTTTAGAGTCTTCGGATCCATCTGCCGTGCGCTGCGGTTTTCCACCTCGTTGAGACAGATTATGTCGGCATTCTCTTCAGCAAGCAGTTTGGCAAACGGCTTTACGTCGAAGTTGGAATTCTCAAACGACTTGATGTTGAAGGTGATTACTTTCAGCTGGTCCTGTGCTTGTGCGAGTGTCATTGTGCACACGGCCAGACACAACATTATTATTTTTTTCATTTTCATGTTCTGGTTTTTGATAGTCATTAAAAGAAGGAGGAGGCTTCTCTTTCGCGAAGCCTCCTCCTTTTGTTAGATATTCTCTTTGTTAGAAATTACTTGATTAGTAACCCTTGTTCTGCTTCAAAGCGCCGTTAGCGTTCGAAATTTCAGTGTCGCGATATGGGAATACGATCTTCCAGTCTTCCCACTTCTTGGCTGGAGTCTGATAGTCGAGGTATGGGCCTTCTGTGTATGCAGACTCTGGGTTAGAACGATCCTCATAGTGACGAGCATCTGGGTGCTTCTCAAGCTCTGCGATAGCGAGAGCCTTGATAGCTGCGTCGCCACCGACAGCCCAACGCTTCAGGTCGTAGAGGTGATCGCTGTGCTCGAAGGCGAGCTCGCAGCGACGCTCGTGATAGAGGTCTGCCCATGTTGCATTGCCTGGGAGTGGCTTAATGCCTACACGTGCACGAATCTTGTTGATGTCAGCTGTTGCACCGGCAGCGTTACCTGTTGCGAGGTAAGCCTCGGCACGGAGAAGCAGACAGTCAGCAAAGCGCATGATTGGGAAGTTGATACGTGCTGTTGGCCAGTCACTGTTGTCGCTCACGTAGCCAGTGTTGATGGCATCTTTATGTGTGAACGGCTCAAGATACTTGGCTATCATGAATCCAGCCTCAACGTCGCGGGTTGACCAGAATACGCGGTCGTCGCCGAAGAACTTGAATGGCTGGTTGTACTCGAGGATAGACTTGCGCAGACGATAGTTGTTGTCGTCGTTGCCGGCACCGTTAACCAGATCCTTTGTATCTTTCTGCATCTCCTTGAAGATGTCGAGAGATGGCTTGAACTGTCCCCATCCGTTCATGTAACCCCATGCACCGTTGTCCATGCTTACACCAACGAATTCGATACCACCTTTACCATTACCACCACCTTCTGATGGGATAGACCACACATACTCCTTGTTGCGCCATTTAGCGTAGTCGGATGTGAAGTTGTCGGTAAAGTCGGGAGCGAGGTCGCGTCCGTACTGGTTAATCATCTTGTTAACCTCAGTGATTACGTTAGCGTACTGGGTCTTGTCCCAGCATGCCCAGTAAGCGTAAACCTTTGCTTTGTATCCGGCGCAGGCTGCCTTGTGAGCGCGTCCAAACTCTGAGTCGGGATATTGGTCGATTGTTGGCAGAAGAGCTTCAGCTTTGTCAAGGTCTTCGATGATAAGCTGATAGTTCTCCATCACTGTTGCACGCTGTGGCGGAATAGTGTATTTGTAACCGTCGGCAAAGTCTTCATAGCGTACGAAAGGCACACCCTGATCTTTTGTTCCATAGCGATAAGCAATGTAGAAATGAGCGAGTGCGCGGATGAAGTAAGCTTCACCAAGGCTGCGTGTTTCAATAGCTGTAAGATTACCTTTACCTTGTTTCTTGAGAAGTTGGTCGATAACCCAGTTTGCTTTTTGCTGCTGTTTAGTAAGCTTTCCCCATGCATCGTTCAGAGGACCAACACTACCAGTCAGTGATAGAGTTGCCAGTGCTGGGTAACCACGTGTACGACCCCAAACGAAGTCGTTAGCAGCACCTTGCTCCCACATGATTTCACGTCCGAAGCAACCTTCGTCCTGGAATCCGTCGTAAAGAGCGTCGATAGCATCAATTGCCTGCTGATCGGTCTGGAAATAGGTGTCAGTAGAATAAGCACCTTCAGAAGTAGGCTGCAGGAAGTCTTCACAGGATGTCATAAAGAATACTCCTGCTACTGCGATTGCTGATAATATATATTTTTTCATAGTTCTGTTTTCCTTTCTTAATTTATGATTCATATATTGCCGTAGTATTAATATGTAATCTTAACACCGAAAGAAATAGTTCTTGACACAGGATATTTGATTGAATCCCATCCACCGCACTCTGGGTCCATTCCGGAGTATGGAGTGATAGTGAAGAGGTTTTCACCTGTGATGTAAGCAGAGAGCATAGAACCGCGCTCGCCGAAGTGAGAAACTTTGCGGAGCAGGTCTGTAAAGTCGTAAGAGACTGTGAGGCTCTTCAGACGCAGATATGAACCGCTCTCAAGATACCAGTCACTTGTCTTTGAGAAGTTACCGTTCTCGTCGCTACGTGAGAGGCGTGGAATTCTTGCGTCGGTGGTCTTGCCCCAACCCCAAGCGTCTTTAATGCCCTCGGCGCGGTTGAAGTTACCCTCGTTATCGTTGAAGATCATAGTCTTACCGCAGTAGAATACCTGTGCGCCACCTACGCCTTGGAACATGAAGTCGACAGCAAGCTTCTTATAGTCGAAGCCGCCAGAGAGAGCGTATGTCCACTTCGGAGTTGCGCTGCCGCAGAGCTGACGGTCGGCATCACTGATCTGGCCATCACCGTTAGCGTCGATGAACTTCAGGTCACCAGGCTGTGCAGCGGGCTGAATCTTATTGCCGTCCTTTGTGTAGGCGTCGATTTCGGCCTGAGTCTGGAAGATACCGTCGGTCTTAATCAGGTAGAACTGTGTGAATGGTCCACCTGTAACAGTGCGATAGACATCGTAGAGGTTACGGAAGCTTCCGCCCTGTGCCCAAGGCATCCAGTTGCCTTCGTTGTCTTGCTCAGAAGTCTTTGTCACTTCGTTGTGCAGCCAAGCAAGGTTGCCACGCAGATAGTAGTGGAAGTCGCGACCAATCTTGTCATTCCAAGCTGCTGTTACCTCAATACCCTTGTTCACAATCTCACCGCTGTTGATAGATGGTGGTGTATCAACACCGATGTAGTTCGGGAAGTTAAGAGTCTGTGTCTGGATGAGGTCGAATGTGCGCTTGTGGAAGTAGTCGAGGCTCAGAGAGAGGCGGTTGTTGAATGTAGCAAGGTCGAGACCTATGCCCCACTGTTCAGATGTCTCCCAAGTCAGAAGTGGGTTGAATGCGCGTCCGTTGTAAACAGTTGTTCCCCAAACAGGTGCACCTGCCATACCATTTTGTCCGCGCTCACGCTTTGTGTAGTCGCCTCCACGATAGAGGTTAACGGCTGAATAGTTCCAACCTACAGAATACATGTTACCTACGCGTCCCCATGATCCACGGATCTTGAAGAGCTGGATCTTGTCCTTCAGTGGCTCCCAGAACTTTTCGCTTGAGAGCTTCCAAGCTGCAGTGAATGCAGGGAATGTACCGCTGTTGTGCTCATAGACCAGACGTCCAGCCCAGTCCTTACGAACAGAAGCTGTGAGGAAGTAGCGGTCGGCATAGCTGTAAGCAGCACGTGCTACAACAGCAACGTTGGTGTCCATTCCATCGTAACCGTCGCTTGCAATCTTTGAATCTGCAAAGTCGATGTATTGCAGAGCTATCGACTCGTCGCTGTAACCAGAACCAGAAATAGAACTCCAACGACTCGTCTCTTTGCTTGCTGTTGTTGAGAGCATGAGGCTCACGTTATGCAGGCCGAAGTTGTTGTCGTAATTAATGGTGTTCTCTGTCAACCAACGATATCCCGTTGAAGCACCTTCGCCGAGGCTGGCGTTAGAAGGAGACTCCTGACGACCAGTAACCTCATAACGATAGTGGTGGAAGTTCTTGTAGTAGTTGTGTTTCAGCACGTATGTGTAGCGGCTTGTGAACTTCAGACCTGGGATGATGTTGTGGATGGTCAGGGCAGTATTTGTTTGGAATTCCTGCCATGTGTTCCAGTTGTCATCACCTTCGAGCAGACGAAGTGGGTTGTAGATATCACCGAACATACCTGTGTGCTGCTGCCACTCTGTTGGAAGCCAGCTTGAGAATGTGCCATCCTCGTTGTAGGTCGGTGCGCATGGTGGAGCATAGATAGCGTTAATGAGCACACCATCGGTAACACCGCTTGTGCCGGCGTTGCGGCCACGGCTGTGACGCCAGTTAGCATCCTCAGCAATGTTGACCCACTTGTTGATGTCGAAGTCACCCTTATAGTGAGCGTTCACGAACTTGTCGAACGTGTTCTTCAAAGTTCCCTGACGATTTGAGTAAGAGAACGACACGCGGTTGCGTGAGTATTCGTTGCCGAAGTTAGCGGCCACTGTGTGACGCTGGCGGATTGCTGTGCGATAAATTGCATCAACCCAGTCGGTGCGCTGAGTGCGAACATAGTCGCGCATTGCCTGTGGATAGCTGTCGGAGAACCAACCTGGATCGTCCTTGAGACGCATGTCGACATAGTCGCTTGCGCTCAGGCCGTGGATGGTATTTACAGCATCGGCGACGCTGATCTGTCCGTCGTACTCAAGAGCAACGCCCTTGATACCTCTCTTTGCGCTCTTTGTTGTAACGATTACAACACCACCGTTAGCAGCAGTAGCACCATAGACGGCAGCCGAAGCAGCGTCCTTCAGGACTGTCATGCTCTCGATTTCGGTAGCAGCGGGAATTTGTGCGTTGGGCACACCGTCGACCACCCAGAGAATGCCATCAGCATTAGATCCACGTCCGCGGATAACCATGCTGTAGTCGCCACCAGGAGCACCTGAGTTTTCCTGAACGGTAACGCCTGGGATCTGTCCCTGAAGCATACCTGTGGAACTTGTGAGTGAACGCATCTGCACTTTCTCGGGCATTGCCAGTGTTCCAACAGAACCAGAGAGGTCCTGCTTACGAGCCTGGACACCGAATCCGAGTGCTACAACCTCATCGAGAAGGAGTGCATCCTCGGCCAGAGTAACGTTCATTCCGTTCTGTGCTGTAACCTGCTGGGTCTGGTAACCGATAGCAGAGATTTCGAGCTTTGCTCCGCTGGCCACTGCAAGAGAGAAGTTACCTTCGACGTCGGTAGCAACACCAGTGTTAGTGCCTATCACTTTGATAGTTGCACCGATGACTGGTTCGCCATTGGCGTCGACGACGGTTCCCTTTACAATATTGTCCTGCTGCACAGCATTCACAGAAGCTGTGTCAGCAAAAGCAACTGAAGGAGCAAAAAACGCAATCATTGCAAAAAGCGCCATCTTCTTGAGGCTCTTTGCAGAAAGCAGAAAATTACTTTTTTCCATCTTGTTTGTTTTAAATTAATAATATAAAAAATACTTTTTTTGTTAATAGATTTTTCCAAATGGCGTGCAAATATAGCAATGATTTCTTTAAAAAACAAAAAAAACTCAAAGAAATTTGAGAAAATATGCTTGTGCTCGCGCACAACACAAATATAGCTGAATCGGAAAGGTGAATAAAAGTAAATTGAAAGTTTGGGAGGCGGACTCGGATAATGGGGATGGGAGAAGTACAGAGACTTTGTACTCTCAGTACATGGGCTTTGTACTCGGAGTACATGGCTTTTGTACTCTCAGTACACGGGCCTTGTACTGTTGGCGGACGGCATGGAGGGTCGTGCTGCCTGCCGTGGCTGCCGGAGCCAGGGCGGGTGGTTTATTTGCAATGTCGGTTTTGCATTTTCGTCTTGTCGGGGGGCAGAGGAGCAGCGTTTAACTCTTTTTATACCTCTTTTATATTTAAATAATGTTATAGTGTCTTTGACATGAAAAAATAATGTGCTAATTTTGCAAAGCCTTTGAAAAAGAAGACGATTTCAAATTATTAATACACAACAAAATTATGGTAAACTACAAAGATTTAGGTTTGGTGAACACTCGTGAGATGTTCAAGAAAGCCATCAACGGCGGTTATGCTATCCCAGCGTTCAACTTCAACAACATGGAGCAGCTGCAGGCCATCATCAAGGCATCTTCTGAGCTGAAGAGCCCTGTTATCCTTCAGGTGTCGAAGGGTGCTCGCAACTATGCCAACCAGACTCTCCTGCGCTATATGGCACAGGGTGCTGTGGAGTATGCAAAGGAACTGGGATGCAATCATCCTGAGATCTGCCTCCACCTCGACCACGGCGACAGCTTCGAGCTTTGCAAGAGCTGCGTAGACTTCGGTTTCTCTTCAGTGATGATCGACGGTTCTGCTCTTCCTTATGAGGAGAATATCGCTCTGACAAAGAAGGTTGTGGAGTATGCACATCAGTTCGACGTCACTGTCGAGGGTGAGCTTGGCGTGCTCGCAGGTGTTGAGGATGAGGTTGCCTCTGAGGTGTCTCACTACACAAAGCCTGAGGAAGTTATCGACTTCGTAAGCCGCACAGGAGTTGACTCGCTGGCCATCTCTATCGGTACCAGCCACGGTGCTTACAAGTTCACACGTGAGCAGTGCACAGTTGATCCTGAGACAGGTCGTCTGGTTCCCCCACCATTGGCATTCGACGTGCTCGACGCCATCATGGAGAAGCTTCCTGGATTCCCAATCGTTCTCCACGGATCATCGTCTGTTCCACAGGAGTATGTCGACATCATCAACGCCAACGGTGGCAAGCTGCCCGATGCAGTGGGTATCCCCGAGGAGCAGCTCCGCAAGGCTGCCAAGAGTGCAGTGTGCAAGATTAACATCGATTCCGACTCTCGTCTGGCCTTCACCGCTGCCGTGCGCAAGGTATTCAACGAGAAGCCAGGTGAGTTCGACCCACGTAAGTACTGCGGTCCTGCACGCGACCTGATGACAGAACTCTACAAGCACAAGATTGTCGACGTGCTCGGTTCTGACAACAAGCTGGCACAACTCGATTAATAGTCGATAAGGGCTCAGCCCGACAGAAAAATGCAAGGACCGTCCTGCAAAGGGCGGTCCTTGTTGTTTTGTATAATCCTATGCGGCCATGCTAAATGCCTTTATTACAACAGGCAATTGCTGCATATGATAATTTTGCTAGCAAAATTTGCGTTAAAGAGGCTTCCCATTGACATTAAAGAGCCCATCTATTCAAAATTTTGCTAGCAAAATTCTTGTCAGGCAGTTTTTCTGCCTAGACTTGATGGCACGGCTGTCCTACGCGAAGAATTGTCCTCGCGCGCGTAATATATTATAATGTATAGGTGAAAAGTGGTCTGTCCCTATCTGAGCAAATCGCCTAACAATTCAAGTAGTTCTCCAGTTTTATTAGAAATATAGTTGGTTATGCGTCCTATTTTGCCGGAACCGTATGAATAAATTTCGTTTCTTACGATGAGCAGCGACAATACTACCGACACCCAGTAGTATGAGATGAAATTGTTTTTTGGGTCTTCGGGCATAGTGAAGAGGGACAATCCCCAATCCGCTCCTTTGCGCATGTAGAACATGTAATGGAAGAAAGCGAGCCAGCATATAAAGAACAGGAATATGATCCAATCCTTGCGGATATAACTGTCGATGTCGCTCAGATAGAACTCATAGAACCAGTAGTGCAGCATTGTGAGCAGTACGACGTAGTCCAGTGCACCGATAATCCATCCGAATGCCTTCGCAAAGAAATGCACGCCGAACAGGCTGTCTATCTTACCGCCTATGGTGTCGGCTATAAAGTCGTATATGAATCCGTCGGGGCTGAGTGGATTTGGAAACCAGATGTCGTAGGTGGCCGACCATTCGTCCCACGCGAAGTTGAAAGCTATGACACAGAGGAAGGTCGGTAGCATCACGATTACGTATACTCCCCGATTTGTATGCAGTAAGGCATCGATTACGCCGAAGATGAGTCCGAGGACAAATATGGCAATGGCACCGTAAAATATCAGTTCCAGCATATTTGATATGAAGTATCAGATAATTGTGCTTATTCGAGCGGTTCCACGTCGAGGCGCTCGATGTTTCCCGTGAGAGGGTGGAGAGAGATATGTGTTGTCACCTTCTTTCCGAACAGTGTGCCGCTGATTGCCTCTACACGCCCGAACTGCGCTGCATACATCTCTGTGGTGCTGAGGGTGTTGTTGCCGTCGGCAATTTTTACGCGTATCTTCCCTGGCAGGGTGACGTTGAGGCCGATGTCCTCTTTCGATTTCTTGCCGTCGTCGGCAGCTACCGGCAGCGGTGTAATGGTGTGAAGATCCTCGATGCTGATGTAGAACGGACGTCCCGAGAAGTCATCGGCATCCACCACGCCGAAATGCTTCGAGAAGCGGAACAACATGTCGCGGTCGGTCTCGGTTTCAGGCACGTAAGTGAGCACCACTTCGGCGGTGTCTTTCACTGTGCTGCCTTGGAACACCTGCATGAGTGCCCGCTCCTGAGTGTCGAGGTTGGCAAGCATTATGCGCATCTGCTCACCATCCTTCGGCATGAAGTCGGCCTCGCCGCGAGTCAGCTGGTTGCGGCTGTCGCGAATGTCGTAGATCTCTTGTGCAATGAGCTGTGCCATCTTTGCGTGGCTGCCGGCGTTGAGTATATCCTGATTCATGAAGTCGTGCGGGTTCAGCGGCTTCGGCTGTGGCTTTGCTGCGAATGGTTTCATCTGTGCTATGGGCTTGCCGTTGTCGTTCACTGCAAGGAGCACGCCGTTCTCGTCTTGGGTGAGATTGATTATGCTGTGCTTCTTGTCGATGATGAGTTTGTAGCATCGGGCAGTGTCGGGAATGGCATCCTGTGAAAGACTTATGCCCACGATGCTGTACTCGGTGCTTGGCTCTTTGGCTGCATCCTGCTTCATATAGAGCATGGAATAGCCTGCCAGTTCGCCTGGCGTAAACGATGTCTTCTCAACGAGAAGCGATATTTTCAGCGTAGTTTTCGGTAGTGAATATCTGATGCCCTCGGCATCGGCCTGTGCGTTGGAGTTGATGGTCATCAGTAGTGCCGTTGCTACGGCGGCAAATAGTTTTTTCATTTTATGATTTGTAGTTTATAATATGCTTTCAGTGGTGATGGCAGGTGAGGGTAAGAGCCTACAGGAGTCTCTCTATTGTCTTAACTCCTTAACTCCTTAACTCCCTAACTCCTGATCTCTCAGTCGTTTAATCGTTTGAATGCTTGTGGCAGGAATTTTATTATATCGCTTGCTATGAGACTTTCCTTTCCCACCTCTTTCACTGCCAAGTCGCCTGCCAGTCCATGGAGATACATTCCCAGCATGCATGCCTCGGCGTGTGCATAGCCCCTTGCGAGCAGTGCGGTGATTATTCCTGTCAGCACGTCGCCGCTTCCTGCCGTTGCCATGCCCGAGTTGCCGGTAGAGTTGAACAGCACCTTGCCGTCGGGCAGACACAGAGCGCTGTAGTGCCCTTTCAGTATCACGTAGCCCTTCACCTTCTCTGCCAGGTCGCGTGCGCGGCTCAGCTGTTCGTAACCGCCGTTCGACTGCATGCCTGTCAGTCGGTCGAGCTCGGCAGGGTGGGGGGTGAGTATGATGTCGCGAGGCAGCTGTTGCATCCATGCGCGGTGGTTGCCAAGGATGTTCAGAGCATCGGCATCGACGACAATAGGGCATTGTGCGCGACGTATCTGCGCAATAAGTGCGATGGCCGTATTCTCGTGCTGACCGATGCCGGGGCCTATGCCGATGGCATCGTAGTCTTCTGTAGGCAGTGCCTCAGAGAAATAAGTTTCCTCGTGGTCGATCTTCAATATCGCCTCTGGTATGGTGGTTTGCATGATGGCATAGTTGCGTCGTGGAGTGGCGATGCTCACTTTTCCTGCTCCCGACCGCATGCATGCCTTCGAGGTGAGTATCGCAGCGCCAGCCATTCCGTAGCTGCCTGCCACTACAAGCGCATGTCCCATCATGCCCTTGTGGACAAAATCGTTGCGAGGCATCAGTATGCGGCGCACGTCGCTTTCCTCGATGATGCGATATTGCGTATCGGTCTTTGCTATGTATTCGGGAGAGAGACGTATGTCGAGAATGCGCAACTGTCCCAGATACTGCTGGTTGTCGGCAAAGAGCATCGACAGTTTCTTGTTCTGTATGGTGAGTGTCAGGTCAGCGCGGATGATGTTCGCCTTAATGTTGAAAGTGTTGTCTTCGGTCATGAGTCCCGAGGGCATGTCGATGCTCACCACTTTCGACGGCGACTGGTTGATATACTTCACAAGCGATGCAAATCCTCCGGCAAGCGGTTTGTTGAGTCCCGTGCCGAACAGACCGTCGATGACAACCATATCCTTCTCGAGCACAGGAGGGTCGAAATTGACGCTTATCTCCTTAAAATCAGCCACTTTCTTTTTCTCTATCAGTCGCATCTTGTTAGCCTGACACTCGTCTGACAGATGGTCGTGGATATTGAAGAGATAAACAGAAATCTTGTAACCCTGATCAGCCAATATGCGTGCCACGGCAAGCGCGTCGCCACCGTTGTTGCCAGGACCGGCAAACACTACCATCGGTGTCTCTGCTGTCCAGATGCTGGAGATGACTTGAGCTATTGCTTTTGCCGCACGCTCCATCAAATCGAGCGATGTGATGCGTTCGTGATCGATGGTATATCGGTCGAGATCGTTAATCTGCTGACTTGTAAATATTTTCATATCGGAGACAAAAATACAAAATTAAAGTAAATAAGTAGCAATGTTTTGATATAATTTTTGTAAATTTGTCCCCAAAATACCAAAAAGCATACTATGAGCAAGGTAAAAATCAAGGACAAAGTGTTTGAAACTTCCATTACCGAAGCAGAAATCAAGGCTAGTGTGAAGGCTGTTGCCGACCAGATAAGCCGCGATATGGAAGGTAAGAATCCGCTGTTGCTGGCGGTTCTCAACGGCTCGTTTATCTTTGCCGCCGACCTGATGAGGATGATATCCATACCGTGCGAGATATCGTTCGTAAAGCTGGCATCGTATCAGGGCACCACCTCGACAGGAAAAATATCAGAGGTGATAGGCATCAACGAAGACCTTACCGGTCGCACGGTGATAATTGTTGAGGATATCGTCGACACTGGTCTGACGATGAAGCGCATGGTGGAGTCGATAGGCACCCGCCATCCAGAGTCGGTGCATATATGCTCGCTGCTCGTCAAACCCGACAAGCTGCAGGTTGACCTCGACATAGAGTATGTGGCAATGAAGATACCCAACGACTTCATCGTAGGTTACGGACTCGACTACGACCAGCAGGGACGCAACCTGTCGGACATATATACGCTGGTAAGCGAATAAATGATATTGATAATTATGTTTAACCATAACAAAAGCAATTTAATTGTATGAAGAATATTGTTATTTTTGGTGCTCCTGGTTCGGGAAAAGGCACCCAGAGCGACAAACTGATTGAAAAGTACGGATTTGAGCACATCTCCACTGGCGACGTGCTGCGTGCAGAGATTAAGAACGGAACAGAACTTGGCAAGACTGCCAAGAGTTATATAGACCAGGGTCAGCTTATTCCTGACGCCTTGATGATTGATATCCTCGCAAGCGTTTACGACAGCTTCGGCAAGGAGCATGCAGGTGTTATCTTCGACGGATTCCCACGCACAATCCCTCAAGCTGAGGCTTTGAAGCAGATGCTTGCCGAGCGCGGACACTCGGTGGCTGCCATGATAGAGCTCGACGTGCCTGAGGACGAGCTGATGACTCGTCTTATTAAGCGCGGCAAAGAGAGTGGCCGCTCTGACGACAACGAAGAGACAATCAAGAAGCGCCTCGACGTTTATCATAATCAGACAGCTCCGCTTGTGGAGTGGTACGAGAAAGAGGGACTCCATCGCCATATTAACGGCCTGGGCGAACTCGAGAGAATATTCAGCGACATCTGTAGCGTTATAGACAATATTTAATTCTTTATACCCCATTCAGACTTTCTTGTGAAAGGGAGCATGCCTTCCGACACGACACATGAAAGTCTGAGTGGGATTTTTATCTTTATGCCTGAAAGTAATTTTGTAGACTATGTGAAGATATACTGCCGCTCTGGCAAGGGTGGCCGCGGCTCTATGCACCTTCATCGCGCCAAGTATCAACCCAACGGCGGTCCCGATGGCGGTGACGGAGGGCGTGGAGGAAATGTATATCTGCGTGGCAATCACAATTATTGGACCTTGCTCCACCTGAAGTACAACCGTCACGTCTATGCAGAGCATGGCGGCGACGGAGGCAAGGACAAATGCCACGGCACCGACGGTAAAGACCAATACATCGACGTGCCGTGCGGTACGGTGGTCTACAATGCCGACACAGGCAAGTATGTGTGCGATGTCACCTACGACGGACAGGTGGTGATGTTGCTCAAGGGAGGCCGCGGAGGATTGGGTAACTTCCAGTTCCGCACCGCTACCAATCAGGCTCCACGCTATGCACAGCCAGGGGAGCCAATGCAAGAGATGACTATAATCCTCGAGCTGAAGCTTCTTGCCGATGTTGGTCTGGTGGGATTCCCTAATGCCGGCAAGTCAACACTCCTGTCATCACTGTCGAGTGCGCGGCCAAAGATAGCCAACTATCCGTTTACAACCCTCGAGCCAAGCCTCGGCATCGTGGCATATCGCGACCAGCAGTCGTTTGTAATGGCCGACATACCTGGTATCATAGAGGGTGCTGCCGAAGGTAAAGGGCTGGGACTCAGATTCCTCCGACATATCGAGCGTAACTCGCTTTTGCTCTTCATGGTGCCCGGTGATACCGACGACATAAAGCGCGAGTATGAGATACTGCTCGACGAATTGCGCCGCTTCAATCCCGATTTGCTCGACAAGCACCGTGTGCTGGCAGTGACGAAATGCGACTTGCTCGATGATGAACTTATCGACATGCTGCGCGAGTCGTTGCCCGACGACCTGCCCGTGGTGTTCATCTCGGCGGTGACAGGGCTCGGTATTCAGCAACTGAAAGATGTGCTGTGGAGCGAACTCAACAACGAAAGCAACAAGTTGCAGGACATCGTGTCGGAGGAGAAAATCGTGCATCGCGATAAGGACATGACTCGCTTCTCTAGTGAAATGGCTGCCGAGGGTGAGGATATAATTGTTGCAGAGGCTGATGATGAGGAGTCGGGTAGCGACGACATCGGCGATTTCGATGATGAAGAAGAATATATATGATAAAAAAGCAGAATAGCATATTGCGCACACTGATTATTTTGGCACTGCTTGTTGTCACCCTCACGGCATGGGCTCCGGTGAGGAATGAGTTCACGCCTGCCGAGCAACAGTCGATTAGCGTTGAGACACCCGGACTCTTCGATAAGAGCAAGACAATACGCATCGACATGTCGTTGCTTCGCGACGATGAATATTCGTTCCCCTTGCCCGTCGGTAAGATTGCGCCTGGGAAAGACAACAACGTGATTATAACCACATCAGAGGGCGATGCCGTGAAGTCGATGTTCGACGGATGCGTGCGTCTGTCGCGGAAACACCCTGAGTTTGGCAATATCATAGTGGTGCGCCATGCAAACGGACTTGAGACTGTTTACGGCAACAATGCGCAGAATCTTGTGAAGGTAGGCGATGTGGTGAAGGCTGGACAGACGATTGCCATCGTTGGCGAAAGAGATGGAAAGACATATCTGGAGTTTGCCATAATGATAAATGGTGGTCGCATAAATCCTGAGACGGTGCTCGAGATGAACAGCCACCGTCTGCGTCCGCGCACACTTGTCTGCACTAAGGTGGAGCATGGGATAGACATAAAACTCGAGGGAGGCAACGGTAAGGCGGCGATAGCTGAGCGCGAGGCGGCACTCGACCCAAATCCTTTTGCTCATGGCGACCTCTATAAATGGGACCTGAGGAAGATGCCTGAGGGCTCGTGGGACTATCCTTTGCATGGTTGCAAGGTGATAAGTCCGTATGGAGGCAAACGCCATCACGGCGGTGTTGACCTGAAGACGAGGCCCAACGACAGCATACATGTGGCATTCGATGGCGAGGTGGTGCGCTCTGGTCCATTCTCGGGATATGGCAACTGCGTCATTGTGAAGCATGCCAACGGATTGGAAACACTGTATAGTCATCAGTCGAAGAACCTCGTGAAAACGGGCGAGAAGGTGAGAGCCGGACAGGTGATCGGTCTCACTGGGCGCACCGGTCGCGCAACGACGGAGCATCTGCATCTCGAGACAAAGTTCAACGGCCGTCGCTTCAACCCCATCATCCTCTTCGATCATGCCAATCACAGCTTGCAACAGGTGACGCTCACCTTCACCAGAAACGGTAATGTGAGCTCGTCGAAATAACACTTGCCGCAGCTATTTCGTTGGGGTGTCAGAGTAGGGAAATTTTGCCTTTGTAACCAACTGATACACATGGCTTTATTAAAAGGCCTCTTATATGCCGTTAAAGGGCCTCTTATGTGCCGTTAAAGAGGCTCTTATATGACATTAAAGAGCCCTTTCACCAGAGATGGGGAATACGAGGCATGAAAAGATGACATTATTTTGAAAAAAAATATACATAACTAACTTAAATAAAACATTATCAAAATGAAGAAATTTTTTATTATTCAGTTGATGCTTATGCTTTGCCTGGTTTGCAAAGCTGATGACCGTAGGCTTATCATCATCACTTTTGATGGTCTCCGTTGGCAGGAACTTTTCACCGGTGCCGACCCCGATCTTATCGAGAACGGACGCTATGTGGGCAACCCTGCTGCATTGAAGAAGAAGTATTGGCGCGAGACTCCCGAGGAGCGACGCAAAGCACTGATGCCGTTCACATGGGATTATATCGTAAAGAATGGTTATCTCATCGGTAACCGCAATAAAGGAAGTCAGATGCAAGTGGCTAACAAGATGAACTTCTCTTACCCCGGATATAGCGAGAATTTCTGCGGTTATCCCGACGACAAGCGTATAAACAGCAATAATCCCATACCCAATCCTAACGTCAGTGTGCTCGAGGTGGCCAACAAAGACAAGCGCTACAAGGGCAAAGTGATGGTGTATGGCTCGTGGGAGTCGATTCGCTATGCTGTCAACAACGAGCGTGGCGGGTTCCCAGGCAGTGTGTCTTACGAGACTAATCTGTCGGCAAAGCCAAATAGTACCCTGAAGCTTATCGATGAGATGTTGCTCGGAATGCCGCGCTATTGGGGCGAGGAGCGCTTCGATGCCTTCACCTACGGCTATGCTGTGGAAACACTGAAGCAGGATCACCCGAAGGTGATGTATATCTCTTTTGGCGATACCGACGAGTGGGCACATTCTGGTAAATACGACTTCTATCTTGATGCTACGCACGGTACCGACCAGTTTATCCGCCGCATTGTTGAGACTTGCGAAGCTGATCCGTTCTATCGTGGCAAGACTATCTACCTGCTCACTTGCGACCATGGCCGCGGTTACAAGGGCTCATTCACCAGTCATGGTGCCGGAACAAAGGGTTCGGAAGACACTTGGTTCATGGCATTCGGCAAGGGTGTGGAGCGTCTGGGCGAGACAACCTATAACGGACCATTCTACAACCAGCAGTTTGCTGCTACCATCGCCGATGTGCTTGGTATCGATTTCACACCCACCAACGGTGTGAAGCAACAGCCAATCGATCCTCATTTCAAGGGTGAGCCACTGGTAGATGTTGAGCCGTTTACTGTTTTCGGTTATTTCCCTGCTATCGAGGGAGTTGCACCAGCAGGCTCAGGAGTGAAATATACCTACTATGAGGGCGAGTTTGAGAGTGTCGACAACATGACTTCGGCAAGTGCGAAGGGCACTGGAGTGCTGCCGACCATAACGATTGAGAAGTCAAAGGGAACCGACCACTTCGGTTACATCTTCGATGCATTGCTGAAGATAGAGAAGGGTGGTACCTATGTTCTTTCGTGCACGTCTGACGACGGAAGTAAGGTGTTTGTCGATGGCAAGATGGTTATCAACAACGACGGAAGCCACGGATCGAGCACCGAAGAGGCACAGATGGACCTGCAACAGGGATTCCATCGCCTGCAAGTGAAATACTTCGAGGACTATGAGGGCGAGATGCTCGAGGTAGGCATCGAAGGGCAGGGCGTGAAAGCCCATAGAATACCGGCTGAGATGCTGTATCACGAATAAATAGTTTTATTATGAAGAAGTTGCTAATTGTTTTGGCTGCGCTTCTCTCGTTGTTCTCATGTAGCAATGATAACGAGGAGAGGCGACTTGTGGTGATTACCATCGATGGACTTCGATGGCAGGAGCTGTTCACCGGTGCCGACTCTTTTCTCGTAGGTGATGCGAGATATGTGGTGTCGCCCGACTCTCTCAAGCAGACATATTGGCGTGCTACTCCTGAGGAGCGACGCGAGGTGCTCATGCCATTCACGTGGAGTTATGTCGTGAAGAACGGTTTCCTCATCGGTAACCGAGACAAGGGAAGCCAGATGCAAGTTGCAAACAAGTGGCACTTCTCTTATCCAGGATATAGCGAACTGTTCGTAGGATATCCCGATGACGAGCGTGTCAACAGTAACGATCTGGACGATAATCCCAACACAAGCGTGTTCGAGGTTGTCAATCGCGATGAGCGTTATCGCGACAGTGTGATGGTGTATGGCACATGGGGTGCTATACCTCACATTGTGAACAGCGAGCGCGGAGGCATAAAAGGTGGTTCACCAGAGAACAGACGTCGTGGTGATGACTTCACATACGAGTATGCCATCGAGATGCTCACTCAGAGCCATCCGAAGGTGCTCTATGTGTCGTTCGGCGGTACCGATCACTTCGGTCACATAGGGAAGTACGACATGTATCTCGATGCGGCTCATAAGTTCGATGAATATATAAAAGGTATCGTTGAGACTTGCGAGGCTGATCCGTTCTATAAGGGCCGCACGGCTTACATTGTAACCACCGACCACGGGCGTGGATTCCGTCGTGCGTTTGTCAGTCACGGTGTTGGTATCCGCGGTTCAGAGAACACTTGGCTGATGGCATTCGGCAGAGGAATGGAGTGTCTGGGCGAGACAAGCAATAACGGTCCATACTACAGTCAGCAGGTGGCTGCCACAATAGCAAAGGTGATGGGTGTGGACTTCACTCCCGACAACGGCGTGAAACAGCAGCCGATTGATCCGCATTTCAAGGGTGAGGCCATTGTCGATGAGGCTGTACTTGCCGATGTCGGAAACTTCCCTGCAATTGAAGCTACTCCTACAGGAAAGGGTGTGAAGTATGCATACTATGAAGGCAGCTTCCAGTGCGTTGACGACATCAAGCCTGAGTTGCTTAAGAGCGAAGGCGTAATACCAAACTTCGATATTACCAAGGCACAGCGCGAGGATGGATTCGGGTTTGTCTTCAAGGCATTGATCGACATTCCTGAGACAGGTAGATATATGTTTACCAATATCTCCGACGACGGTTCATGCGTATGGCTCGATGGCAAGCAGATTATCAACGACGACGGCAGCCATAGTGCCAACTACACGGAGGTGTATGCCGAAATGGAGAAAGGCCTCCATCGCTTGGAGATAAAGTATATCGAAGACTGCGAAGGTCAGACCTACGGCCTCGAGCTCGAAGGTCCGGGAGTACCTGCAGCAGTAGTGCCCGATGCAATGCTCTATTACGAGTAATTGGCTCGATTGTTAACGATAATGGGAGGATGTCCAGAAAAACGGACATCCTCCCATTTGTTTATTATAAATATTGAGGATCACTATTTTATCCACCTTGTAAGCGATGTATATGGCGTGGCGACGACCACTTTACGGAAATCCGATTTGTATTTACTCAAGTCGATGCTTGCCTTTCCCGCCACTGCCGGCACCTCGCACACCTCAACCCAATTGTCCTTGCCTCCGCTGGCAAAATTGTTTGTCGTGGCGATATACACCTTTGCCATCGTCTTCTTGCCTTGGTGCTGCCATGTGAGGTTCAGCATGTCGTCGTAAGTCTTCGCTTGCAGATTGAAGATGTCAGTAGGTCCGATGAAGGGAATGCCCTCCTGCTCAAACTGTACATCACGTGGCAGCGTGAAATCCATAAAGCGGCAGATGGTAGGGCAGACATCGACATGCGAGAGAGTGCTACGGCCCCATTCCTTATTTAGTTTCTTCTGATTGGTAGCCATCCATATCGTGCGCTCTGTAGCTGATTGTCCACCATGCCCATCTCCGTCGAATGTACGGCCATGGTCGGTGGTTACAATCACCAGCCATTCCTCGTCAAAGTTCTTCTCGCGGTATTTTATGGCATCCCATACTCCTTTCAACTGTCGGTCGGCATTCATCACAGCCTCGTCGGTGAACTTACCGTAGCCACGCTGATGGAAAGCATCGTCGGTGTACCACATATACACCCAGTTAAGGTCGGGCGCATTCTCCTTTATGCATTTTGCTGCCTCTTCGCACACGTGTCCGTCGATGTCGCGGATATGTAGGTCGCCATCCTTATGAGGAAAGGCTTTCGTGTCATGCTCGTAGCCATCGAAGATGTAGTCGATCTTCAGGTTGCGTGTCTCGGGCTTACCTTCGCCAAGCAAAATGGTGCGATTGTCAAGCCAACTAGAATAGATGGCAGTAGTCACAGGGCGCTGCTGGTCTTTAGCAATGCGGAACAGGGTGGGGTAGTTGTAATTGGCTTGTATGTTGCCGTTGCCCCTGACGTTGTGCTTGTTCACCCACGTGCCAGTAAGAATATTAGTGTATCCTACTGCCGAGATAGTAATTGTTTCAGTGGGTGAGCCAATCTCTCCTCCACAATAACCGCGACTATATCCACCTTCTTGGGCAATAGCCGAAAGTGTGGGAGGTTGTAATCGTTCTACGCAATCGGCAGGTACACCATCGACGATGATGAATATAGCCTTGCGCGTCTTTCCTTGTGCGAACAGCACGCACAACATTAGAATCAGTGTAATCAGAATGTTTCTTTTCATAATCTATATTTATTTTGATTGGAGTTACAAGGAGTCCCAGCCCTTTTACCCTATAATATACTTATGCCCAGGGATATAAGACAATATTTTCGATGTCGCGTAGCAGCAGATGAATGTGAGTATTGCAATTACTGGTATGCAAATGCCCACTGGTAGTCTAGGGCTAGTCACGTCGCCGGCAATCAGCCACGATGCGATTGGCGCAAGGAAGAACAAGTGCATCAGGTACATGCCAAACGACAGTTTCGCCATGTCGGTTATTATAGCAGGATTCTTCTTCGGCTTTATGCATGTGAACATGACAAACAGTCCGAATGTGGCGAGTAGCACATTAGGTGTGCAGAACTCCCACGACCATTCCAGCATCGGGGTTTCGATTGTTTCTCCAGGCACACCTTTCAGCCAGAAGCTCCATGCTGTGAATACTGCTCCGACGATGAAGCAGATACTTCCGATGGTAAGACGTTTCTTGTCTGACCACTTAAGATGCACTCGGATATAGTGAGCCAGTACCAGATAGCCCAGATATCCCGAGCAATACCAGAACATGGAGAAACCGTTCCAGAAGCATTCGCCCCATAGCTCTGCCGATACGAAGCGATGTAGCCACGGGATAAGTGTGGTAAATGCAAAGATACCGATGAAGATTCTCTCTTCCTTTGCCGTCGCCCGCTCAAGCCATGGTGATACGACTGGAATAATTAGGTATAGACTGATGAGTGGATACATAAACCACAGATGTCCAGCCATTGAGGGAAAGTTGAATGGCAACATCTTCATGTCGGCCATCGACTGCTCCCAAGTCATTCCGCCCCATAACAGAGGAAGGAATGTATATAGCAGCAGGAAGCAGATGAACGGTGGCAGTATGCGCTTGAAGCGGCGGCGATAGAATTGTGTCATCGTCATCCCCTCAGGCATAGGTACGAGCAGGAATGCTGAGATAATCATAAACAGTGGCACTGCCGTTCGGCTTATGCCACCATCCCAGAAAGCTACCCAGAAGCGGTTACTCTCGCTGGCAAGCATCGACACGTTTCCTGCAAGGCCCGATGAATCAGCGGCATAGAAATTCTCACTCGAGTGTACAAGCATCACCATGAAGCATGCAATCACTCTGATGTAGTCTACAAAAGGAATTCTCTCTTTCATTTTATTTAGTTCATAGTTCATAATTCATAGTTCATAATGCATAATTTATAATGCATAATTTTCTTCTCCTCGTTTATCGTATTCGTTATCGTTATCGTTTTTGTTATCGTCCTTTCGTCCCTTCGTTCAGTCGTTTCCTCACCGGCTTGTCATAGAAGTGGAAAAGCAGATATGCCAATACTGGGCATCCAATGAGCAATGCCAAAGCTGCAGGCCATACCTCGCTAAACTTCGATATCGCAACGGGATCACCGTGGAAGCCGATATAGGCATAAAACAGATACATGAACGGGTAGTGGATGGCATAAAGTGGATAAGAGATGTCACCGAGCAAACGGCATAAATGTACTTGTTTCGGTTTGTTCTCTCTTTCCGATGCACCAATCCATACGATGCACGGAAATACCACCACAATGCATAGCGCGCAGAACAGTCCGTTCATCCATATCGACTCATCGCTGCCGATGGTAGGCATGGCACCGATGATGAGAATCACCGCACTGCACTTCCAGAAGACATTCTTCGCTTTTATAGGCTTAAAGCAGCGAGCTATCAGCATGCCGATGGTGTATGGAAACAGCATCCTCACGAGTCCACCCCAGAATCCACCTTCTGCCATCGACCAGCCCTGATCAACATATCCACGCTGTAAGGCACTTGCTGTGAGAATAACACCACAGACAGAAGCAATGACAGCCAACACCTTTGTAGGCAGACGGCGAAGCAGTAAGGCATAAAGCAGGTTGCCGATATATTCGAAGAACAGCGACCAGCACGGTCCGTTGAGCGGAAACATCTCGGTGAATCCTCTTACATCTGTCTGTGCACCAGGTGCAATCGGAATCATAAACAATGCGCATAGCATGGCAAGCATCACCAATTCGGTTGCCACATGTGTTCCATCCCATTTCACACTGCCTGCAAGAAAGAAAGCACCCACACCCAGCAACACACCAATCACCACCATTGGATGCAATCGTATGAGACGTCGACGGATAAACTGCCCCGTGGTAAGTCCTTTCTGCCAACGGTCGTCATAAGCATAGCCGATAACGAAGCCCGACAACACGAAGAAGAAGTCGACAGCAAGATTGCCATGAGGCACTGGAGTATAGTCGAAGCATTCGAATATATGATATATCAGTACCATCAGCGCAGCAACGCCACGCAGTCCGTCGAGAACGTGGTAATGAGGCTTTGTCGTTAGTTCATAATTCATAATGCATAATTCAGAATGCATAATTATCGTCCTTCGTCATCGTTTTTTTCATGCAGATCTCGCAGATTCAGCGGATTTTTTCTTCTTTACTACAGAACCCACGGAACTGTCGGAAGTCTTTTTCTGTCTTTTCCGTTTTTTCCGTAGTTAAAACATCGTCATCGTTCCTTCGTCATCGTTTATCGTCTTCTCGTTCATTTACTCATGATGATATGGTTCTCCCTTTATGATGGTACATGCCCTGTATAACTGCTCAGTGAACACCAGACGCACCATTTGGTGTGAGAATGTCATCCGCGAGAGAGATATCATCTCGTTGGCACGGTTATACACCTGCTGCGAGAATCCATACGGACCGCCGACAACGAATACCAGTCGTCGTGCCGACAGCTGTTTCTTTTGTAGCCACGCGGCAAACTCGATGCTTCGATGCTCCGTACCATGCTCGTCGAGTAGTATCAGGGTATCTGTTGCTGATACGCGCTGCAGAATCATCTCGCCTTCGCGCTCCTTTTGCTGTTGCTCGGTTATTGCCTTGGTGTTCTTCAGTTCAGGGATGACGCTTATCGTAAAGGGCATATAATGACCTATGCGCTCGGCATAGTCGTCGATGCATGCACCTATGTGTTTGCTCGTAGTCTTCCCTACAACTATCAACTCAGTCTTCATTATAATATAACGGGAACGTTAACGTTAACTTTTTTTCATGCAGATACCGCTGATTTCACGTTTTTATCACTTTTCACTTTTCACTCCGAGCGAAGCGAGGTATACTCGTCTTTGCGCTTCGGGTTCATCGGGAACCATCCTTTCTCCACACGCTTCTTCTGCGAGAACAGTTCGCCGATGCCCCACAGGAACGATGCCCCTGTCACACCAAGCAGTGATGACACTATCACGTTCTCCACAAAAAGAGCTGGCACGATACATGCCAGTCCGATGATGAGCCACACCCACCAATAGCGGGTGCCGCTATAATACTCCCACCATATCACTAGCGGGTGACACATGCCGATAATCAAAAATGTGCACACCGCTATTATTATACCTGTGAAATACATTTTCCTTGCCGTTTTTATGCAAAGTTACGAAAAGTCGAGAGCAATACAAAGGAAAAAGAAAATCTTTTTCATTTTATTGCCGAGACGCAGTAACTTCTTTATCCGAAGGATGGAAAAGATAGCGAAAAAACCACGAGACTTGTCACAGACCCACAGACTATATAGGAAGTAATCACTCTAATCCAACGAATAAAAATAAATCCCATTAGTGACATTTGTGAGATACGTGTTTTTATTAATATTCCGAAAAATGTCGAAAACACCGAAAAGATACGAGAATTTTCGTGTATTTCGTTATTTTTGTTTGTTTTCGGGATCTAAAAATTTTGATC
>CACZRN010000089.1 GCA_902783625.1 uncultured Prevotellaceae bacterium
AACTTACCATAAGCACAGTCGCCTTCGATTATCACTTGCCCTTTCCAATCCCATACGCCATAACGGTCGTCACGCTCTTTATCGTCGGGAAACCATAGTTGCTGAGGCGTGACTTCTTCGAGCGAGAAATCAATAATCTCGCCTGCGAAAAAAGGCAGGAATCCACGTTCGGCAACAAGCCTCTCCACATCGTCAGGGGAGGAGATTAACATATTATCGGATTGACGAATTAACAGATTAACAACGGATGCTATTTTGCTGTAGCGTCATCGAGTGGGAACAGTCCGTAGAGTTTGGCATCAATCATGTCGGTGACGATGCGGAAGTCTTTGTCGGAATTCTCAAACTTCACCGAGTCGCCCTCAACGATGATGAGGTTACCTTTGTAGGTAGATATCCAATTCTCGTAGAGGTCGTTGAGTCCTTGCAGATAATCGATGCGGATTGATTTCTCGTATTCGCGTCCGCGTTTTTGTATCTGCGCCACGATGTTAGGTATCGACGTGCGGATGTAGATCATGAGGTCGGGCAGTTTCACGAGCGACATCATCAGGTCGAACAGGTCGGAGTAGTTGTCGAAGTCGCGGTCGCTCATCATGCCCTGTGCATGCAGGTTTGGTGCGAATATCTTTGCGTCTTCGAAGATGGTTCGGTCCTGCACGATGGTGTCGTTTGATTGCGATATCTCGACCACCTCCTTGAATCGTTTGTTGAGGAAATATACCTGTATGTTGAACGACCACCGCTGCATGTCGGCATAGAAGTCCGACAAGTAGGGATTGTTGTCTACTGGCTCAAAGCGCGGAGTCCATCCGTATCGCTTCGCGAGCATCTTGGTAAGCGTTGTCTTTCCGCTTCCGATATTTCCAGCTATAGCTATGTGCATGATATTTTTGGTTTACGGTTTACAAGTTATAATTTACGGCTCTCGTTATTGTTCACTCCTCTGGGAAAAGTCCGAAGAGTGTGCGGTCGATTTTGTCGATTATTCCGGCAAAGTCGTGCGGAACGTTAAGGAAATCGATTTTGTCAACATCGACCACCATCACACGTCCTTTGTATTTATTGAAGATGAAATCCTCGTAGAGCGAGTTAAGCCCTTGGAGATACTCTATCTGTATAGACTGTTCGTATTCGCGTCCACGTTTCTGTATATTTTCCACAAGATGGGGCACTGACGAGCGCAGATATATCATCAGTTCTGGCATTTTCACAATCTTAAGCATTTGCTCAAACAGTTCCATGTATGTCGTGAAGTCGCGGTCATCCATGTTGCCCATGTTGTGGTTGTTGACAGTGAACACGTAGACACCTTCGAATATTGAGCGGTCCTGAATGATTGTCTTCTCCGACTTTGCTATCGCCAGCATGTCTTTGAATCGTTGCTTCAGGAAGTACACTTCGAGATTGAACGACCAACGAGGTATGTTGTCGTAGTAGTCTTCGAGATACGGGTTGAAGTCTACGTCCTCAAAGCGGGGTATCCATCCATAGTGCTTTGCAAGCATTGTGGTAAGGGTGGTCTTTCCGCTTCCGATGTTTCCGGCAATTGCTATGTGCATTATTTAGTTTAAGGTTTTTAGTTATGTTTTACTTTTGGCTGATAGACTTTTGGGTTCACTCGTTTTTCACGATGTTTTCGTCCTTTGGGTTATGTTTCTTGGGCTTCTTGCTTCCGAATTTTATTATCAGCAGGCCAATGCCTGTCCACACCAGTTCGCGCAGTCTAACTATCAGTGCGAGGAATATGCTCGTGCTGGCAGTGATGCCCATCGATGTAGCCGACATTAGGAATCCTCCCTCGCGTCCTCCCAGTTGCAGAGGCATGAAGAACAGCATGTTGGCAAAAAGCGATGTGAAAGCCAGAATGAGAATGCAATGCAGGAAGTTCATTCGTGGCATTATCACAAGCAGGATGAAGAAAATCTCTAGTGCAGAGCAGATGCGGCATAGTAGTTCGATGCTCACCACGGCAACCAGTGTGCTCTTGCTCTTCTCGTGGAGCGATGCTATCTGCTTGTCTATCTGACGCAGTTTCTCTGAATGCTTCTCCAAGAAAGGATGTGCCCAACGCTTAAGGAACGGGATATGGTCGAGTATCTGCATCACTTTTACCGTCATGCCGTTTTTATATGCTGCAATGAATAGCCAGATGCCTCCAATGCAGAAGGTTACGACGGCAAGCATGATGAGTCCGGTGAAGATGTTTAGCGGGAACAGTATTACAAAGAGCACTGCCGACAGGAGCCAGAACCACAAGTGGCTGAAAATGTGTGTCAGTGCAAACAATATCACTGACGACGATGCTTTCTCCGTGCCGATGTATGGCGAGAGTTCCATTATGCGGTAAGGCTCTCCGCCCATCAGTCCGCCTGGAGTGGCATAATTGAGGGCAAAGCCTGAGATGGTGATTTTATATAGCCACCAGAAACTGAAGTTGTAAGTGGCATCGTTGGTTACATCATTGTCGTTATCGTTTTTGTCGAGGTGTTTCAGTATGAGCCACCACGAGAGTGTGTTCATCATGTAAAGCACTGCCCACAAAGCAATCACGGCCAGAAACCAGTAGCCTGTATGCTGCAGTCCGCGCAGTGCTTCGGCAAAGTTGAGGTTGAGCACCATTATCACAAGCACCACAATGCCGAAGATAAGAAAAATGTTCTGACTCTTTTTTGTCATCTTTTATTCTTCTGAAGGTTTCACTTCTTTGTTTTTCTGCACAGCGAATCTTACCTTTTCGCTGTCGTCTTTCTTCTCATGGAACAGTTTCGGCAGCGGGTTTCTCCGACTTTCGTCGTATGTTGCCCTGTTGCGCACCATGTCGATTGCGTTGTAGATAGCCTGTCGCATGCAGCTCTCGTCGGCCATGTTACGGCCAGCGTTTGCGAACACCTCGTCAACCTCGGGCACTGTGCAAGCTACAGGAAGCCCGGTAATCAGTCGGGTGGCAGTGTCGGTGTTGAGCATTTTCATTGGTATGATGCCTTGGTCGTCGTACATGGCGAGAATTCCGTCGAACGACTCATAATAGCCCATGCCGAAGAACTGCTCGGCTGAATAAGGACCAAACACCATTATGCCCTTCTCTTTCAGTTCATCGACAAGCGGTTTCATTATTGCATTTTCCTCTTCACCGTCAGCTGTCGGATTGAGTGCGAGCAGTGCCATACGTGGATTCGACAGCAGTAAATCGCGCTTCAGGGCGTTGTACATTGTGGTTACTTTTTTCTCGATGAGGTTGCGGCTGATGTTGCCAATAGCCTTCTTCATGTCGACACTTTCGTTTGCCGAAGCCACTCGCATCTTGTAGCTGTTGAATATGGTAAGTCCTCCATCCTTGTTGTCGAATTTTCTCCCAAGATAGTCGGCAATGCTTTCGGTGCGACCGTTGCCAGAACTGAGGCTTGTGGCTGCTGTCGGTCCAACCACGAGCGCGTTGTATAGTCCTTTGCGTCCGTCCTCGATAGCTCTCTCAAGAGCTTTCACGGCAGCCTTGCTCGATTCCTCAGTAGGCAGTGAAAGGTCAACTTTCACCTCTTCGTCGAAACATGTGAGCAAGTTTATGCGTCCGTCCTGAGCGTCTTCAGCGCGGCTTATTATGCTGAAGTTCGCAGGTATGTCGAGTGCCTTGCGATGATAGGCAGCCACCTTTGGTGAGCCATAGATGATGGGTGTGCACATCTCAAGCATCTCTGTCTCGGCAAATGTTTTAAAAATCAGTTCGTATCCGATTCCGTTTGTTTCGCCATGAGT
>CACZRN010000090.1 GCA_902783625.1 uncultured Prevotellaceae bacterium
ACCACTTCAATCACCTAATTATACATAACCGCTCCTTTCATATATATAAATAAGGAATAGACAAACATCCTCATCAATGAGTACAACGCCTTTCGCTGCCCTCTCATAAACGCATTAGCTCACCACTCCCGTTCGGCAACAAAAAATTTTGCTAGCATTTGGAGCCCCTTGATAAGGGGCGGACGTAAGACAGGGATTTTCTTTCACTCGAAATTTTGCTAGCAAAATTTCTAATAAAGAGGCCTTTTATTGCCATTAAAGAGGCTTTCTATTCAAAATTTTGCTAGCAAAATTTTGTTTAGTTTTTGTTTATTCGTATCTTTGTAGAAAGGTATAATAATCGCAGGCAAGCTTGGAAGAGAAACCAGAAAATCTAGAATGTCTAGAATGTCTAGAATATCTAGAAAATATAGAAAATCTAGAGCCTCTAGAAAAAACCTAGCTGCCCTCAAAAATCAATATTTATGGAAAAGCACTCCCCTCGCGAGATAGAATCTGTTCTCCGTAAGCAGACCAACTGGAAAAACCTCTGGTTCTATCAAAAGACGGTGGTGCTTTATCAACTCACCTTTGCCTTTACAAGACGGTTTCTCCCTGCCTTTGGCGACAGGACGGTCGACCAGATGGTACAGGCGGCGCGCTCAGGGAAGCAGAACATCGTCGAAGGCTCAGCCGACGGAGTGACATCGATGGAGATGGAGCTGAAACTGCTTAACGTGGCGCGGTCGAGCATCCAGGAACTGCTCGAAGACTATGAGGACTACCTGCCCGCGCACCGTCTGACGAAATGGACACCTGAACATCCACGCTACGACCAGATGCTCCGCTATTGCCGAGAACACAACAACATGAGCGACTATGAGCCCTATTTCGAGAAGTGGACCGACGAGGAGGCTGCAAATATAGCCATCACACTTTGCAGAATGGTCGACAAAATGATGATGACCTACCAAAAGAAAAAAGAAGAAGAGTTCGTCACCGAGGGAGGCATACGCGAGCGAATGACCGCAGCACGAATGGGATACCGCACAAACCAGCGAGAGACAATCGATAACCTGACACAGGAACTCGAATATTTGCGAAAGGAGAACACAACGCTGAAAAGTAAATTAAAGGAATCAGAAGGAGAATAATTTGTTAGACAAAGATGGCTAACATCGACGAGAAATACATGCTCCGCTGTCTGCAACTTGCTGAGAACGGACTGCTTACCACCAGGCCCAATCCCATGGTGGGTGCGGTGATTGTGGCGCGCGACAGAATCATCGGCGAGGGCTATCACATACGCTGCGGAGAGGCGCATGCCGAGGTTAACGCCTTTGCTTCGGTGAGCAATGACGACAACCAGCTGCTCGGCGAGGCAACCATCTACGTGAGTCTTGAGCCTTGCTCGCACTACGGAAAGACTCCTCCCTGTGCCGACCTTATTATAGAAAAAGGTGTTCGACGCGTGGTGGTGGGATGCGTGGATACGTTCAGCAAGGTGAGCGGCCGTGGCATCAGCCGACTGCGCGACGCAGGGATTGAAGTAGAGGTGGGTGTGCTGGAGAAGGAGTGCCGATGGATGAACCGACGTTTCTTCACCTTCAACGAGCGCAAGAGGCCCTACATCATACTAAAGTGGGCGCAGAGCAGCAACGGATTTATCGACAACAAATTCCACCCCACTGCCATCTCTACGCCATTCACCCAGATGCTTGCGCACAAGCTACGCAGCGAGGAAGATGCCATACTCGTAGGACGTGTGACTGCCGAACGCGACAAGCCCCGCCTCGACGTGAGGATGTGGAGTGGACAGTCACCGCGACGCATTGTGCTGAGCCACGACAACGGCATCGATGCCACGCTCGACATGCTCTACGCCGAGGGCATGCAGAGCCTGATAGTGGAGGGAGGCGCGCAGACACACAGGTGTTTCCTCGAGCGAGGACTGTGGGATGAGCTGCGTGTGGAGACGGCACCTGTGGTGTTCACCAATGGCACACGTGCCGCTGAGGTGCCTGCCGAGGCTGTGATGATAAGCAGAGAGCAATACGGAGCAAACAGGATAGAACGATATAAGTCGCCCGACGCGATAGCATAAAATCGCAATCGTAAGCAAAACGACACAGAAATAATTATTTTCTGATATTTAATGCGTTATCATACTCGAAAATTTGTTTTTTTCGCTGATAATCCTTAATTTTGCGAAGAAGAGAAAAAACCAAAAAAAATAAAGATATATGTACGACAAAGAACGCGGGCTCTACATAGCCCATTGCTCTAACGGAGCACTATCGATAGTAGGTAAGATGGCCAATCGTCACGGACTTATCGCCGGCGCTACCGGTACGGGTAAGACCGTCACGTTGCAAGTGATGGCCGAGAGTTTTAGTCAGGCCGGTGTGCCTTGTTTCATGGCCGACATGAAGGGCGACCTCTCTGGAATAAGCCAAGTGGGCAAGATGTCGGGATTCATTGAGAAGCGACTGCCGGAGTTCGGCATCGAGAACCCTGAGTTCCAGGCATGCCCCGTGCGCTTCTACGACGTGTATGCCGAGCAGGGACATCCCATGCGGGCAACGATAAGTCAGATGGGACCGCAGCTGCTCTCGCGCCTGCTCGGACTCAACGAGACGCAAGATGGTGTGCTGAACATCGTGTTCCGCATTGCCGATGAGCGCGGACTGCTCATCCTCGACCTGAAAGACTTGCGCTCGATGCTCGACTATGTGGCTAAGAACGCAGGAAGCTACACTACGAAGTATGGAAACATCTCAACGGCATCGGTGGGAGCCATACAGCGCGCACTGCTGCAGCTCGAGGCTCAGGGAGCCGACCAGTTCTTCGGTGAACCGTCGTTCGACATCTACGACCTCATGCAGACAGAAGGTGGCAAAGGCATCATGAACGTGTTGGCTGCCGATAAGCTGATGATGCAGCCGAAGCTCTACTCGACATTCCTGCTGTGGTTGCTCTCCGAGCTCTACTCCACTCTGCCCGAAGTGGGTGATATGGAACTGCCCAAACTGGTATTCTTCTTCGACGAGGCACACATGCTCTTCGAGGGTACATCGAAAGCCTTGCTCGACAAAATTGAGCAGGTGATCCGCCTTATCCGCTCGAAAGGTGTGGGAATATACTTCATAACACAGCTCCCGACCGACATACCTGAGAATATTCTCGGTCAGCTTGGTAACCGTGTGCAACATGCCCTTCGCGCCTACACCCCGAAGGATCAGAAAGCAGTGAAGACAGCTGCCGACACCTTCCGCCCCAACCCAGAGTTCAAGACCGACGAGGCTATCATGAACCTCGAGACGGGTGAGGCTCTGGTGAGCTTCCTCGACGAGAAGGGAGCGCCAAGTGTGGTGGAGAGAGCAAAGATTCTCTTCCCGCTCAGCCAGATAGGTGCCATCAGCGAAGGACAGCGGTTGGACATAATAAAAGGCTCGCGCATATATGGAAAATACGACACTCCTGTCGATCGCGAGAGTGCCTACGAGCAGCTGGTGAGAGAGGCTGAGGAGGCAAAGGCCGAGGCTGAAGCTATTGCAGAGGCTGCCGCAGAAGAGAAAGCTGCAAGCAAAGGCGGCAAGGCAAAGAGCACCGTGATGAGCAAAGTGATTAAGGCTATCATCACCGCCGTGACAACTACCCTCGCCACAGTGCTCGGCACAGCAGTGAGCAACAAGGTGACTGGCACGAAAGCAAAGAAATCGAGCACATCGACAACAGGCAAGGTGGTGAAGAACGCCACATCGGCTGCCACGAGGACTATAACGAAAGAACTCACCCGTGACATCCTCGGCAACCTGGTAAAATAAGGTCCTGAGGCTATAATGTGATGTGGATGGTGAGAGTGATGAGGGTATGGAGAGTTACTTTTCATATCTAAAAAGACGCGATAAGTGAAATATTTTTCTTACCTTCGCACCTCGAAACAAAAGAAAGGCAAATCTGAATGAAAATAGAAGAAAGAATCACACAATCGGTTATCGATGCCATCAGGGAGCTATACGGTCAAGACGTGCCCGAGGCATTAGCACAGTTGCAAAAGACAAAAAGCACCTTCGAAGGCAATCTCACGCTCGTGGTGTTCCCATTCCTCAAGATGTCGCATAAGAAACCTGAGGATACCGCTCAGGAAATCGGCGAGTATCTGCAGAAGAACTGCGACGCGGTGAGCAGCTTCAACGTGGTGAAAGGGTTCCTTAACCTGAACATCTCGGAGAAGGCATGGACATCACTGCTCGAGGACATAAACCGCGACGAGCGCTTCGGAACAAAGAAGGCAACCGATGACAGTCCACTTGTGATGATTGAGTATTCATCGCCCAATACCAACAAACCGCTCCACCTCGGACACGTGAGGAACAATTTGCTTGGATGGTCGCTGGCTAAAATCATGGAAGCCAACGGCAACCGTGTGGTGAAGACAAACATTGTGAACGACCGCGGCATACACATCTGCAAGTCGATGTTGGCTTGGCAGAAGTGGGGCAACGGTGAAACACCCGAGTCGAGCGGTAAGAAAGGCGACCATCTCATCGGCGACTACTATGTTCTCTTCGATAAGCATTATCGCGAGGAAGTGGCTGCACTGAAGGCTGAATACATCGCTCAGGGCATCGACGAAGAAAAAGCAGAGGAGCAGGCAAAAGCTAATGCCCCTCTCATTCGCGAGGCTCATGAGATGCTAGTGCGTTGGGAACAGGGCGACAAAGACGTGCGTAGCCTGTGGGAGACAATGAACTCGTGGGTGTATGCTGGTTTCGATGAGACTTACAAGGCTCTCGGAGTGGCATTCGACAAGATCTACTACGAGTCGCAGACATATCTCGAGGGTAAGAAGAAAGTTGAGGAGGGGTTGGCTAAAGGACTCTTCTTCCGCAAAGATGACGGCAGTGTGTGGGCCGATCTGAGCAGCGACGGCCTCGACCAGAAACTGCTCCTACGCTCCGACGGCACTTCGGTGTACATGACACAGGACATAGGCACCGCACAAATGAGGTTCAGCGATTATCCCATAGACAAAATGATATACGTCGTGGGAAATGAACAAAACTATCATTTCCAGGTGCTCTCCATCCTCCTCGACCGCCTCGGATTCAAGTGGGGAAAGGAACTCGTGCACTTCTCCTACGGCATGGTTGAGTTGCCAAACGGTAAGATGAAGAGTCGCGAAGGGACTGTTGTCGATGCCGACGACCTCATCTCGACAATGATAGCCGATGCCCGACGCACAAGCGACGAGCTGGGTAAGTTTGCCGACATGAGCGAGGAAGAGAAACAAGAGATTGCCCGCATCGTGGGACTCGGTGCTCTGAAATACTTCATATTGAAGGTCGATGCCCGCAAGAATATGCTCTTCAATCCCGAGGAAAGCATCGACTTCAACGGCAACACAGGTCCGTTCATTCAATATACCTACGCCCGTATCCGCTCTATCCTTCGCAAAGCCGAGGCTGAGGGTATCGACTGCACATCGCTCGATGCACAACAGACGGCGCTCAACGCAAAAGAGATAGAGCTCATACAAAAGATGAACGAGTTTACAGCTGCTGTGGAACAGGCTGGAAAAGACTATTCGCCCAGCGGTATAGCCAACTATTGTTACGAATTGACGAAGCAGTTTAATCAGTTCTATCACGACTACAGTATCCTCAATGCCGACACCACAGCGCAGAAACAGCAACGCCTTGTACTGGCAAAGAATGTGGCA
>CACZRN010000091.1 GCA_902783625.1 uncultured Prevotellaceae bacterium
CCGACGACAATGTGCTGGTGAATACCGAGGCACTCATGGAAAATGCGCATGGCAACGTGATAAAATTGCCCGAGGGACGCATGGCGATAATCAACGGGCTCGACGGGTTTATCGTGGCAGAGCAAGGAAACGTTTTGCTGATTTGTAAGAAGGAAGACTCTTCGGCTCTGATAAAGAAATATCTTAACGAGATGCAGATTCGCAAAGGCGACGAGTTTGTATAAAGAACGATTACCTATTAATGCGCTGCAGGCAATGGAAATTGCTTGCAGCGTAATCGTTTACACAAGTCAAAGAAATAATTGAATTATTTAATTGTCGGCTGTAGTTCTATTAATGATTAATTTTGCACATACCAATTAATGTAAATAGCTGAAAATTAAATAAAAGCATCTATGATGAAATATCTACGTATTACTTTAGCAATCATTTTTGCTCTCGCATTTAAGCCGTCTGTGCATGCGCAGGGATGGCCAGAGAACTACGAGGGGGTTATGCTTCAGGGCTTCTATTGGGACTCCTTCGATGCCACGAATTGGAATGTGCTTAAAAGTCAGGCAGAGGAGCTCGGGCAGTATTTCTCGCTCGTGTGGCTGCCGCAGAGTGCCAATTGCGGGGGTACCTCAATGGGTTACGACGACCTGTACTGGTTTTCTAACTACAACTCATCTTTCGGTAACGAAAACGAGTTGCGCTCACTTATTCAAGCATTCAAGGACAATGGTATCGGTACTATTGCAGATGTTGTTGTCAATCATCGGAAGAGCAACAATGGCTGGTTCGGTTTTCCATCTGAGACATACAAGGGCGTCACCTACTCAATGTCGTCGACCGACGTCTGTTCCGATGACGATGGTGGCAAGGCTAAAACTGAAGCCGACCGCTTGGGTGTGCAACTGGGACAGCCCGACTCGGGCGAAGGGTGGGATGGCATGCGCGATCTCGACCATACAAGCGCGAATGTACAAAAGTGCGTAAAAGCATATCTCGATTTTCTGATTAACGAGCTTGGATACGAGGGCTTCAGATACGATATGGTAAAGGGATACAGCGGTTCATACACTAAGCTTTATAATGAATCGTCGAAGCCTAAATACTCTGTCGGAGAGTGTTGGGATGGAACACAAACTATCCGCAATTGGATTGATGCCACCTCAAAGACCTCCGCAGCCTTCGACTTCCAATTCCGTTATACTGTTCGAAACGCAGCAAACGGAGGCGACTGGACCATGCTCGGTAAGACGAACGATGGTAACTGGCCGTTGGTTTCAAGCAGCTATGAATCTGGAGATTATCGCCGTTATGCTGTCACATTTGTGGAAAACCATGACACTGAGCGACGTTCAAATGCCGAACAAGATCCTCTGAAGAAAGACACTCTTGCGGCTAATGCCTATATGCTTGCAATGCCTGGCACGCCATGTGTGTTCCTCACTCACTGGCTCGACTGCAAACAGGATATTAAGTCGATGATTGACGTGCGTCGCCTTGTGGGTGTTGCCAATCAGAGCACATATATAAACTTTGCCAGTGCGGCAAAATACTATGCAGTGCGCACGATAGGTAATAATGGAAGAATGCTTTGCGTGGTAGGACCCGAAGCCGACAGCTACACACCGAATGGTCAATGGGTGCGCGTGCTGAGAGGATATCACTATGCCTATTATCTCACGCCCGACCAGAATACAGCTTGGATTGATCGCGCTTCTGGACATTACGAAGATTCGTTCGTGGCAACCATCACTGCGCTTAGTACAAATCCTGAGGCACAACTCGTATATACCACTGATGGAACCGCACCATCGGCAACAAACGGTACGAAATGTGCAAGTGGAACAACCGTGACTATTCCTGCTGAGAAGACAACAACTCTTCAGGTGGCTCTCCTTACGGGTGGCGTTGTCAGCGGACTGCAAAAGAGAGTGTACGAGGTGAGCAAGACCAACCCCGAAACGGTTGTCATTCCCGACTTCTGCGTTCGCACCGCGGATGAGGTGTGTGCTTTCTTTGAGGCTCCATCGACATGGCTCAATACCATTTGCTGCTGGGCTTGGACCGACTCGCCTGCCGACAATTTCACATATTCGCAGCGCCATAATTGGCC
>CACZRN010000092.1 GCA_902783625.1 uncultured Prevotellaceae bacterium
ATCCATGCGAAAGTGGAGCACGACACCTGCGACAGGTCTTCAACAAAGCTTCGGCCCTGACTGCCGATGCTGCCGAGCGTAAAGCCAATGAGCAGCGAGAACAATACGATACCGATTACATAGTCCCAATAGAACAATTCGTAACGCCAGCTCTTGCCGGCAAGTTTCTGGGTATTGCCCCACGAACCCCAGCACATCATTGTGACAACGCACAAAATGACTGCTAATAGATAACTGTTTACAATGAACATAATTTAAAATGGTTAATTTGTTATTTAGTTAATTTGATAATTCGTTAATCTTTTATTTCTTTTTCGTATGGAATGCTCATCCATGCTCCGATGCGTGTCACACTTATCGAGGCAGCCTTGTTGGCAAAGGCTATGGCATCGGCGATGTCGGCTCCGCGACTCAGTGCCACACATAGTGCTCCGCAGAATGTGTCGCCGGCAGCAGTGGTGTCCACGACGTTGGTCTTTCTTGTCGGTATGCGAATGAGCTTTCCGTCAATCTCGGTGTATGCGCCGGCGGCACCTGCAGTGATTATCACCTTCTCCACACCCTGTTTCTTTATCTCGTTGATGGCACTGATGGCGGTTTCTTCGTCGGTCACCTTTATTCCACTCATGCCTGTGGCTTCGGTCTCGTTGGGAGTTATTATGTCAACGAGTTGAAGCAGTTCGTCGGGCAGTGCCTCTTTGGGATAGGGTGCAGGATTGAGAACAACGGTTGCGTCATGTCGCTTTGCCTGTTTTGCTGCACTGATAAGTGTAGGAATCGGCGTCTCGAGCTGCATTAGTAGTATTGCCGCATCTTCGAACAATGCCTCTGCCTCCTCGATGTCAGCTGGCGACAACATTGCATTTGCCCCGCTCGCAACGATGATAGAGTTCTCGCCACTGTCGTCGACGGGGATGAGAGCCACGCCTGTAGATACACCCTCGGTGAGTTTGACGCATGATGTGTCGATGCCTTCTTCGGTAAGTAGTCGCAACGACTTTGCACCAAAATCATCGTTTCCCAGTCGCGCAATAAATGCGGTGTCGCCGCCGAGTCGCTTCACGGCAACAGCCTGATTAGCGCCCTTGCCACCTTGATTTGTGATGAAGTCGTGGCCAATGATTGTCTCTCCGGGCAGTGGCAGATGATCGACACGTATTACCATGTCGGTGTTGCAACTGCCGACAACTATAATTCTTTTCTTTTCTTTCATCATAATATTACTTTTTGTCGTAGAAACTAATTCTTCCCATGTGTAGGTCGCCCCCCTCAGGGTTAAGCAGTTTAACCTGCAATTTGTGATGCCCGCGATTCAGGTCGTACTTGCAGAATATCTCGGGCAGTCGCTTCCTGTAAACCTGTGGAGCTTTGACGCGTCCTACCACCTTGCCGTCGATAATCACTTCGATATCACCCACGTAGTTTGGCTTTTCTCCTCTGTACCAGCTACCGATAACGAGTCCGACGCCGTCGAACTCAATCGGCTCGGAGTGGTTGAAGTCGATACCATCGACACTGCCTGCAAATTTAAGGTCTTTAAATCCTTCCTCAAGACGCACAGGTTTCGGGCGCTGCACATTGATGACGACTTTGTCGCTGTCGATTCTTCCGCCATTGCGTGCTATCACTTTCAGGGCATGGCGATAGCTCATGTCGTAAACTTTATTAAGCGAGATGGGTATATACGAGAAATTGCGGTTTTCAACCTCACGGCATCTGCTCATCCATATTTCAGGAATCTTGTCGTAGCCCATCACCGTCCCGAGTATGCCTCCTGCCGTAGCGGGGTTGCAGTCGGAGTCTTGTCCGCATCGGGTGGATATCTCTAGTGTCTTTGCAAAGTCGCCTTCGCCATAAAGCAGGCCGATCACCACATATGCGCTATTGAGCGATGCGTCGATGTTGAGTTTGTCGTTCACTCCGTTGGGGCAGCCGATGTCCTCACTCCATTTGTCTTGCACGAATTGCCATGTTTTCTTCCAGTCTTTGGGATACATCTTGTGCCATGCGATCACATCGCTGATGCACTTGTAGAATGTGCTGCGTTTCGGTATGGTTTTCAATGCTTCGTTGACGATGGTCTCAATGTTGTCGGTGGTGAATGCTATTGAGTACATTGCTCCCACGAACACCCCTCCGTACCATCCGTTGCCGTAGTTCATGATGTGTCCGATTTTGTCGGAGAACTGCGATGCCTGATTCGGCATTGCCGGTGACATAAGTCCTGCGAAGTCGGCTTCTATTTGGTAGTCGATGCAGTCGGCATGTGGATTGTAGCGCCAGTCGCCCGAGAGTGGCGGCATGATGCCGTTGAGTATGTTCACCCGTGCTGCCTGATTGGCATGCCAAAGGCTGTAGCCAGCATTTGCAAAAGCTGTTGCAAATGAATCGACAGGTGCGTCGAGTCCTAGCCGTTCAAACACGTCGACGAATGTCAGGTCCATGTATATATCGTCGTATAGTCCTGGGAAACTGTTGTAGTACCACGCCATTCTGCCCTCGGGCCATTCGATTCTGACGGTGTCGGGAATCATACGGCTTTGATATACAAACTCTGTTGGCCCACCATATGTGCATCCAATAGTCTGTGCTGCCCAGCCACCTTTAATCTTATTCAACAACTCTGTTTTAGTCATCGATATTTTCTTCTTTGCCTGAATATTCTGCACTCCGAGCATGAATATTGCAACCATAGAGAATAGAAAAACTCTTTTCTTCATATTCGTATTTATTATTATTGATTAATTATCAACAGGAATAGCTCTGCGGCATGCCATAGGTGCGTACGGCATTCGTGTCCGCCGTCGTCTTTCCACACCTGCTCCCATGTGAGAGGGTAGTCGGCAGTGCTCATCACAGCCAGTTTGAAGTCGTTATAGTAATGTGCACGTGCCGCATTAAGATATGGATACATGCGTATGTTCTTTCTGCGCGTCTGCCACTCGTAGGTGTCTTTGTATGTCTCCTCTTTCATCACACTGCGTCTGTCGGGTAACATCCAGCACAGATCGGTGTATTTATCGAGCGT
The DNA here is from genome assembly GCA_902783625.1 of uncultured Prevotellaceae bacterium. Lineage (GTDB taxonomy): Bacteria > Bacteroidota > Bacteroidia > Bacteroidales > Bacteroidaceae > Prevotella. The sequence goes on from CACZRN010000092.1 coordinate 3,029, forward strand.
GTCGGGCAGTGCCCACTGACTGTCGTCGAGCCCGTTGGCGTGCAGACCTTTGATGAGCCACAGCGTTGAATAGACCGGACATGTCATTCCGTCAACGAGTCCTGATATATAGTTTTTGCCGTTGTCGGCAGTGAGTTTCAGTTTTTCGGCCTCGTTAAGCAGTTTCTGGCGAAATGCTTTTGTCTTCCTTTGCCACGGAGATATTATGTACAATGCCTGCCCTATATTGTCTGACTCCTCATAGTCGTCGCTGCGGGCATGGTCGTAAACACTGTTCAACCCAATCACCCAGGGCTTCATCACGTTCTCATTGCCAGTGGCCTTGAGGACCATCATGGCGTAGGCAGCGTCGCGATAGAATGGGCGGCTGTATTGCTCGGCGTTTGGCAACGGGCATCCGTCGGGCTGTATGTTGAACAGCACTTCGTGCAACAACACCCGCAGCACGCGGTCGTAGCGCTTCCCAACAAACGAAGGTAGCTCGACATGCTGATTAGTGCCTGCCACCCTCTTCTTACCGATGTACACACCGCGCTCGTTTTCAGTAATCGTCACCCGTTCGCCGCTTTTCTTCACTATCCTCACTTCATACCTGTCGGGCATGATAGTATCGCTTGCTATCTCGCCGAAGTCGGCGATGATTGTCTTGCCGTCGAGGCTGCTGAGGCGTCCGTGCTGATATATCATCTTCGTACGCCTTCCCATTCCGAAGAAGAAATAGTCGGCTGCGGTGGCATCCTTCAGCAGATGACATCGCGACCGCAACTCTCGCAGCTGCGCTTTATAGTCGCCGCCAGACGATGACAGAGAGTTGGCCGCAAACAGTATGATTGCAGTGAAAAAGCATATCGACAGAGTGATGAAACGTTTCATCATAAGGATATTAGATTTTAATGTAGCAAAGTTAATACAAACCGAGCGGAGAGCAAAATAAAAACGAAAGTTTTTTATTTTCTATCCCGAGTTGAAGTTTATCTTCAACAAAGTTAAAGTTAATACAAACCGAGCGGAGAGACAACCAACGGTCACTGTCTCGTAGCGATAGTGAAGAGGGAAAGTAAAATAAAAACGAAAGTTTTTTTATTTTCTATCCCAAGTTGAAGTTTAACTTCTTCTATGAAAGACATATATAACCAAGCTGGATAAATATATTATGTATTGAAAAGTGGATAGTTTTATCCGAACAAAAAATTTTGCTAGCAAAATTTCGAATAGAAAGGCTCTTTAATGGCAATAGAAAGGCTCTTTAATAAGAATTTTGCTAGCAAAATATTCTGAAGCCAATGTTGAAGGGCGAGGTGATGTGTAAATTTGAAACGGGTGAAAAAGGTTTTATTTCTTAGTATAAGCCTGTATGTCAATGTTTTATTTCAATTCGATGCAAACAAAAAAGCGCACAACGATGTCCTCGTCGAGCGCTTTTAAAGTCTTGTCATCTGCAAGCAAGCTTGCGCTGCCATATAAGATGAATTCTTGAGCCTCTTGTCGGATTAAATATCCAATAGCCTGCCGCTGGCAGTCCATCAAGCCTTCATCTTCCTGTCATCTGCAAGCAAGCTTGCGCTGCCATATATGATGAATCCTTGAGCCTCTTGTCGGATTCGAACCAACGACCCCGAGATTACAAATCACGTGCTCTGGCCAACTGAGCTAAAGAGGCG
>CACZRN010000093.1 GCA_902783625.1 uncultured Prevotellaceae bacterium
ATTGCTCAGCGAACCCGACTTCATAACAACTGAGACGGGTGAGAAACCGAGGGTGGAGGATATCGACAATATGCTCGAGCAAGGCATTTTCGACAACGGACTCAACATCGAGCCTGAAGACAACGATGTTTACATGAACCCCGACGAGGAAAGCAACGTTGAGAATGAAGACGAGAACACCGTGGTTGCTCCTGAAGAGAATGCCGGTGAGCCTGCCGACGATGCCACCGTTGTCATTCCAGATGAGCAGCCAGAGGCAGAGGATGACGGCACTGTTGTCATACCTGACGATGAACCGGCAGCACCACAAGAAGACTCGTCGCCAGTGGTTGACATTCCTGCTACCGACGAGAAGCCTGAGGCACCGGCCACAGACAAGAAGGAGAAGCCAGAGGTGGAGATTCCTGTAACAGAAGAGAATCCAGTAGTACCGATACCAGTCAAGCAGGATGAGCCAGTTGACGACGAGGAGGGAGAGGTAATCATTCCTGACGTGCCTGCCGATAACAACGGCGAGGAAGAGGGCGAAGTGATAATCCCAGATGAAGAGCCTGTGCCTGTAATGACACCAACTCCTGCAAAGCCTGAAGTACCTGCGGCAGAGCCAACGCCAGTTGTAAAACCTGCAACTGCAAAGCCAGAAATTCCTGCAGCAAAGCCCGCCGCACCTGCCGACACTGCAAATACGACAAAACCTGCAACAGTTCCGGCAACAACAAAGCCTGCCACGACAACACCTACAAAGGGCAAGACTGAGACAACAAAGGCGGAACAGCAGAAGAAACCTGCTACGCCTACTCCGAAGAACGACGAAGACGTGATTTACTTCGAGGAAGACGATGTGGCTCCTACTAAAGCTCCGACTCCAAAGAAGAAGACCGAGACAAAGCCAGCTACGCCGAAAAAGAAGATTGAACCCGACGACTTCGACGATGAATATTACGACCTTGAGGGATTCTAACCGATGATTCCCCCGATGGGTTACCATAAACAGAAACACACTATCCCACTCCATTAACTACCGCATAAAGATCATGACAAACGGACGACTGCTTTGGGTCGACGATGAGATGGAACTTCTCAGAGCCCACATTATCTTCCTAGAGAAAAAAGGATACGAAGTTGTCACCGTTACAAACGGTACCGACGCAATAGAAGAATGCCGTAAACAGACATTCGACCTCATCATGCTCGACGAGATGATGCCTGGTCTGACAGGACTCGAGACACTGCAGCAGATAAAGGAAATCACTCCGGCCACACCAGTAGTGATGGTAACAAAGAGCGAAGAAGAGAACATCATGGAACAGGCAATAGGATCGAAGATTGCCGACTACCTGATAAAACCCGTAAACCCCATTCAGATACTTGCGGCACTGAAGCGAAACATACACCGCAAAGAAATCATCACCGCAGCAACGCAGTCGGGATATCAGCAAAACTATCAGCAGATAGCAATGCAGATAAGCGATTGCCAGAACTACCACGACTGGATGGAGGTGTATAAGACACTCGTCAGATGGGAGCTCGAGCTGAGCAGTGCCGACACGGGAATGACCGAGATGCTGGAGATGCAAAAGGAAGAGGCAAACCTCGGATTCGCAAAATACATAAAGAACAACTACCTCGACTGGATTGAGAATGGTGGCGACGAGCGCCCTACAATGAGTCACGACATATTCAAGAAGAAGATATTCCCGCTGCTCGATGGCGGCGAGAAGGTGTTCCTCATCGTCATCGACAACTTCCGCTTCGACCAGTGGAAAGTGCTCTCGCAGGAGATTGGCGACATGTTCGACATCGACGAAGACATGTACATGAGCATCCTGCCCACAGCAACGCAATATGCTCGCAACGCCATATTCAGCGGACTGCAGCCCAACAAGATAGCACAGATGTTCCCAGAGCTATGGGTTGACGAAGACGAGGAAGAGGGAAAAAACCTCAACGAAGGACCGTTGATTCAGACTCAGCTCGACCGCTATCGCAAGCACTACTCCTACTCCTACCACAAGATAAACAACTCTATCGGCTCGGAGAGGTTCATGGAGCGTCTCAGCTCGCTGCGCTCTAACGACCTCAATGTCGTGGTGGTGAACTTCATTGATATGCTGTCGCACGCTCGCACCGAATCGAAAATGGTTCGCGAACTGGCAAGCAACGAGTCGGCTTACCGCTCAATCACACTCAGCTGGTTCCGACACTCGGTGTTCTCCGAACTGATAAAAGCACTCGCACAGAGCGACTACAAAGTGGTGATAACCACCGACCACGGTTCTATACGCACATCGAAACCGATAAAAATCATTGGCGACAAGAACACAAACACCAACCTCAGATACAAGCTGGGTAAGAATCTCAACTACAACAGCCGCGACGTGTTCACGATAAAGAACCCGCAGCGCGCCAACCTGCCCGCACCGAACATCAGCACCACATACGTGTTCGCAACAGGAAACACGTTCTTCGCCTACCCGAACAACTACAACTACTACGTATCCTACTACAAGGACACCTTCCAGCACGGCGGCATATCGATGGAGGAGATGCTCATCCCACTCATTACCCTATCGCCAAGGAAGAGATAGACACACACAGCACCCGTCATCATGGAAATAAAGATAAACACCCTCGAGAGCATCAACGAAGCGGCACAGGCATTCCTTGCCGCCATCGGCAGCCACCGCATCATAGCATTCTACGGAAAGATGGGAGCGGGAAAGACAACATTCATAAAAGCAATCTGCCAATGCCTGGGTACCGACGACGTAGTCACATCGCCCACATTCGCAATAGTGAACGAATATCAGACTGTCAACCCCGACTATCCTAGAGTGTTCCACTTCGACTTCTACCGCATACACAAGCTCGAAGAGGTGTACGACATGGGCTACGAAGACTATTTCTACAGCGGACAGCTATGCCTGCTCGAATGGCCTGAACTGATTGAGGACATCCTCCCCGACGATGCCCTGCGAGTGAATATCACCGAAGAGACAGACGGCACGCGAACAATCAGTTTCTAATCTCACAGCGATGGAATGAATAATAGACAAAGACTCCCTGCGGCTGAATGCAACAGGGAGTCTTCAGTTATCGTTAGCGTTAACGTTTTCGTTTATCCCCCTTGGGGGACAGAGGGGGCTCCTACTTCTTCATCTCGTTGATGATAACCTGTATGTCGGCTGTCGAGATCTTGCCGTCGTTGTTAAGGTCGTAACTCATATTCTGCGATGCTGCGGGCTTCTTCATCTCGTTGATGATAACCTGTATATCAGCTGTCGATACCTTGCCGTCGTTGTTAAGGTCGTAAGGATTTCTTGGGGGCACTACTCCCGGAGGACCAATCACCACCCAATCTCTCTGCACGTTGGTGAAGGTGCCAGCATAATATACGTTAAATCCTTGTATATATGCACCCACAGGGTAGCGTATGGCGATGTTAGAGTCTAAATGCATGTCTTTTGCAGCTGGCAGCTCCACACTCGGAAACTGATTGCCATACGCCATCAGCGTGCCGTTGTTCTTCATATAGAGGGCACCGCCATCATCGAAGAAACCATAGCCATCGCCTTTACAGATAACAGTAGCACCGTCGATAGTCATATAGGAGTCGTTCTTGTATACGCCGTGCCATTTATTGCGTGTAGCCGTTAAGCACAACGTGCCACTACCGCTGATGGTTGTGCTAACAGAAAAACTCGACGAAAAGGCATTATAATCTGTAGCCTTTATTTCATTGTCGCCGATAACTACAATCTTGAGGCTATAGTTTCCATCGTTTTCCAATCCTTCTTCTGCCTCTACCTTCACATTGTTGAGAGTCAGAGTATAGGTATCAGAGTTGTATTTTGCCTTGCCGTCGCCAAGAATGTTGTCCTTGTTTAGGTTTGTCACGTCTATGCCGACAATCGAAAAACCGTAATACGTTGGAGCAGTAAAATATCCAGGGTTTGCGGTACCTTCATCAACGTGAGCGTAAGCCCCGTCTGTATGAGAGGAACTGTATTTCGTTCCTTTACCTCCAACAAGGCTCGTGCAGTTTTCAAACATTCTTGTTGAATTAACTACTTTCTGCATGCTCCAGCCTTTGCCGACATAAATAGTTTTCAAGTTACTGCACCTTGAGAACATGTTATACATGTACTCCACTTGGCTTGTATTGAAGCTGCTCAGGTCAATAGTTGTCAGACTGCTACAATCCAGAAACATGTAATGCATTGTAGATAAATTAGGAGTAATGAAATGCCCAATATTCACATCTGTCAGATTAGTACATTTTTCAAACAAGCTACCCATATGTTTTACATTTCTTGTATCAAAGCTGGTCAAATCTATTTTCTTCAGATTGCCGCATTTGTAAAACATCCCATCAATGTCAGTGACATTCGAAGTTTTGAATCCCCCTACATCAATACTCGTCAGGCTGCTACAACCATCGAACATTCCACGCATAGTGGTCACTTTCTCCGTATTAAGTTTACTTAAATCAATTGTTTTCAGACTGCTGCAATCCATGAACATGTACATCATATTTTCCACATTGTCTGTATTGAGATGAGTTATGTCGAGAGTCGTCAGATTCTCACATCCTGAAAGAAGATAACTCATATCAGATACTCTACTAGTGTTTAAATGGCTTAAATTAAGAGTCGTCAGGCTGTTGCAACTGGAAAACATCGATTTCATATTTAAAACATTAGCAGTATTAAATTTACTTAAATCTATGCTTTTCAGACTGTTACAGCCTTGAAACATATAATCCATAGATTTAACATTTTCGGTATTAAGGTATCCAATATTTGTAATGGTTTCCATTTTTTTCAGACTATAAAACCACAGACTTGTTGAGGTTGGACGTGCATTAGCAAACGATGCATCGAAAACGGCTTTGGTAATTTTTAAGTTATTACCGTCTTTATACCAGCCAACATCTTCTTCAACATGGAAAATCATGTTATAAACTTTTCCGGTGCGCGACGACTTCAGGTTGTCATAATAGAATGTCAACGTGTTATCCTTGAACTCGGTATACATCTCTTGGCCCTTCATTGTCTGAGTGCAGAACACGGCGCAAAGAATTGACAACAGGATTATTCTCTTCATATTATTATTCATGGAAAAATTGTTATTATGGTTATTATGCCACAAAAATACAAAAAGATGCATTTTCACGCAAGAAAAAGATGAAAAAAGATTCTCGCCTGTTCGTCAGCGACTATGCATCTGTAACCAACACACAGTCAGTGTGTTATTAAAAAGCCCGTTTATTGCCATTAACTCAATGGTTTAATGCCATTAAAGAGCCCGTTTATTGCCGATAAAGTGCCTTGTTAATGAAGGCATCTTGATACTTTGACACCGCCTCGTATGCTTATGACATAAAAAAGCCTCAACCAAATAGTTGGCTGAGGCTTTCTTTGCTGCTCATTGTATTAAAGCAATGCGCGGAATTTCTCGTCGAGGACGCTCTTGGGTGCTGCACCGACAAACTTGTCGACAACCTTTCCACCCTTTATGAACAGGATGGTGGGGATGTTGCGCACTCCGAACTCTGCTGCCACCTCGTCGTTCTCGTCGACGTCGCACTTGCCTACTACTATCTTTCCGTCGTAGTCCTGAGCAAGCTCCGAGATTATCGGGCCCACCATGCGGCAAGGACCGCACCATGTAGCCCAGAAGTCAACTACGAACGGGAGCTCGCCATTGGCGTAGCTCTGGAAATTTTCTGATGTGATTACTACTTCCATAATTCTTTTTACTTTTTTGTTATTGCGTTAATATGTTAGTTTATTTCAAAATCGAGCCCCTCTCTGCTGTCGATATACGTGACCAGTGCATGGCTGATGTCGATTTTTGCCACCGACGAGCGGAGAGAGTATGAGTTGCGATGTTCGCGATCGATAATTCTGAAACATAAATCTATCTTTCCCGGCGACGACTCCACAAACGAGATGATGTCGTTGACGGTGCCGGCATCGATGCTCGAACTATCCATCACGATGGTGAACTTCTGTATCTGCTTTTCCTTCACCGTCTGCAGATACTGTATATCGTTTATTGTCAGGTTGTAGGCATCGACGTTTTCTCTGCGCTGTGTACAATTGGCGGTGATATATATCAGGCTGCCTTCGGCAAGCATTCCTTTCCAACGTCCCCAATCCTCTCTGAAGATGGCTAACTCACCAGCACCTTCGAAATCTTCGATCTTGACTATCCCAAACGGAACGCCCGTACGCGACAGGCGCTCTTTCACCGATGTCACTATACCGCCTACGGTGATCTTGTTCTTCGCTGCCAGTGCCTTGCGGTCATCGAGCTCGCTGGGATGAGTGTTGCACATGCTTGCAAGGATGGCACTATACTCATCGAGCGGATGGGCAGAGAGATAAATCCCCACCAATTCGCGCTCACGGTTGAGACGCTCTATCGAGCTCCAAGGCTCCACTGCCGGCACCACAGGTGTGGCGATATCGACATCCATGACAGCGAACAACGAATTCTGCGCCTCCATGCTTGCCGCCTGATAACGCTGTCCGAAGCGCAACAGCGAGTCGAGGAACACCTCGCCCTTCTTGTTGGGTGCAAAGAACTGCTCGCGCATAAGTCCGAAGCTGTCGAATCCGCCACTCAATGCAAGACTCTCGAATGCCTTCCTGTTCACCGCCGAATAGTTGATGCGCTTGGCGAAATCGAACAGGTCGGTGTAGGGACCATTCTGTTCTCTCTCGTATATTATGGCCTCGGCGGCAATCTCGCCCATTCCCTTTATGGCGGCAAGTCCAAAACGTATCTCACCCTTCTTGTTCACACCGAACTTCTGGTAACTCTCGTTGACATCGGGTCCAAGCGTAGCGATTCCCATAGAGCGGCACTCGTCCATGAGCTTCGTTATTTCCTTGATGTCGTCTTTACGTCGCGACATGATAGCTGCCATGAACTCAGCAGGATAGTGAGCCTTCAGGTATGCCGTCTGATAAGATACCCACGAGTAGCACGTGGCATGACTCTTGTTGAAGGCATAGGATGCGAATTTCTCCCAGTCGCTCCATATCTTCTCGAGCACCTTGGGGTCGTGACCGTTCTTCTTCCCGCCCTCGATGAACTTGGGCTTCATGGCATCGACGATATCCTTCTTCTTCTTACCCATGGCCTTACGCAGAGCATCGCTCTCACCACGGGTGAAGTCGGCAAGCTGACGCGAGAGTAGCATCACCTGCTCCTGATAGACGGTGATGCCGTAGGTATCCTTAAGGTATTTCTCCATGCAGGGTATGTCGTACTTCACGAGCGACGGATCCTGTTTGCGCTTGATGAAATCGGGGATATAGTCCATAGGTCCCGGACGGTAGAGAGCATTCATTGCTATGAGATCCTCGAACACCGTGGGGTGCAGACTGCGCAGATACTTCTGCATACCTGCCGACTCGAACTGGAATGTACCGATAGTTCGGCCCTCCTGATAGAGTTTGTATGTCAACTCGTCATCGATGGGGATGTTCTCGATATCGATGTCGATACCCCGCGTCTGCTTGATGTTATGCAGTGCCTCCTTTATCTCAGAGAGCGTCTTCAGCCCGAGGAAGTCCATCTTAATCAATCCCGTCGATTCTATCACGTGCCCGTCATACTGCGTGCAGTTTGTCTTCTCGTTCTTGAAGTCAGGATCGTCAGCTGTTGACACAGGCACCCAGTCGCTGATAGGATCGCGGCAGATGATGAATCCGCATGCATGGATTCCCGTTCCGCGCACGGTACCCTCGAGCATCTTGGCATATTTGATGGTGTTACGATACTGAATCACGTCAGACGTCTCGGCATCCTGTAACTCATGAATATATTTAATTGCATTCGGGAGATTCATCTTTGCCCCGTCAGGCAAGCGGTCGGGAATAGCCTTGCACCATGCGTTAGACACATCGAGCGGCACTTTCTCAACACGTGCGACATCCTTGATGGAGTTCTTCGTGGCCATGGTGCTGTAGGTGATAATATGCGCACAGTTATCGTGACCATACTTATTCTCCACCCATTTCAGCACCTTTGCACGTCCGTCATCATCGAAATCGGTATCGATATCAGGCAATGAGATACGGTCGGGATTAAGGAAACGCTCAAACAGAAGGTCGTATTTCAGCGGATCGATCATTGTTATGCCCAAGCAATATGCCACCACACTTCCTGCAGCAGAGCCGCGTCCGGGCCCTACCATAACACCAAGTTCGTTGCGGGCGGCATTGATGAAGTCTTGCACAATAAGGAAGTATCCGGGGAATCCCATCGTCTTCATGATGTGAAGCTCGAATTTTATTCGCTCTGACACCTCTTCCGATAGTTCCTCGCCATATAGTCTGTGGGCCCCGTCGTATGCAAGTTTGGCAAGATACTCGGCTTCAAACTTTATCCTGTACAACTTGTCGATACCTCCAAGATGCTCGATTTTCTTGTTTCCCTCTTCGATAGGCAGCTGATTCTCGCCGTTCTCGTCGGAAGTAAACTCGCGGAACAAATCCTCGGGACTGTACTTCCTACGTATATCATCCTCCGTGCCAAAGCTTTCGGGGATGGGGAATGTCGGCATTATAGGATCGTGATCGATGGAATATATTTCCGTCTTGTCAAGCAGTTCGAGGGTGTTCGACAATGCTTCGGGGACGTCCTGAAATATCTCGTTCATCTCCTCACGCGTCTTAAACCACTCCTGCTTAGTATATAGCATACGATTGGGGTCGTCAAGATCTTGCTGAGTGCTCAGGCAAAGAAGGTGGTCGTGAGCCTCAGCATTGTCTTTGTCGACGAAATGGCAGTCGTTGGTACACACCGTCTTTATACCATACTCGCGTGCCAGTTCTATCAGCACACGATTGGCTTTCTGCTGCAAGGGGAATGTCTCGCGGTTGGCTCTCAGCGACGGATCGGTCACCTCGTGGCGCTGAAGCTCAAGATAATAGTCGTCGCCAAACACCCGTTGATACCACTCAATGGCTTCACGGGCCCCGGCGATGTCGTCTTTCAGAATCTTATGCGGCACCTCGCCGGCGATACATGCAGAGCACACCATGAGTCCTTCGTGATATGTCTCAAGGTCGGCACGGTCGGTTCGCGGACGATAGTAATAACCGTCGATCCACGCCCTCGACACAAGTTTTATCAGATTCTTATATCCCTTATAGTTCTTAGCGAGCACAATAAGGTGGTATCCACTGTTGTCGCCCAATTCTTTTACTTTGTCCTCCTTCCGACGTCGAGCCACATACATCTCGCATCCGAATATCGGCTTGAAAGGCTCAAGTCCTTCCTTCTTGCGCTTCTTATTCACCCCGCTCACGTAGTCGGCAAGTTCTTTCACGCCAAACATATTGCCATGATCGGTTATTGCCATGCCTCGCATGCCATTGGCTATTGCCTTGTCGACAAGGCTCTTTATTTTCGACTGACCGTCGAGTATAGAGTAATACGTATGAACGTGTAGGTGAATGAAATCTTCCATGTTAGTTTTCTGAGCGAATTGGATTGTAAAATTACGGTTTTAATCCGAGATGCCCAAAATAATGACACATTTTTTTTGGGAGATAAACAAAAATAAATTAACTTTGCAGAGATTAGAAAAGTGGTATTGTGCACATGCGTTTCGAGCGAGTCAAGGCTCGCTGTTACTCACATGGCGCGTAACACTCTGAAATGAAACGACCAAAGCAGTATTTGGGCATTATTATCATGGGAAAAAGACTCAGAAAAATAAAGAAGATAAGAATCCACCGTGAAGGTACCGACACCTTAATCTACGGTTTTATATTCTTAGCTACCATTGCATTATTATTATGGCGACTGGACACGAAAATACCTTTCTGGATTTTCACCTTGATTGCCGTAGCTGTTTATCTCGTTGTCGTCAACTTCTTCCGCTGCCCTATCCGTCGCTTTCCGAGCGAAGACACAGAGGATATAGTGGTTGCTCCTGCCGACGGTAAAATCGTTGTCATCGAAGAAGTCGACGAAGACACTTACTTCCACGACCGCAGGCTGATGGTGTCGATATTCATGAGTCTCTTCAATGTCCACGCCAACTGGTTCCCTGTCGACGGTGTAGTAAAATCAGTGACTCATCAGAAGGGCAATTTCCACAAGGCATGGCTTCCGAAAGCAAGCAGCGAGAATGAGCATGCCGATATCCTCATCACCACTGACGACGGCACCGACATCCTCTGCCGACAGATAGCAGGAGCAATGGCACGACGCATCGTCACATACGCAAAAGAGGGTGAAGACTGCTACATCGACGAGCATATAGGGTTTATAAAATTCGGTTCGCGTGTGGATGTCTTCCTTCCTCTCGGCACAGAGGTATGCGTGAAGATGGGACAGACAACCATCGGCGACCAAACTATCATAGCACGACTGCAACATAAAGAGAGCCAAGACAATTCGATACCTAACGCAACAGACTGAAGAATCGGGGCTCGCTATTCAAGACACTGAACCTATGAATCTGAAAAAGAACATACCAAACTGCGTCACATGCAGCAACTTAATATCGGGCTGCATAGCAACATATTATGCCTTCACCGGTCAGTTGCTCTTGGCACTGATTTGGATTATCATTGGAGCCCTGTTCGACTTTGCCGACGGGCTCACCGCTCGTATGCTTAATGTATCTTCGCCTATTGGCAAAGAGCTCGACTCGCTTGCCGACGACATAACCTTCGGACTTGCTCCTGCCGCGATGGCTTTCACCGAACTGCGAGTTATGGACTATCCTATTATGAACGAGCCAGACAGTTCGCTACGGTTCTTCCTGCCATTCGTGGCATTGATAATGGCGGCATTCTCGGCAGTGCGACTGGCAAAATTCAATATCGACACACGCCAGAAGACATCGTTCATCGGACTTCCCACCCCTGCCAATGCACTGTTCTGGGGATCACTCATAGCCACCAAATCGCACTGGCTCGAGTCGTCACCATGGATGACAGTGGCAATGGTTGTTATGATATTCGTCAGCTCGTGGCTCATGGTGGCTGAGATACCGATGTTCGCGCTGAAATTCAAGCACTGGGGATGGCGAGGCAACGAAATACGCTATATTTTCCTCATCCTCTCGGCTCTGGTGCTCGCATTGTGTGGAGTATTCGGCAGCATGTGGATAATAATCACCATGTACTTCTGCATATCGCTTGCTGCAGCAAAAGACATTAAGCAAAAGGAGGGTGCCGAATGATTATAATGAAGCTCATAGGCATTCTCATCCTTGCCTACTTTGTGATGAACGCACCCACGATATTCAGGGTTGCGCGCACACTGCATAAAGGAGTAAAAGAGGTTAAGGAGCAAAAGCGCCAGTATGAGGAGAAAACTCAATATGAGAGTCAGGGCAACGTGAAATACAAGCGCACGGAGCAGAACAAAAAGAAAATCATACCCGAGGACGAAGGCGAGTATGTTGATTACGAAGAAGTGAGAGAATAGCCGAGATGCTATATACACGACGGCGGGGAAACCAAGTGGCTTCCCCGCCGTCGTCGTTGTCTATGCCATGCTCGAAGAATGTCGCTGGCACATCTGCATCAGTTGTGAACGTATGTGCCGATGTCCTCGCCCGAGAGCACTTTCTTAAGATTGCCATACGTGTCCATATTGAACACATAAATAGGCAGGTTGTTGTCTTTGCACATCACCACTGCCGAGAGGTCCATCACCTTCAGGTTGCGTGCCAGCACCTCGTCGTAGGTGATATCGTCGAACTTGGTAGCCGTGGGGTCTTTCTCCGGATCGGCGGTGTATATTCCATCGACGCGAGTACCCTTCAGCATTGCATCGGCCTCTATCTCCACACCGCGAAGCGACGAGCCAGTGTCGGTGGTGAAATATGGCGATCCTGTTCCTGCAGAGAAGATACACACGCGTCCCTCCTGCATGGCTTCGATGGCTTTCCATTTGTTATAGAACTCCCCGATTGGTTCCATGCGTATTGCGGTGAGCACACGGGTCTTCACTCCGATTTTCTCAAGCGCCGAACTGAGCGCGAGCGAGTTAATAACGGTTGCGAGCATGCCCATCTGGTCGCCCTTCACACGGTCGAATCCCTGTTGGCTGCCTGCCAATCCGCGGAAGATGTTTCCACCGCCAATTACTATACCAATCTCCACACCCATGTCGTGGATTTCCTTCACCTGCTCAGCATATTTGGCCAGGTGCTCAGGGTCGATGCCGTAGGAATCCTTTCCCGTCAGGCTCTCACCGCTGAGTTTCAAAAGTATACGCTTAAATCGTGCCATTGTTTTTTATTTTTGTTTTTGTTCTGAAAATTCCAAAATTATAGAATTGCTCTCACCTCCTTGAATGCATATGAGCGGATGCGCCGCTGCTGGTCCTTCAACACTATCTGCCCGCTTGGCTCCACGTCTATAATCCGCGCTTCGAACTCACCCGCATCATCGGCGTAACGGTGATAGCCCACATGACGGTAGAGTCGGCTCATATACTCACGTTTCAGCCAGGGGGTGAGCACGTATTGCCTGCTGTCGATCATCTTTCCAAACATCCTCACGATCCTTCTCTTCAGACGATGCAAATCGACCTCGACGCCTGTTATCTGCTTGATCGACACTGGGTTGGGCGCATCGCTGCGAAAGCGTGTCTGGTTGACATTGAGCCCTATGCCCACCACACATTCCGACAGTTGGTTTCCCTTCAGTCGGTTCTCTATGAGTATGCCGGCAATCTTCTTGTCGCCCACATATATGTCGTTGGGCCATTTCACCTTCGCACGCCCCACATAAGGCCTGATGATTTTCGTCATCACCACCGCCACAGCCATAGATATCGCAAACTGCTCGTCGGCTTTTACGCCTTCGGGGCGGAAATACAGGCTGAACGTAATGTTCTTTCCCGACTCGCTCTCCCATTTGTTGCCACGCTGTCCGCGCCCCGCAGTCTGTCGGGCAGCAAAGAGGAAGATGCGCTCGTAGCCGGCTCTGTCGTCGCTGCGCATTATCTCGTCGTTGGTGGAGTCCACCTCGCTCATGTAGCTTATTCTGACCATTTCTTCCTCTCGCCTATATGAGCATCGGGTTGAACGCGTCTTCGATATGCTCGATATGCGGTTCGGCATGTCCGTCGCCCACAATGGTCACGATATCAAACCGCGCTTCTTCGCTCATGTCCTTCAACTTGATATATTCGTTTGCCACCCACCCTATCTTCTTCATCTTCGGCAGCGTGACAGCATCTTCGGGCGAAAACAATTCCACCGTTGTGCGTGTCTTCACTTCGACGAACACCACCGTCATCCTGTCTTCGGTGAGCATGATAAGGTCGGCATCGCAGTTACCCCGATGCCAGTCGCGCTCGAGGAGTATGTATCCCCGTTGTCGCAGATAGCGCTCGGCGATGTCCTCGCCCCACTTGCCTAAATCGTTGTGCCTCGCCATCGGTTATAAATGCCGGCAATGAAAAAATATCTGCCTATTTTCTTACAAAAATAGTGCAAAATATCGGAGTTGCAAAATAAAAGATGTAATTTTACGCAAAAATAGGGATTATGACAGAAAACAAAGATAATCGCGCAAGGCTGGCCGACGAGCAATTCATGCGCCAGGCACTCATCGAGGCAGAGAAAGCCAGCGAGGCTGGCGAGGTGCCCATAGGTGCGGTGGTAGTGGTTGGAGGCAAGATAATAGCCCGCGCACACAACCTGACCGAAACACTCCACGACGTCACCGCCCACGCCGAGATGCAGGCGATAACAGCTGCTGCCGAAAGCCTCGGGGGGAAATATCTTACCGACTGCACCGTCTATGTCACCGTTGAGCCGTGCCCGATGTGTGCAGGTGCGCTCGGATGGGCACAGGCGAGTCGCATAGTATGGGGTACCGACGACGACAAACGGGGATTCCGCAAATATGCTCCCAACGTGCTGCACGCAAGGGCAACGACCAGCAAAGGAGTGCTCGAAGACGAATGCAAGGACATCGTGCAGCGCTTTTTCAAGGGGAAAAGAGAATGAACCATTGCACCTTTGAACCCTCCTGCCGAACTCACATCAACACGCCTTTTTATATATTCATATTATACGCCGAAAAATTTGCTAGCAAAATTTTAATCAAAGAGCCCATCTAATGTTATTAAAGAGCCTTCCTAATCGAAATTTTGCTAGCAAAATTATTTGCACTATACTTACCTATATCGTACATTAATTATATAATGTACACCCTTTCGGGGTTTATGCAATAGATAGAACTGAACGAATTAGGGCAACTTATATATTGTTGCCTGAGTAAAACGACATCGGGCGGCTCGTCGAATTAACGATGACGAACCGCCCGATAAACCTTAAGGTGAGGATTAGCCTACCAAACCAGAAACACTATTTGTTGTATTCAAGCGTGGAAGTGCGTTTCTCCGATCCTCCTATATTATCCACATACTCCATCGTGAAGGTCACGCGGAAGTGGCACGAACCGTATGCCGAAGTGCTCTGCAACGCTGTCTGGCGACTCTGCATCCATACATCGGTATCGGCGAAGACACCACAGAACGTAGCATAGGGCTCTTCCGACTCTTCCCTATAGGCAGTCCACGACTTCTCTGCCACATTGCCCAACTGAGCCTTGGCATAGTTGAGAATCACCTGAGCCTCTGCCTCAGCGTTCTTTGCAGCCACACCCGAGGCATCAGAACCGACTGCCGCAAAGCTGACCGAAACTTTTACCGTATATTTATACACGGTCTCCTCTTTTGGCTTTTCCTCTTCCTTGTCATCATCGCTACATGAGCCGACAACCATGGCAGCAAGTGCCAAGCAAAGAATGCACGTAATATTCAACAAATACTTTTTCATATTTCTGTCCGTTATAAGGTTTTCTTGCGTAGTTACCAAAAAAGGATACCCAACGTGGTATCCTCTTCTATTCACTTTTCTCCTATACTCAGTGACCCGTTTGGGGCTCGAACCCAAGACCCCCACATTAAAAGTGTGATGCTCTACCAACTGAGCTAACGAGTCTCCCTTTTTTGCTTTATCTTTTCGAAAGCGACTGCAAAGGTAATATTAAAAATTGAATTGAGCCCTAAAGGGGAAAGAAAAGGACTTCTTTTTAACTAATTTTAAATGTTCACTGCTGCGTTTTCGGCGTTTCCTCTATACTTATCGCCACCTCATCCTTCGTTATGTAGCGCTGATAGTAGGCAATGAGGATTGTTGTGAGTGGCAGGGCTATTATCAGTCCGATGAATCCCAGCAGCGCTCCCCACACCGAGAGTGAGAGCAGAAGTATTGCAGGGTTCAGCCTCATGGCTTTGCCCATGATCTTCGGGGTGACCACCATGTCGGAGATTATCTGCACGATAGCAAAAACAGCCACGGCCATACCGAACACCCACCAGAAATTCTGACCAGTGTCGGCAGCCTTGAGCATCGCAAGAAATGCTGTGGGGATGAGGGCGAAAGTGTGCAGATAGGGCACCAGATCGAGAATGCCTATCAATATTCCCAGACCTATTGCCATAGGGAAATCGATGATGGTGAACCCTATGCAGAACATCAGTCCCATGCACAGCGCTACCATACTCTGGCCGCGGATGTAGTTGTTTAGCTCACGCTCCACATCGCGCATCACCTCGCGCCAGAACGGGCGTGCCTTGATGGGGAATATCCTGATCCAGTTGGTGGTAAGATACTCGTAGTCGAGAAGGATGAAGAACATGTAGAGAAGTGTTATGCACGATGCGACAACACTGAGCAACACGTTTACCGTCTTGCTCAACAGTCCCACCACACTGGGCATGACAGCCTTCACGGCTTCGGTGAAATCCTTGCTACGGAAGAACTCGTCGATCTGGCTTCTATTGTCCTGAGCCCATTGTTTTATAATCGACACCAGGCTATTCGACTCGCCGTTTTGCGACAGCCAACGCGATACAAAACCGCCCAAGAGCTGGAACTGCTCAATCATAGGGGGTATGATGAGGTAGATAATGCCGGCAATGACAAGAATTACAAAGAGCATGGTGATGATTATAGCCACGGCACGGATACGAATGTGCAGTTTGTGCTGCACGAATTTCACCATTGGATAGAGCAGGTATGCAAACAGCCACGCCACAAAGAACGGCAGCAACACACCGCTCAGATGATTCACCGTCACACCTATTGCTACAAGCAGCAATGCCAATGTCACCCACCGGATAAACTTGTCGAATGTGATTTTCTCTTGTATAGCCATATACCTCCTTTATTATCTTATACTTCGCTGTCGACTGACTCTTCGGTAGCCTTCCGATAACACTCCCGACAGAGCGGTTCGTATTCAGCTTTCTCGCCAAGCAGCACACGCTTGTCGCCAGCCACGAGACGGTGGCTGAGATATGCAAGCGCACCGCAACGCACACAGATGGCATGCACCTTTGTCACGTCGTCGGCAATGGCACACAGCCCAGGCATAGGACCGAACGGCACTCCGCGGAAGTCCATATCGAGCCCCGCGGCTATTACTCTGATGCCACGGTTGGCCAACTGATTGCACACATCAACCAGTCCCTCGTCGAGGAACTGTGCCTCGTCGATGCCGACAACATCGATATCCGACGCCAACAACAATATCTGCGCCGACGAATCGATTGGTGTAGAAGTGATTGTGTTCTTATCGTGGCTCACTACATCCTCCACAGAATAGCGGATGTCGAGCGAGGGCTTGAATATCTCAACACGCTGGCGGGCGAATTTTGCACGCTTCATGCGACGTATCAATTCCTCGGTTTTGCCAGAGAACATTGAGCCACATACGACTTCAATCCTGCCCCTACGACGATATTCACCTGTTAAATTCTCTGTCATAACGACTACAAAATTACAAAGACAGTTTTAAAAATTGCAAAGAAATTGTCTCTTTTTTTGTTAATGACAAATTATTATATATATTTGTGGCCGGTTATGGGCACGTTGTATATAGTACCTACTCCTGTGGGCAATATGGAGGACATCACTCTCCGTGCCATCAGGATACTAAAAGAGGCCGATGTGGTGCTCGCTGAGGACACACGCACCTCGGGTATCCTGCTAAAGCATCACGGCATTCAGAACCACCTTGTCTCACACCATAAGTTCAACGAGCATGGTACATCGGCTTCCATCGTGGAACGCCTACGTGCAGGGCAGACGGTGGCTCTTATCAGCGACGCCGGCACTCCAGGCATCAGCGACCCGGGATTCTTCCTTGCACGCGAGGCTATCGCTGCGGGAATCGAGGTGGTGACACTGCCCGGAGCAACAGCACTCATACCGGCTGTGGTGTCGTCGGGACTGCCATGCGACCGTTTCTGCTTCGAAGGATTCCTTCCACAGAAAAAGGGACGCCACACACGAATGCTTGCCCTTGCCGAAGAAGAGCGCACAATGGTGTTCTACGAATCGCCATATCGACTGCTGAAGACACTGCAGCAATTTGCCGAGGCGTTCGGAGGCGAGCGACAGGCATGCGTTTGTCGGGAGATATCGAAAATACACGAAGAGAACTGCCGAGGCACTCTCGACGAGCTGATAGCACACTTCACACAGACTGAACCACGAGGCGAGATTGTCATTGTGGTGGCAGGAGCGAAAAAATAAATAGAGAAAAACGTAAAATGTAGAATAAAATGAAAAAATTATTCCTTTTATCAACAGTCGTCATGCTCATCGTAGTGAGCAGTTGCGACATCCGTAAACAGCGTCCCGAGCAATCATCAGCCAAGTCGGCAACAGATTCACTCGAGAAGATTATCGAACAGAAAGATAATGAGATCAACGACCTGATGGGCACTCTCAACGAAATACAAGAGGGGTTCAGAGTTATCAACGAGGCCGAAAACCGCGTTACAATCATCAAAGACGGTGAAGGTTCCAACAAGAAAGAAGAGATACGCGAGAACATTAAGTTTATCTCGACAGCTATGCAGCGCAATCGCGAGCTCATAAGCAAACTGCGTCAGCAACTGCGCGAGAGTTCGGTGCAAGGCGAGCAGTTTAAGAAGACTATCGACACGATGGTAAAACAGCTTGCCGACAAAGACCAACAACTCACACAACTGCGTGCTGAGCTCGATGCCAAGGACATACACATCACCGAGCTCGACGAGACGATAAACACATTGAACACGCAGATATCGTCGCTAAACACTGAAAACGAAGAGAAGGCTTCGACAATTTCGCAGCAAGACAAGCAGCTGCACACCGCCTGGTATGTGTTTGGCACAAAGAAGGAACTGCGCGAGCAGCGCATTCTCGAAGGCAGCGATGTGCTACGCTCCGACTTCAACAAGAGCTACTTCACGAAGATTGACACCCGCGTGGACAAAGAGATAAAACTCTACAGCAAAGACGCCCACGTGCTCACCACACATCCATCGGGCAGCTACACATTGCAGAAAGATGCCAACAAGCAATACGTGCTGCGCATCACCAACCCCGACTTGTTCTGGTCAACAAGCAAGTATCTCGTCGTTCAGGTGAAATAAAAAAGGCAATATCAATATTTGCCTTCGTAAACAACTGAATATCACAGCGTTATTAAAGAGCCTCTTTAACGCCATTAAAAGGCCTCTTTATCGGCATTAAAGCATTGAGTTAATCGCATTAAAGAGCCTTTCTATTGACGACAACAAAATATGGTGTAAAAAATAATCCCAAATCGGACTGCCCGATTTGGGATTAACTTATTATTTCAGGATATCGATTCAACCTATTTACCCAGACTTGGACAGATGGTGAACGTGAAGTTGCGGTTTTGATAATGCACACGGTGCTCGTCGAGAGGAAGTGCTCCCCAGCTGTTTATACCGCCCACGCCATATTGCAAGTCGTCGATAGTGAGAGTAATGAAATCGTCTTCAACCAGCTCATCGGGATGACGCTGATGACGATAGTCGCCGTCGTCGAGTTTCTCAATACTATATGGCAGCGCGCTCATCGAGAGAAGTTCACAGCCTCGGATGGTCACGCTCAGACCATTGTCAGAATACTGACGCCACCAGCGGATATCAGTCTTCGTGCCTGTCTCCTGCGGACGGATATAGGGATAGAACTGCTCACGCGCCGTCTGGCGATAGATACCCATGCGCTGCGATTCATTTCTGTCGATGTAATTCTCCACAGGTCCGCGACCATAATATTCGCTCTTGTTCATCTGCTTTGGCAGTTGCATCACCATACCGAAGCGGAACATGTCGGCAACCTTAGCCGTGTCACTTACCTGCATCTCCTGAGTGACCTGCAGATCGCCGTTGCCCATGAGAATGTATCCAACGAAGAGCCGGGCATGCACCTCTGGCATGTCGAAAACAGCATCTACAAATGGCATAGGCCCTTTTCCTATATTCACTTTCTTCACGTCGAGACTGACAAGATTAAGTTTCGGGTTCTTCCAAACTGAATACTTCTTCTGCAATCCCGCACCCATGTCGTTATCGGTGGGAGCACGCCAGAAGTTCGGGCGCAACGTACCGTCTTCGGCAAGAATCTCAATGCCTTTATACTTGAAACTACGTAGGAGACCTGTAGTCTTGTCAATCTCTATTATTCCGTTGGCGTTGCTTATTTTCAGCACGTCGCTATTCTTCTTATCCTCCACCTTGTTTTTCGCATATTCCATCTTTGGTATGCTGTAGGCTTTTGCAAGTTCGAGTTGCTGGTAAGCCACGCGCTGCCCACGCTTCATCAACGGACGGTCGGCCTTCAGAATGTAATCGACATTGAGGAAGCACTCGCCCTTTATTTCCGACTTGCCGAATGGAATGCTCACCTCACACTTGCCTCGCGGAGCAATATCGATATTCTCCACACTGCCCTTCTTCACTTCCTTGCCATCGACAATCAGCGCCCATTCAAGACGAACATCGTCGATTTGCTTGAAGAAATTCTCGCTTGTAATCTGCAGCCCTATACTGTTTGTTGTCTTACGTACAATCGTTGTCCATATGTCCTGATAGAAGTATGCCACCTCGTAAGCATGTGGATTCGGCACACGGTCGGGTGATACAAGGCCGTTGCAGTTGAAGTTGTTA
>CACZRN010000094.1 GCA_902783625.1 uncultured Prevotellaceae bacterium
CCCCGATCCCATCGCCCTGATAGAGAAGTACGGCGCCGACGGAGTGCGCATGGGCATGATGCTCTCGGCTCCTGCCGGAAACGACATTCTCTTCGACGAGGCTCTATGCGAACAGGGACGCAACTTCAACAATAAGATTTGGAACGCCTTCCGACTAGTGAAGGGTTGGCAGACAGCCGACATCGAGCAGCCAACGACATGCAAGATAGCTGTTGACTGGTTTGAGGCTGAGCTGAGCAGAGCCAATGCCGAGATTGATGATATGTTCTCGAAATATCGTATCTCAGAGGCACTCATGGCTGTGTACAAACTATTCTGGGATGAGTTCTCGTCTTGGTATCTCGAAATGGTGAAGCCCAACTATGGTCAGCCTATCGACGCTGCTACATACAAAGCAACGCTCGGCTTCTTCGACTCGCTGTTGAAGATGCTCCATCCGTTCATGCCATTCATTACCGAAGAACTTTGGCAGCACATCATCGAGCGTGGCGACGGCGACAGCATCATGCGCGAAAAGCTCGAGATAGCGCAACCTACAGAGCAAGACAAGAATCTTGTAGCTGACTTTGAGCAGGTGAAGCAGGTGATATCGAGTGTGCGTGCCGTGCGCAACCAAAAGAATATCCCGCAAAAAGATGTAATGGAGCTTCAGGCTATCGGCGAGAATGCTTTCAGTGCCTACGACGACATAGTAAAGAAGATGGCGAACACAGGCGACATAAAGATTGTCAGCGAAAAGGCTGCCGATGCTTCCTCGTTCATGGTGGGCACTCATGAGTATGCCATTCCTCTGGGCGACATGATCGATGTGACTGCCGAGATAGAAAAGCAGGAAGCACAGCTTAAGCACCTCGAGGGATTCCTTGCCGGTGTCATGAAGAAGCTTTCAAACGAGCGTTTCGTTGCCAATGCCCCCGAAGCAGTGGTTGCTCTCGAACGAAAGAAGCAGAGCGACTCGGAAGAGAAGATTGCAGCTCTGAAGGAGAGCATCGCCGAACTGAAGAAGAGGATATAGACCCAAAGCCAACAGACAGCATTGCGGGGCACGCCGGTAATACCAGCGTGCCCCGCATTTGTTGTTGCCTGGCTTGACTAGCTGTCAGGATTGTATCAGAAGCTGTACGACAGTCCGAACGACATGTATTCCTTAAACTGCCAATAGGCGTGGTGCTCGTCGCGCACACGGCTGTCGTCGAAGCGCGGATAGATGAACAGGTCGCAGGAGATGTACTTGCTAAATTGGAAGTGGAACGTGTTTTCCATTGCAAGCTCTGCACGCTTGTAGGAGGTGAAACCGGTCAGTCGCACGTTCCAGTAGAAGTTTGTCACCGGGGTCCAGCGTGCCTCTATGCGGAAGCTCGATCCGTAGTCGTCGAAGATGTGTTTACCTTCTTCTATTCCATAGCTCTTCACCAGTTCGCTCCTGCTGCAATATCTCAGGCTGTAGGTGAGCGGTGCAAGGTGGACTTTTCCGGTCAACTTATTCTTGAACCACGATATGTTATAGTCCATACCGAGAGAGAGTTTCGCATTCAGCGGAGCGAATATCGCGGTGTAGCAACTAGGGTTGTTCACACGGTAGCCCTTCACTATCTGCGTTGATGCTTCGAGCTCGACGGTGTAGTACCATTTCTTGGTGGCCTGAAGTCCGAAGTTACTCGTCAGTCGGAGGAGGTTTTCGGTGGCCTTGAGGCTGTGGATGGTGTCGCCTTTCGACGTTGCCAGTCCGAGTCGGGCCTCGAGGGTGTTGTCCCATTTTACTTTCTGCTTGTTGTTGTAGTTGGCCCGCAGCGTCGTGTGACCGATCATCGAGTAGTTGCTCTCGCCTCCCTGATACCAGTTGCCAGAGACGTAGTTCTGGTTTATGTGCAGGTTAAGGTCACCCTTGAACGTCCAGAAATTCGGGCGTTTCACTACCACCGGCACAACTTCCACATCCGATTTCTCCACAACAGGAGCCACCTTGTCGGCAATCTTCGGTTTGTTGTCGATTTTCACAGGGGCCTCAGTGATTATAGGGCCTGCCTTCTCGATATGCCGATCCAACTCGCTTACCAGATCGGGACGGTGCAGATAGATGCTCATCAGCACATCATCGACATAGTCGCGCAACGGAAATAACGACGCATCATCCCTACCCGCAAGCAAGAATTTCCTACCCGTGATATTGCTGTAGAACGTCAATGGAAGGAACAGTCGGGTAAAATCAATGTGTGATGAACTCACCTCGCTGATGCCTGCATTCGCATTCTGCAGCGAATCGATACGCATACGATAAGCATTGATAGAGTCGGTATAAGCCTTTATCAGCCAACTGGTTGAGTCGGTGGGAGCATCGAAGTTACTCCTCTGAGCCTCAGCGCTGAAGAATGAGAAAAGAATTATCAAGAAGAAGACTGACCGTTTCATAAATTAATTTTATTTGCTATTTCATTGGCAAAGTTAGTGCATGTCGAGCGGAGAACAAAATAAAAATGAGATTTTTTTGTTATACACACAGCTTTCAACAACTTCGGGTAAGCCATAGTTACTCCGTATCGGCAATGAAATGGAAAAGATCTCACCTTTTTCCTTTGCATTATTCGCAGAGCTCATCAACTCGTGTCCCTCAACTTTTCGTACCTTTGACTTCGTCGAAGTTACTCCGTCTCGGCAATGAAATGAAAAGATTTCACCTTTTTCTTTTGCATTGCCCTCAACTTTTCGTACCTTTGCCACATTATTTTAATAAAGAGTTCAATTTTAAAAACAAAATGGATAAGAATACTTTAACAGGATTTGCACTTATTGCACTGGTTTTCATCGGATTCAGCATTTGGACGCAGCCATCGGCAGAGCAACGCCGTGAGGCTTTCGTGAAAGATTCGCTCAGGCAGGTGGAGATGATGAAAGCCGAACAACAAAAAGAAATAGAAGAACAGAAAAAACAAGAAGAGGAAGAGCTGAAATCGCTCGAAAGCACCAACGCTCTCTTCGCAACAGCTGCCGATGCCGCTGCCGAGGAGGTGGTAATGAAGAACGATAAGCTGGAATTGACCTTCAACACAAAAGGAGGTACAGTTGAAAAGGCTGTGGTGAAGAACTTCAAGGATCGTGATGGCAATGCCGATGTGACTATTTTCGACAAGGAAGACCAAAGCCTGAAATTTGTTCTCATGGCTAAAGAAATGAACATAAGTTCGGAAAACCTTGTTTTTGAAAAGACAGAACAAACCGACACTTCACTTGTACTGAAGGCTCAAGCTGGTGAAGGAAAAGACATCACCATCTCATATGTGCTCGGCAAAGACTACATGCTTCACATGAAGTTGCAAGCCAATGGCATGGAAGGAATATTCCCTCCAAACTACAACCAGATGGACATCAACTGGAAAGAGAAGTGTAAACAACAGGAAAAGGGATTCTCGTTTGAAAACAGATATGCAACACTCACATATCATAAAACCGACGGTGGCACCGACTATCTGAACGAGATGAAAGAGAAGATCGACGAGCCCATAAAGAAACAAACCGACTGGGTAGCTTTTAAGAATCAATTCTTCTCAGCTGTGATGATTGCGAAGGATAATTTCGCCGACGATGCACTGATGACATCTATTCCACAGGAAAAAGGCTCGGGATACCTGAAACAATACGAAGCAAAACTTAAGACATTCTTCGATCCTACAGGAAAACAGCCGACAGAACTGGAGTTCTATTTCGGACCAAACGATTTCCGTCTCTTGCAAAAGGTGGAGAAAGAAAGCACATTCGGAAAGAAACTGCAGATGGAGCGACTTGTTTATCTCGGATGGCCTCTCTTCAGAATCATCAATCGCTGGTTCACAATCTATGTCTTCGACTTCCTCACAAGCATGAAGATAAACATGGGTATCGTGCTCATACTTATCACCATGCTCCTGAAGTTCATCACCTATCCTATGGTGAAGAAGAGCTACATGTCGTCGGCAAAGATGAGAGTGCTGAAACCAAAACTCGAGGCAGCTACGGCTCAATACGACAAGCCCGAGGATCAGATGCAAAAACAGCAGGCAATGATGGCTGAATATGCCAAATATGGAGTGAGCCCGCTCAGCGGTTGTCTCCCGATGCTCATACAGATGCCTATCTGGATTGCAATGTTCAACTTCGTACCTAACGCTATACAGCTACGTGGCGAAAGCTTCCTATGGATAAACGACCTGTCGACATATGATCCAATCATAGAATGGGGAAAGAACATCTGGATGATAGGCGACCATCTGTCACTCACATGTATTCTCTTCTGTGTTGCCAATGTGCTCTACTCTATGATGACCATGCGCCAACAGAAGGATCAAATGGTGGGTCAGCAGGCTGAACAAATGAAGATGATGCAGTGGATGATGTATCTCATGCCCTTGTTCTTCTTCTTTATATTCAACGACTATTCATCCGGACTTAACTTCTACTACTTTGTTTCGCTGTTCTTCTCGGCTGCAATAATGTGGGGACTTCGCAAGACTACCAACGACGAGAAACTTCTTGCAAAGCTTGAGGCACGCTATCAGGAGAACAAGAACAATCCTAAGAAGCAAGGTGGATTTGCCGCCCGACTCGAGGCTATGCAGAAGCAACAGATGGAGATGCAGCGCCAACGCGACGAACTGCAACGCAAGAAAAATAATCTTAGAAGATAACTAACAAACGAAAATCACAATTAACGCAAGATGAAGATAGGATTCGACAATGAGAAATATCTCCGCATACAGTCGGAGCATATTCGTGAGCGTATAGCAGAATTCGATGGCAAGTTGTATCTCGAACTCGGTGGAAAACTCTTCGACGATCATCATGCCTCGAGAGTGCTGCCAGGATTCAAGCCCGACAGCAAACTCCGTATGTTTGCACAGCTGCGCGACCAGTTGGAGATAATAATCGTTGTCAATGCCGAGGATATTGAGCAAAACAAAATAAGGGCAGACTTAGGAATAACGTATGACGAAGATGTCTTGCGATTGCGCGAGGAATTCATGAAAAGGGATTTCATGGTCGGCTCGGTTGTCATTACCCACTACAACGGTCAGAGAGCTGCCGATCAGTTCCGTCACCGTCTCAAACGACTTGGCATTAAATCATATGTCCATTATCTCATTGACGGATACCCACATAATGTGGAGTTGATAGCAAGTGACGAAGGATTCGGGAAGAACGACTACGTGGAAACTTCGCGCGAACTCGTGATAATCACTGCGCCTGGACCTGGAAGCGGAAAGATGGCAGTGTGCCTAAGTCAGTTGTACAATGAAAACAAAAGAGGGATTCGTGCGGGATATGCCAAGTTTGAGACATTCCCCGTATGGAATCTACCTCTGAAACATCCAGTGAATATTGCTTATGAAGCTGCCACAGCCGATCTAAACGATGTAAACATGATCGACCCGTTCCACCTTGAGGCATACGACAAGATTGCGGTCAACTACAACCGCGACATCGAGATATTCCCAGTTCTCAATGCTCTCTTTGAAGGCATCTATGGTGAGAATCCTTACAAGTCGCCTACTGATATGGGAGTAAACATGGTGGGATTCTGCATCAGCGACGACGAGGTGTGCTGTCAGGCATCACGCGACGAGATTATACGCCGGTTTTATGATGCAACCAATAAAATGGTCAATGGTGCAGACAACGAGAATGAAGTGAACAAAATTCGCATGCTATTCAATCAGGCAAAGATTACGACTGCCGACCGACCTGTAACCGTAGCTGCTTATGAGCGAAAAATCCAAACTGGAAATCATGCCGCAGCAATACAAATGGAAGACGGAACAATCGTCACTTCTAAGACCACCGCGCTGCTTGGCTGTTGTGCTGCTCTGCTCATCAATGCCATGAAGTATCTGGCTGAAATCGATCACAGCGTGAAACTTATACCACAAAGTATGATTGAACCCATTCAGAAGACAAAGATTGAATATCTCGGTGGAAAGAATCCCCGACTCCACACCGATGAAGTCCTCGTGGCACTAAGTGTGTTATCGCAACACGACGAGAACTGCCGTCGAGCATTGGAGCAACTTCCGCGACTCAATGGCTGCCAGGTGCACACCACTGTGATGCTTAGCGAGGTGGACCGAAAGATATGGCGAAAATTGGGATGCGGACTCACATGCGATCCTGTAAAAAAGAAATAACACTCGTAATTGGTATACATATCCGACACAAAAAAAATAAAAAGAGAAATAATTTAATATAAATAAAATGAGAAAGAACACCGCCACGACAACAATTCTACTACTGATTGTGTCAATTATCTTTGCATCTTGCACAAAAAAGGAAAACGAAAAGATTATCCAAAAGAATGAGATTGAAGTTGCCGACAGCCTGATGACACCCGAAGCCTTGTGGGCAATGGGGCGCATCGGAGGCTATGCAGCCTCGCCAGATGGCAAACATATTGCCTACAATGTGGCATACTATAGTGTTGAGGAAAACAAGAGTCACCACATCATCTATGTGATGGATGCTGACGGATCAAACCAGAAGCAACTCACAACAACAGAGAAGAATGAAACCGATGTAGCATGGTTGGACGATAGCCACCTATCGTTCATCTCTGATGGAGAGGTATGGAAAATGAATATCAACGGCTCTCATCGTAAGCAATTGACAAAAACTGACGGCGAAATCGAAGGATACCTCTTTTCTCCTGACAAGTCAAAAGTCATTCTCATCAAATCGATACCTTATTATGGTAGTATAAAGGAGAGACCCGACGATCTGCCAAAGTCTACAGGACGAGTCATTACCGACCTGATGTACCGCCATTGGGACCATTATGTTGAGACTATTCCACATCCATTCATAGCAGAAGTAACAAAAAATGGCATCGGCGAAGCGAAAGATATTCTCGAAGGTGAGCCTTACGAATGCCCGATGGAGCCATTCGGTGGCATAGAGCAACTTGCTTGGAGCCCCGACTCAAAGTTCATCGCATTTACCTGTCGTTGCTTGACAGGGGTTGACTACAGCATCTCCACCGACAGCGACATCTTCCTCTACGATGTCGAAGCGTGTGACCTTAACTCGTATGAGCACACGAAGAACCTGTGCAAAGGAGGCGAGTTTGGAGTTGTTCCCGATGGAGGATTTACAGATTCACCTGATGGTATCTGCAACCCCACAAAAACGTTTAAATATCAGTTTATCAATACAAAACTGAAACATTATAACGTAGGTTACGACACTAATCCGAAATTCTCGCCCGACGGACGTTATGTGGCATGGCTGTCAATGGAACGCGATGGCTACGAGAGTGATCGCAACCGTCTTTGCATCTACGACCTGAAAGAGAACACAAAGTCGTATGTTACAGAAAGCTTCGACTCGAGTGTGGATGACTACTGTTGGACTGCAGATTCAAATACTTTGTATTTTATTGGCGTATGGCATGCCATGGAGAACCTATACCGCACCAATCTCAAGGGCGATGTTGAGCAACTCACCGACGGTCATGCAAGTGCTGAGTACTTTGGCGACTTCGGGTCATTGCAGATGCTCGGCGACAAACAAATACTCGCTGAGCGTCATAGCTACTTCGCTCCTGCCGACTTATACACTGTGATTCCTGGTGACAGCATCACACCCACAAAAGTTACACAGATTACCGAAGAGAACAAGCATATCCTCGACCAACTTGCAAAGCCTGGCCTTGATATGCGTTGGGTGAAGACTACTGACGGCAAGGAAATGCTCACATGGATTATACTGCCTCCAAACTTCGACCCTGCAAAGAAATACCCCACCCTTCTCTTCTGCGAAGGCGGTCCACAGAGTGCTGTTAGTCAGTTCTGGAGCTATCGATGGAACTTTATGATTATGGCTTCGCAAGGTTACGTTATTGTCGCTCCAAACCGCCGTGGCGTGCCTGGCTTCGGTCAGGAATGGCTCGAGGAAATCAGTGGCGACTGGACCGGACAATGCATAAAGGACTATCTCTCGGCTATCGATGACGCTGTGGAGAATCTACCGTATGTCGATAAGGACCACTTAGGTGCTGTGGGTGCATCGTTCGGAGGTTTTTCTGTTTATTATCTTGCCGGACATCACGACAAGCGTTTCAAGTGCTTCATAGCCCACGATGGTGCATTCAATCTCGAATCGATGTACACCGACACCGAAGAAGTGTGGTTCTCGAATTGGGAATACGATGATGCATATTGGAATAAAGACCTTACTGCCAATGCCCGTAAGACATACGAAAACTCTCCTCACCGCTTTGTAGATAAATGGGACACCCCTATTCTCTGCATCCATGGCGAGAAAGACTATCGCATAAATGCCAACCAAGGATTCGGCGCATTCAACGCTGCACGTCTGAAAGGTATTCCCGCTGAACTCCTTCTGTTCCCAGATGAGAACCACTGGGTGCTTAAGCCACAGAACGGAATCCTATGGCAACGCACTTATTTCAACTGGCTCGACCGTTGGTTAAAAGACAAACAAGAATAAATTAAATAAAAAGATAAAACAATGACTGAAACCATCAAGAAAACCCTAAGAGACTCGGCAGCTATGCGCTGGACAGCTCTCTTGCTATTGGCACTTGCCATGTTCTGTTCATATATCTTTATGGACATTCTCTCACCTATCAAAGACCTCATGCTTGAGACTCGCGGATGGGATTCTACGGCATTCGGAACCATGCAAGGATCTGAGGTGTTCCTTAATGTCTTTGTATTCTTCCTCATCTTTGCAGGTATCATTCTCGACAAGATGGGCGTGCGCTTCACTGCTGTCTTATCAGGAGCCGTCATGCTCACGGGAGCCGTTATTAAATGGTATGCCGTAAGCGAGGCATTCATCGGCAGCGGACTCGAGACGTGGTTTACCAACAATCTGAACTACATCCCCATTTTCGAAGAGTTGGGCGTATCGCCATTCTACGAAGGTATGCCTGCTTCAGCAAAATTTGCTGCTGTGGGATTTATGATCTTTGGTTGTGGATGTGAGATGGCTGGAATAACCGTGAGCCGTGGTATAGTGAAATGGTTCAAGGGTCGCGAGATGGCGCTTGCAATGGGTTCTGAGATGGCACTTGCCCGTCTTGGCGTTGCCACCTGCATGATTTTCTCGCCATTCTTTGCAAAACTTGGCGGACATGTCAGCGTTTCACGCTCTGTAGCTTTTGGTGTAGTATTGATGTGCATCGCACTCATCATGTTCATTGTCTACTTCTTCATGGACAAGAAGCTCGACTCTCAGACAGGTGAAGCAGAAGAGAAAGACGATCCATTCAAGATCAGTGACATCGGCAAGATACTCAGCGATTCTGGATTCTGGCTTGTGGCACTCCTATGTGTTCTTTACTATTCGGCTATCTTCCCATTCCAGAAGTATGCCGTCAACATGCTGCAGTGCAACCTGACTCTCACTCCTCCGGCTCCCGACTCATTCTGGGCAAGCCCGAAGGTTACTATCGTGCAGTACATCATCATGCTCGTTGTGGCTGCTGCCGGATTCGCAAGCAACTTCCAGAAAAAGGCAAAAGCAAAGTATTCGCTGCTTTGCCTGTCAATAGTAGCACTCGTGACGTATTGCTACATGGGCTACATGCGTCAGTCGGCCGAAAGCATCTTTGCTGTATTCCCACTGTTGGCAGTGCTCATTACTCCTATCCTGGGTAGCTATGTCGATCACAAAGGCAAAGCAGCGTCGATGCTTGTGCTCGGTTCATTGTTGCTCATTGCATGTCATCTTACATTTGCATTCATCCTTCCGATGTTCAAGGGTAACGCTATTGGTGGCATCGCTATCGCATACATCACCATCCTTGTGCTCGGTTCGTCGTTCTCGCTTGTGCCCGCATCGCTGTGGCCAAGTGTGCCTAAACTGGTCGATGCCAAGGTAATCGGTTCGGCTTATGCACTTATCTTCTGGATTCAGAACATCGGTCTGTGGCTCTTCCCGCTGCTCATTGGTAAGGTGCTCGACAAAACAAATCCCGGTGTCACCGATCCTACAAAGTACGACTACACCGCTCCTCTCGTCATGCTTGCATGTCTGGGAATAGCAGCACTCGTGCTTGGACTTATCTTAAAGGTTGTTGATAAGAAAAAAGGAATCGGACTCGAAGAGCCGAATATTAAATAGAATAGTTTCGTGGAGTTAAATAAAGTAAGTTTCAATAATTCTTGAATTGAATCTAACTTTATCATAACATAGACATCTTGGTGCACTCTGCAATAATGCAGGGTGCACTTTTTTTATAAGAAAGGCTAAGCTAACAATTTACGAAATCAAATTAAAAATATACTTACCTTTTGAATAGACTATATTCATCATGCAAGGCACATGAATCTTTTTATTCTTTGCCAGCGCCAATGCCACGTGCCCCATTGTCCTGCGCAAGTTGAGTTCCACACAGGGAGCAATTCTTTTCTCACCTGTTTCGGGCAGCTCAACAATCATCATATCGACACCGAACACTCCACAATATCGGATGCCTACTGTCTCTGCCAGAACATCAATGATTCTATTGCGGAGAGAATGAAATAATCCTTTGTCGACTAATCTAAAAACATGTTCTTCCTTCTCGCTCTCTTCGGCAACGAGATTTCCCTGATATCCGCCATCTGAGGTAGAGAAAACCGACAGTCCGAGATAGCTGATCTGCCCACACCCGTCAGAGAAGAACTCCATAGCGAAATCGCCTACATTATTATATATAGGCTCTATCATTATGCCTCCTTGCCTCTCTATCACATTGCGACACCATCCTGCCTGCTGCTCTGTAAGTGGTGGCTCATGAAATCGCACCCCGCGACCGCTACTGCTCCAAGGCGATTTCACTACCCACGGGCCTATCTGCATCTTCTTCATAAACACCGAGAAATCGGAAATATATTCAGCTTTGCCCACCAGCCGATTGTCGATCTCCAACAACCGCGGCAACAACATCTCAGCAGCAAAGCGTCGGTTACTTATCTGGCGTATATACTCCAGTTGCTCATCGTCGGGCACAAGGCTTTCAAAATCATGATTAGCCCTCAGCAACTCACGGCGCACGACCTTGTCCCAACCCCACACTTCTACCTCAGCATCACGTAGATCTATACAAGCGAGCGAGCTCATGCGACAAAATCTGACATCGGCAAAGAGAGAACTAACCTCACTAGGGCAGTTATCGACAATACTAACATCATCGATAACCACCACATCACCGTCGGAAGCCCACAATGCGGGCAGGTATCCAAGGTCGTGACGCATCATTCTCCCTGCTCGGGGAGCAGTGAAAAGTGCACTCCCCGACGCCAATGCAATGTCGTGCTCAGGATTGAAAACATGTATCTTCACGACTGCGAAGATAGCAAAACCGCCAAACATATCAAAACAATTTCCCACTTTTCACTTTTACGATTCAGTTTTATCTAATTCGGTCATCTAAAAAGCATGCAACAAGCAATTCTAGTAGAAAGCCTTTTATGCTCTGGCTAAGAGGCTCTTATATCAAGGCTAAGAGGCTCTTATATCAAGGCTAAGGGCCTCTTTATTGTGTTAACAAATATATATTCAAAATGTCTAACATATAAAAAAGAAGCCCTGTGTTCAACTTGCACTAACTTTTCCAACCGTGGTTGAATAAGCTAGGCTGCACCTCGGCATAAAAAATAATTAAAATTATTTTGTTCTGCGCTCGGTTTGCACTATCTTTGTCAACGCAAAGAAAAAAAACGAAGAAACAATATGCGCTGCGAAGAGAAATTTCTGGAACTTTACAAGCGAGAGCCGTCGGATATGGTGTTCTGCCCATACAGGATCTGTCCGATCGGAGCTCATTCCGACCATAACTACGGCAAGGTGACAGGCTTTGCCATCGATAAAGGTATTCATATCGCATTCAGTCCGAAGCATAACGGTGTGGTTGAACTGTGCTCGATACAGTTCACGAAACGTGCTCAGTGGCACATATTGCAAGTGCCGGAAACGAAGCAAGACGACTGGGCAGACTATCTTCGCGGTGCCACATTGCTGCTTGGACAGCGCTACCCACTGAAGACAGGATTGAGCGGAGTGATAGAAGGCGACCTGCCCATTGGTGGATTGTCATCATCGGCGGCTGTCACACTGGCTTTCATACGTGCCTTGTGTAAGGTAAACAACATTACACTCGAGCCATTGGAGATGATTCGGATGTCTGTGAATGTAGAGAATCAATACGTTGGAGTGAATTGCGGTAAGCTCGACCAGAGTTGCGAGATTTACTCAAAGAAAGATCATCTGCTTTATCTCGACACTCAGGATGACAGCTACGAGCTCATTCCTACCAACCCAGCAATGAAACCCTACGAGATTGCCGTGTTCTTCAGCGGTGTGGAGCGCACGCTGACAGGTAGCAAGTTCAACATGCGTGTTGATGAATGCCGTTCGGCAGCCTACGCACTTAAGGCTTTCGCAGGTATGGAATATGGCAAGTTTAAGGAGACACACATGCGTGAGGTGCCACGCGAAGTGTATGAGCAATTCAAGAATCAGCTACCTGAAAACTGGCGACGTCGGGCTGAACACTGGTACACAGAATACGCTCGTGTAGAGGCAGGCACAGAGGCATGGCGACGTGGAGACATTGAAGAATACGGAAGATTGAGTTTCGAAAGCGGGTACTCATCAATATATAACTGGGAAACTGGTTCACCCGAGTTGAAAGCCATCTACGAAATAATGACACATACCGACGGAATATATGGCGGCAGGTTCAGTGGTGCCGGCTTCAAAGGATGCTGCATGGCACTGATAGACCCATCATTCCGTGAGAGTATAACAGAAAAAGTAACACGAGAGTATCTTAAGATATTCCCCGAACTCGAAGGGAAATACTCAGTTCACATTTGTCACAGTGCAGACGGATTGGAAATGTAGTTATCCCTGACACACACAACAAGGTAAACAGCAATGAAAACCATCATACTTGCAGCAGGCTACGCCACTCGTCTCTATCCGCTTACGGAGAACTTTCCTAAGCCACTTCTGAAAGTCGGAAACAAGACTATACTCGACTGGCTCATCGACGACATCTCGACATCTGGACTTGTCGACGAATACATTGTCGTGTCGAATCATAAGTTCGCCCATCATTTTCAATCATGGGCAGAGGGTAGGAATGATATCACTATTATCGATGACGGCACCATGAGCAACGAGACTCGGCGAGGAGCCGTTGTAGATGTGCAACTCGCAATAGAGCATTGCGAAAGCCACGATGATGTTCCTGCCGACGGTTATCTGGTGATAGCCGGCGACAATCTGCTCGACTTCTCACTGACACGATTCATTTCATATGCACTCGAGAAGCAGACATCGTGCATAATGCGATACTATGAGCCTTCGGAAAAGAAGTTGCTGAAATGCGGAGTGGTGACCATCGACGACAACGATCGTATACTACAAATGACTGAGAAATCGCCAACACCGGCAACACACTGGGCATGCCCGCCGTTCTACTACTACACTCATGAGGATGCAAAACTCGTGAAACGAGGCATTGAAAGTGGATGTGGCACCGATGCACCTGGCAGTTATATAGCTTGGCTATGCACAAAGACTGCGGTACATGCGATGGAAATGCCAGGACGACGCTTCGACATAGGTAATCTGGAAAGCTACGAAATGGTGAAGAAAGAATATCGAGGAATTGCACTAACACCCAATGTTGACATTGATGGCAAGACGATACTCGTTACCGGGGCAGCAGGATTCATCGGAAGCAATCTAGTAATGCAACTGCTGAAAACAACAAAAGCCGCAACCATCATAGGCATCGACAACATGAACGACTATTATGATGTCAGACTCAAAGAGAATCGACTGAATGAAATTCAGGCAACTGCAAACGACAGACAGTTTGTATTTTTCAAAGCATCGATAGCTGACAAGACTGTTATCGACAAGATTTTTGCTGAGTACAATCCCGACATCGTGGTAAATCTGGCAGCACAGGCAGGCGTGAGGTATTCAATTACCAACCCCGACGCTTATATAGAGAGCAACATAATTGGTTTCTACAACATTCTTGAAGCGTGCCGCCATTCCTACGATGGAGGTAGAAAAGGGGTGGAGCATCTTGTTTATGCAAGTTCATCGAGCGTATATGGCTCAAACAAGAAAGTTCCCTACTCTACTGACGACAAGGTTGATAACCCCGTAAGCCTGTATGCCGCCACAAAGAAAAGTAACGAGCTTTTGGCGCATTCTTATTCGAAACTCTACAACATACCATCGACAGGGTTGCGCTTTTTCACCGTATATGGTCCTGCCGGGCGACCAGACATGGCATACTTCGGATTCACAAACAAGCTCGTGAAAGGCGAGACCATAAAGATATTCAATTATGGCAACTGCAAACGCGACTTCACTTACGTTGAAGACATCGTTGAAGGCGTGAGCCGAGTAATAACACATGCACCCGAAAGACGTAACGGCAGCGATGGGTTACCCATTCCACCGTACGCAATCTATAACATCGGAAACAATAATCCTGAGAATTTGCTCGACTTTGTGACAATCCTTCAGGAAGAACTTATCCGTGCCAGAGTGCTACCTGAAGATTACGACTTCGAGGCACATAAGCAACTTGTGGCGATGCAGCCAGGCGATGTTCCCATCACCTATGCTGACACCTCTGCTCTTGAACGCGACTTCGGATTCAAACCGTCGACACCGCTTCGCACCGGCTTGCGACACTTTGCGGAGTGGTATGCGGAGTATTATGGCAAAGCAGAAGACAAATAAACACACAAGAAACACACAACTCATCTGAATAGAAAATGAGAAAACTGCTATCGCTCTTTGCTGCCATCATTATCACATCACTTGCCAGTGCCTGCCTTGATACTTCTATACAGACAAATGGCAACATTGCGATTGCAACCGAAGCAAAAGAGTACAGCAGTCAGCTCACAACAGACATTGCTACTTCTGACGGAACAAAGCATGTCGACTTGCTCACGCCAGGCAAGAACAACCACGAGGCAATTCTGACAGAATCGAGCACTGCCAACAGAATAGCAAATTCCCGACCCGAACGCATCATTCCTACTAACTGCATAAAAAACAGCAGGACTATAGGGAAACTGCCGATAAATTCAAAGTATTACCAACTAAAACTGAGCTCATATCACGGAAGGGAACGAAGTCAAAGGGCTCCCTTCTCCGTTGATGTCGCATGCGAATATTATGTTATCGCATTGCGGCACATCATTCGTTAGACGCAATCAGTATTTCTTTTTTCGGCAACTAAGCCGCACACCATCGCACTGCTGACAAACAGGGCGCGATGAATAATGTCGTATGCAGATGCGACAAAACAATTCATATCATTCTTAAACATTAAAGAAATCAAAGATTATGGCTAACATAAAAAACATGAAAATGGCAGAAGCCCTCTTGGCAAATGAAAAAATAGAGTTTTCGAAATCATTCTTCGGACTATGCACAACAGCAACCTATAAACCAACTGGCACTCGCATCAGAGGTTACCAGAACGAATATTCGCTCGATGTGACTTGGGCTATTAAATCAATAATCGGAGCAACACCGGGAAAACTGGGCGAGGAGACTGCAAAGACATCAGCCATTACACCATCGCCAAATGGTCCTATTCGTCTCGATATCTGCATGACTGACGACCAGAGTTTCGCTGCAATTCAGATGCTTAGATTTGAGGATTTCGACTATCAGCCTACGAGCGAGGTGAGAACATTCGAAGGCGAAGACGTGAAGGCTTTAGCAAAAATCCTTTTTTAGAAATTCCGACAATCATCGCACAACGATGACAAATGAATGAAAACAATACGCCCTGCTGACTGGCAATTGCACGGTCGGCAGGGCATATTTTTTATCTACAAAACTCTTATCAGCGGGCACTGACTGGACGGTCAGCTGCCTTTTCACCGAACTTCTTGTTAGGAATATTACTCATGCTAAGTTCAAGTGTGCCACCGTGCATAATGTCGTCGTAGGTAAGGAAAGCGCGAGTGTAGTTCTTACCATTCAAACGAGCACTCTTGATATACACATTCTCATCACTGTTGGCAGGAGCTTTGATAGTAAAGGTCTTGCCATTCGAAAGATGTATCGTAGCCTTTTTGAACGATGGACTACCAAACACAAATACGCCGTTCGAAGGATTCACCTGATACATACCAAGCGCCGACATCACATGCCATGCCGACATTTGCCCACAGTCTTCGTTACCACTATAACCATCGGGCTCAGCAGTATAGAATTGCTTCTGTAACTGACGCACCAAGGCTGCCGTCTTCCATTGTGCACCCGCATAGACATACAAATACGGAATATGATGACAAGGTTCATTTCCATGAGCATATTGCCCTACCATACCCGACACATCGGGAGGAGCACCCGGGCCAAGATCGCCTTCAGCCACGAATAGTTCATCGAGATTCTTAATAAATGCTTCGTCGGAACCATGCATACGCACAAGTCCGTCGGGATCCTGTGGCACCATAAACGTGTACTGCCAGCCATTTCCTTCAGTGAAATCACCCACGCCATCGCGATGATTTGCCAAGAATGGATTGTAAGGTTCATACCAACTACCGTCGGCCATCTTCGGGTGAATCTTCAAAATCGACTTGTCGAAGAGTGTCTCATACGAGCGTCCACGCTTTATGAACTCATCGTAAACAGCTGTCTTACCCATCTTTTTTGCCATCAGGGCAAGTCCCCAGTCATCAACAGCATATTCGAGGTTGATTGATGTAGCCTCACGAAGTCTGTCAGCCGGGACATATCCATACGACATAAGGTCTTTCACACCTTTCTGTTCTGGATTTGTTGCCGTCTTTACCATTGCCTTAAGGGCACGCTCGGCATCAAAACCACCGATGCCTTTAAGATATGCATCGGCAATCACAGGCACCGAACTGTAGCCAGGCATAGTGTTGGTTTCTTCCATCATCAAAGGCCAAATAGGCAACTTACCATTCTGATCACAAATGCTAAGCATTGAGTTTATCATATCTGGCAGATAGTCAGTGGCTATCAGCGTGAACATTGGATGCAACTGGCGATAAGTATCCCAAAGCGAGAATGTAGTGTAGTTCTTGAATGAGTTGTCGCTGTAGATTTTGTCATCCATTCCACGGAATTCGCCATTAACATCGCAATAGAGTGCTGGGGCGATAAAGGTATGATAGAGAGCGGTATAGAAGATTTTCATTTCTTCGTCGGTACCTTCCACATCGATGGTCGACAACACCTTGTTCCACTTCTCGACAGCTGTCTTTCTTACTCCGTCGAAGTCCCATGAAGCAGCCTCTGTCTCAAGATTCATCTTGGCATTTGAACAACTAACGGATGAAATCGCCAACTTCACAAGAATCTTATCTACACTGGTTCCGAACGATGCCACGGCCTTCACCTGCTTTGCCTGCAACTCTGTTCCTTTCGAAGGGTCGTCATGAGCAAAGACTTTGAAATCCTTCATCGGCTCACTGAGTTTTGCATAGAAGAACATCTTCCTTCTGTCAGGCCATCCACTCGAGAAACGATAACCCTCTATCGTTGTGTCATCAACCTTGCGAATATAAGCTTCGTAGGCATGGCTTCCGTTACCGTTCAACAAGTCGAACATCACACGGCGCTCATCCTGACCGCTGAATGTGTATCGATGATATCCCACACGTTCTGTAGCTGTTAACTCCACACCGACACCATTCTCCAGATCTACTGCATAATATCCTGGTGCGACACGCTCTTTCTCGTGTTTATAATAGCACGACGCAGCACCTTTGATATTCTGCTGACGCCCGCGCCATGTGCGCAACTCGCCAGTATATGGCATCAAGTTAAAGTCGCCGAGGTCACCGCAACCGGTACCACTGAGATGGGTATGGGTGAACCCTATCATTATGCTGTCGCTGAAATGATAGCCAGAGCACCAGTCCCAACCTTTGTTTATATTCTGCGGTCCAAGCTGCAAAGCGCCAAAAGGCACACTGGCACCGACAAATACATGACCATGTCCACCCGAACCTATATACGGATCAACATAAGAGACATAGTCTTTCTGGGCATTTGCCTGACTTGCAAAGGCAAGAAGCATAAGCCCGATGCTAATAAATTGTTTAGTAATACGCATATAATTAGTTATTGTTTATGTATTTACATTTGCTCGAGAGCTCTGGCAAACTGATCGGGGCAACTTGTAGGTTTCGTGCCGCAAGTGATTCCGCGAAGCCGCTCTCTCACTTCGTCAGCCCTCATTCCTTTCACCAGCGAGCATATCCCCTTCAGGTTTCCATTACATCCGCCAACGAAGCTGACATCAGCAATACGCCCCTCGTCATCCACTTTTATGTTAATCTGGCGGCTGCAAGTGCCACTTGTTGTGTATGTTATCTCTTTCATAATCAATGTCAGATAAATTCAAAAACAAGATTAGTCGCAAATATTATGCGGCTAATCTTGCGCTAAATCTTTTTGTTCCTA
Organism: uncultured Prevotellaceae bacterium; assembly: GCA_902783625.1. Lineage (GTDB taxonomy): Bacteria > Bacteroidota > Bacteroidia > Bacteroidales > Bacteroidaceae > Prevotella. The sequence continues at coordinate 18,469 of CACZRN010000094.1, forward strand.
AACTTGAGGTTATTCCTCTGGCTTCATGTTAGTGTACACTGTCTGCACATCGTCGAAATCCTCAAGTCGTTCAACCATCTTGTCGATAGTTTCACGCTGCTCGGCTGTCACGTCCTTCAAGTCGTTAGGAATGCGTGTAAACTCTGCTCCGGTGACTTCAAAACCTTCGCTCTCGAGATGTTTCTGAATCTCGCCAAAGCTCTTGGGGTCGCCATAAATGGTGATTTCGTTTGTTTCCTCGTCCTCATCAAACTCATCCTCTACCCCGTAGTCAATAAGGTCGAGAATCATCTCATCCATATCGAGCCCGTCTTTCTTTTTGAAAGTAAAGACAGCCTTATGGTCGAAAAGGAACGAGAGCGAGCCCTGTGTTCCGAGGTTACCGTTAAACTTGTTGAATACCGAGCGCACATCACCCACGGTGCGCGTGGTGTTGTCGGTCAGTGTCTCAACAAACACTGCTACACCATGAGGTCCGTATCCCTCATAGTTCACTTCTTTATAGTCGCTCTGGTCTTTGCCCATTGCATTCTTGATGGCACGCTCGATGTTGTCCTTCGGCATGTTCTCACGCTTTGCATTGGCAATGATAGCGCGCAGAGCAGGGTTGTTCTCAGGCTCAGGACCGCCAGCTTTCACGGCAATGGCAATCTGCTTACCGATACGGGTGAATGTCTTGGCCATGTGGCCCCATCTCTTCAGTTTTGTCGCTTTGCGATACTCAAATGCTCTTCCCATATTATTTATTTGAAAATTGAGAATTGAAAATGGATAATTATATTTACTATTGAATGAAAGGAGTTCCATCCCAATTACTGTCTGTTGTCGGGGTGGAACTCATATTGTTATCTCAACTCAGCACCGAGTTGTTTCGTCAGGTTCATGATGAGCTTGTTCATCACTGCCTCGATAGCCTTGTCGTTGAGAGTCTTCTGCTCGTCCTGGAGAATGAAGTTAACAGCATAGCTCTTCTTACCTTCGGGCAGATTCTTACCTTCATACACATCGAACAGCTCGATACTCTTCAGGAGTTTACGCTCTGTCTGTCGAGCCACCTGCTCCACTTGAGCAAACTCCACACCCTTGTCGATCAAAAGTGCGAGGTCGCGACTGACGGGTGGGAACTTCGACAACTCAGTGTACTCCACTTTATTCTTCCTCACGGCGCGCATAGCATTGGTCCAATTCACATCGGCAAAATAAACCTCTGCAGCTATATCAAATTCTTTCTGTATCTTATGATTCACGATACCCATCTCGGCAAGTACCTTACCATTGCGTCCGAGCACAGTAATGCCCTTTGCAAAGATGTCGTTGTCGCTTGTTTCCTGAACCGTCATTGCCGGTGTGAGTCCAATACGGGCGAAGACGTTCTCAACATATGCTTTCAACTCAAAGAATGTCGACTGCTCGTCGGGATGTGCCCACGAACCGCTTACACGCTTTCCTGTAACCCAAAGGCCAAGATGCTGCTCCTCGGTGTAGGCACTGATAGGACTCTCGGCTGTTGACTTCGAAGAATCGAAATGATAGCAGTTGCCCATCTCGAAGAAGCGCAAATCGGGACGCTTGCGATTAGCATTTCTCACAATACTCTCCAAGCCACCAAACAGAAGTGTCTGACGCATCACTCCAAGGTCGGCACTCAACGGGTTCATCACCTTCACCGTGCGGGCTTCGGGATATTTGTTCAGCTTGTCACCGGCATAATAGGAGGTCTTTGTCAGCGAGTTATTAAGTATCTCATTGAATCCGCATCCCACGAGTTGCTCGCCCACAAGATTCTCAAGTCGGTATCTGCGGTCAGCATCTTCAGCTACAGTAAGCGAACTGTTCAGTTGTGTAGGAATCTCCACATTATTATATCCGTATATGCGGAGTATGTCTTCAACCACATCGCACGGACGCTGAACATCAACCCTATAGGCAGGCACAACAAGCTCGAGTCCTTCGGCATCTTCAGCCACAATCTTCATGTCGAGCCAACCGACGATATTCTTAATCGTATCAATACCTATCTCCTTGCCAATCAAGCGATTGACATAGTCATATTTAAGCGAAACGTTAAAGTCGTTTATTGGTTCTGGATACACGTCGTTTACCTGCATCGACACCTTTCCTCCTGCCAATTCACGGCAAAGGATAGCTGCCTGCTTCAGTGCATAAATAACTCCATTCGGATCCACTCCACGCTCGAAGCGATAGCTCGAGTCGGTGCTCAATCCGTGACGGCGAGCCGACTTGCGTATCCATGTGGGATGGAAGTATGCGCTCTCGAGCACCACGTCGCGTGTCGTTTCATACGTTCCACTGCCTTTACCTCCAAACACACCTGCAATACACATCGGTTCCTCGGCGTTGCAGATGGCGAGGTCGCGGTTGCTCAGCTTGTGCTCCACGCCGTCGAGAGTGACGAACGGAGTGCCTTCTTCCATCGTGCGGACAACAATCTTATGCCCCGTCACCATGTCGGCATCGAAGCAATGCAACGGCTGACCATAAGCCATCATCACGTAGTTGGTGATGTCCACGATGTTGTTTATCGGGCGAAGCCCTATCACGCGCAGCTTATTCTGAAGCCACTCTGGACTTTCCTTCACATCGCATCCTGTGATGCTCACGCACGAGTAGCGCTTGCATGCATCGGTGTTCTTTATCTCAACGTCGATAGGCATCTGCTCGTTATCCACCGTGAAAGCGTCGCAATTCGGGCGGTGGAGCGATGTCTCGTAGCCATTCTGCTTGAGCCATGCATACAAGTCGCGCGCCACACCCCAGTGTGAAAGACCGTCGGCGCGGTTGGCGGTGATGTCAACCTCGATGACATAGTCGCTCTCAAGCTTGTAATACTCAGCAGCAGGCTGTCCTACCTTAGCATCTTCGGGCAAGACGATGATACCTGAATGGTCGTTGCCCACACCGATTTCATCCTCTGCACATATCATTCCGTTCGACTCCACTCCACGCAACTTCGAGCGCTTGATGGTGAACTCCTGGTCGCCGTCGTAGAGCACGCAACCCAAATCGGCAACGATAACTTTCTGTCCTGCTGCCACATTGGGCGCACCGCATACTATCTGCTGCGCCTCGCCACGACCGAGATCGACGGTGCACACATGCAGATGGTCGCTGTTGGGATGCTCCTCGCACGTCAGCACTTTGCCCACGTAGAGACCTTTCAAGCCGCCTTTAATCGTCTGTACCTCTTCAACCGAGCCCACTTCAAGTCCGCACGACGTAAGGGCTGATGCCACTTCGTCGGCAGTGAGAGTGAAATCTACATATTCCTTAAGCCACTTATAAGATATATTCATCGCTTTTACGTTTTTGTCTTATTTTTTAGCGATGCAAAATTAATAAAAATTACACTGACTGCAAAACTTTATCACCATTTTTAAAACCCTCGACACATTAAATAAAAAAATAGGACAAAAAAAAGAGTCGGGAGTTAACAGCAGTCAACTGGAGTCGGCAGGAATTATCGGACAAAATCTGTTCTTGATTCACGCTCGCTCAGTAAAGAGCCTATTTACTGCAACATAAGTGCCCGTTATGCTGAACATAAGAGCCCATTAAATGCGACAAAAGAGGCTCTTAACTAAAAACAAAAGGAAAAACAGCTCTTTCTATATATTTTGGATGAAACAAAACAGTTGGTAACTTACTGTTTTATAGGGCAATAGACTTTCTTTTTACCATACTCACAATAACGCATCTTTTTATCCCCTTGCACTGGCTTCAGAAAAATTTGCTAGCAAAATTTTCATTAAAGAGGCTTCCTAATGTCATTAAAGAGGCTTTCTATTCGAAAATTTGCTAGCAAAATTATTTGTCCGAAGAGAAGAAGGTAGGATGCTCTTCGGAAAAAAAAGGATGAATTCTTTTGTTTTTCACTCAGCTTTCACTACCTTTGTCAGCAAATAGAAACTATAAACAATCTTAATATGAAACTAAACGGAAGAAGAGAAAGCGATAACGTAGAAGATCGCAGAGGTATGTCAACCGCAGCCAAAGCCGGTATCGGCGGATTGGGCGGTATAATCATTGTGGCATTGTTCACACTGCTGAGCGGTGGTAATCTGGGCGATGTCATCAGTAACGTAGTACAAAGCGGAGGACTGTCAGGGCTTCAAGAGGAGCAAGTTGAGGGTCAGCGTGAGTTCACTCAAGAGGAGCAGGAACTGGCAAAGTTCTCTCGTCAGGTGCTCGCTGGTACAGAGGATGTGTGGACGGAGGTGTTCCAGCAGATGGGACGCAAATACACTCCTCCAACGCTTGTGCTTTTCACCAATCGCGTGAACAGTGCTTGTGGTTCGGCATCAGCAGCAGTGGGACCATTCTATTGCTCGGGTGACCAGAAGTTGTACATCGACTTGTCGTTCTTCACAACGATGAAACAGCAACTTGGTGCAGGAGGCGACTTCTCGTATGCTTATGTGATTGCTCACGAGGTGGGACATCATGTTGAAAACCTGTTGGGTACCCTCGGAAAGGCTCACCAACAGATGGAGCGCATGGATAAGGTGAATGCCAATCGTGTGAGCGTGCGTCTTGAGTTGCTGGCTGACTTCTATGCCGGCGTATGGGCTCACTACGACAACGAGAAATATGCTTCGCTCGAAGCTGGTGACGTTGAGGAAGCTATCGACTGTGCACAGAAGATTGGCGACAACTATCTGCAGGAGAAGGCACAGGGTTACAGCCA
>CACZRN010000095.1 GCA_902783625.1 uncultured Prevotellaceae bacterium
ATGTCCTGATAGAAGTATGCCACCTCGTAAGCATGTGGATTCGGCACACGGTCGGGTGATACAAGGCCGTTGCAGTTGAAGTTGTTATGATTGACATCATAGTCGTTGAAATCACCTCCATAGCTGTACGATGGCCAGAGCTTCTGCTCTCCTGAGCCGGCATTTTGCTCTCCGCCCACTATCGGTGCCTCCAGATAACCCACATTGCGACGGATGCCCTGATCGACAAAGTCCCAAATAAAACCTCCCTGGAACCGTTTATTCTGTCGAACGATGTCCCAATACTCCTTGAACCCGCCACACGAGTTGCCCATAGCGTGACTGTACTCGCACTGAATGAGCGGTTTCTGGTCCTCGGCAGCATCGGAATCGACATACTTCTGACAGTTCTCCTGCGAGAAATACATCGGGCAGAACAGCTCGGTATTATCGCCTTTCCACGCTGGCTGCCAGTGTATCGGGCGACCAGTGTCCTGACTCTTTATCCAGCGGAACACAGCTGTGAAGTTAGGACCATCGGCTGTCTCGTTGCCCATCGACCAAATGACGATTGACGGATGATTGAAATTCACACCCAGATTGTGCTGGTTGCGCTCAAGGAACTGCTTGGCAAAGATGGGGCGCGTGCTCACAGCGTCCTTTGCGAACTCAAAACCGTGGCTCTCCTGATTAGCCTCAGCAATCATGTAGAAACCATATTCGTCGCAGAGGTCGTAGAAATAGGGATCGTCGGGATAGTGACAGGTGCGCACGGCATTGATATTCAACTGTTTCATCACGGTGAGGTCCTGAATCATACGCTCGCGACTGATCACATATCCACCGTCGGGATCCATCTCGTGACGGTTGACTCCTTTAATATAAATTGGCTGCCCATTCACGAGGAATCGGTCACCCACGATCTCCACCTTGCGGAATCCCACGCGCTGAGCGATATACTCCACCCGTCTTTCGTCGGTTTTTACCTTCTTCCTACCTATTTTCTTCACAGTCGCAGGAGCCTTCACTTCTGCCACGAGGGTGTAGAGATTGGGTGTCTCGGCAGTCCATCGCTCACAGTCGGCGAGCCTCATCTCGGTGTCAAGACCAGTGGCTGTAGCAACAACCTTGCCGTCGGCGTCGATGAGCTTGTAATCGACAACGGCATCACCTGTGGCTTTAGTAGCGATTTTCAGAATACCATCCCTGTAATTATCTGTCAGGTCGGATGTTATACGAATGTCGTCGACATGCACCTCTTTGTCGCGGCAATAGAGATAGCTGTCGCGAGCAACGCCTGAGAAACGCCAGAAATCCTGATCCTCGCAGTACGAGCCGTCACACCAACGGAATGTCTGAAAGGCGATGAGGTTCTTGCCTGGCTTCACAAACGGCGTAATATCGAACTCTGCAGCGAGCTTCGAATCCTCGGCATAGCCCACGAACTGTCCGTTCACATAGAGGTAGATATTCGATGTCACACTTCCGAAATGTATGATTATCTGCCTGCCATCCCACGCTGCCGGAATCTCCACCGTGCGGCGATACGATCCCACATGATTGTCTTTCACAGGCACCTCAGGCGGATTATTCTCAAAGTGACCGTTCCATCCGAAACCACTGTTCACGTAGATAGGATCGCCGAAGCCTTGCAGCTCCCACATACCAGGCACTTGGATGCTGTTCCATTTCGAGTCGTCGAGATCAGTAAGATAGAACTCTGCAGGGCGTTCGTCGGCATTAGCCACCCACATGAACTTCCATGTGCCGTTAAGCGACTGATATAACGACGAGTTCTCTGGCAGTCGTTTCATTGCCAAATCTTCGTTTTCAAACGCAAAGAAACTTGTATGTACGGGCAGACGATTGATTTCGTTCACCTGCAGGTCGTGCCATTCGGTGTAAGATGGCAGCGTAACATTGTCGGCCATGGCAAAAAGAGCAACCATGGCGAATAAGGCTACAAAAGATAGTTTTTTCATTGTATTTTGTTTTTTATTTCGTCATCTTAAAAGGAAAATCACTTCCCAACTATAGGAATAATGCGGAATGTGAAAGCATAGTTTCCGATATCCTTATAGTGCAGGCGATGCTTCTCCATCGGCAACTCGAACCAGCTGTTTATTCCGCCCACGCCACCCTGTATGGCATCGATGCACAGGTTGACATACTCCGACAGCTGGAGGTCTGACGGGTGCCGCTGATCTTTTTTCGTTCCGTCGTCCAGTTCATCGATTGAATAGTGTAAGGCACTCATCGAGAGCGGTTTATTGCCTTCGATCTTCATCCCCACCCCACTCTTCGAGGTCTGTTGCCACCAACGCACATCGGTCTTGGTGCCCGTCTCTTGCGGACGCACATATGGGTAGAAATCCTGGTCGCAGGTGCTTTTATAAATACCCATTCGCTGCGATTCCCGACGGTCGATATAGTTTTCCACCGGTCCGCGACCGTAGTATTCGATATTGTCCATGCTGTTAGGCAGTTCCATCACCATTCCCACACGGAACAGGTCGGGCATATCGGCTGTCTCGTCGGGGCTGACAGACTGAGTCACAGACATCTCGCCATTGCAGAAGATATTGTAGATAAGCCGGAGTGAAGCCTTTACCTCGGGCAGTGTATATTGTGCCACCACCTCTCCGTCTTTTGTCACATCGATGGCCGTAAGTTCCATCTTCGGGTGTCGCCACACCGAATACTTGTTGTTGGTATCAGCACCGAAGTCGTTATCTACAGGTGCCCGCCAGAAATTCGGGCGCAAAGTGCCGCCTTTGCCAAGGAGTGATTTCCCATCAACATCATAACGACACAGCAGTCCCGTCGATTTGTCGAACTCGACAGCAAACCGGCTGTTGGAAATCTTAATACGCTTGCTGTCGCCTTCCTCGTCAATCTTATATTTCGCCTCAGCACCACTGCACTCAACATGTCTGTTAATGTTGCCCACTTCAGGCATCGGATGGGTGTTGAGTTGCTGGTATGCCACTCGTTCCCCGCGCTTCATCAGAGCCTCGTCGCCCTTCAAGACATAATCGACATTGATATATCCGTCGCGATATTGCTTGAATCCCTGTATGGGCAAGGTTATCATGGCTGTCTGCTGCGGAGCGACGTCCAACGCCGTCAGCACTCCACTCTTCACCTCGCGACCATCGGAGAGCATCTGCCAACGAAGTTCCACATTGTCCAACGGACGGAAGAAATTCTCGTTCTTCACCTTTACCACAACCTCATAGTCGGTCACCACTTCGAGTGTCGTCCAGATGTTCTGATAGAAATAACCCACCTCGTGCGTCTGCGGACTCAGCACACGGTCGGGCGACACAAGACCATTGCAGTTGAAATTGTTGTCCGACGGATCATAGTCGTTGTAGTCGCCACCATAGTTATATCGTGGCAGCGATGGCGATTTCGACTTCTCTACTACCATCTTCGGCGCACGAAGTCCCTGATCGACGAAGTCCCATATGTAGCCACCTTGGAAACGTTTGTTCTGACGAACAATATCCCAATACTCCTTGAATCCGCCCGACGAGTTGCCCATAGCGTGAGAGTATTCGCACATGATAAGCGGTTTGCGGTCGTTCGGATCGCTGCTGTCGGCATAACGCTGACAGAAATCTTGGGTGGAATACATGGGGCAATAAATCTCGGTATTGTCCCCTCGCCCGGCCCGCTCCCAAAGTATTGGGCGGCTCAGGTCCTGACTCTTTATCCACTTATAGGCCGCAGTGAAGTTAGGTCCGTCCACAGTCTCGTTGCCCATCGACCAGATAATGATGGCAGGGTGGTTGAAGTTTACCGATACGTTATGTTGGTTGCGTTCGAGTATCTGGCGTGCAAACTGCGGCTTTTTGGCTTCCGACGTGTCATCGTAACCAAAGCCGTGAGCCTCCTGATTGGCCTCTGCCACCATATAGAAGCCATACTCGTCGCAGAGGTCGTAGAAGACAGGGTCGTCGGGATAGTGGCACGTACGTATAGCATTGACATTCAAGCGTTTCATAATCGTCAGGTCTTCAACCATACGCTCGCGGCTTATCACGTATCCCCCATCGGGATCCATCTCGTGGCGGTTCACACCTTTTATATATATAGGCTGCCCGTTCACACGCAGACGCTCGCCACTGATCTCCACATGGCGGAACCCGACGCGCTGCACAATCGTCTCCACATCGGCAAGACTAAACGCCGGCTGAGCCATCTTCTTCACTCTTGTAATCGTTTTGCGTTTCACTGATGTGACTAGGGTATAGAGGTTTGGCGTCTCCGATGTCCAGGGACGGCAGCCGTCAACCTTCATCTCACAATCCAAACCGCTGTCCTCGGCAACAACATTGCCATCGCTGTCGAGCAGTTTATGCATCAGCATCACGTCGCCGGAGGCTTGGGCCTGTATTTTCAACACACCGTTCTTATAGTCATCGACAAGGTCGGTCGTCAGTCGGATATCGTCCACGTGATATCGCTCGTCGCGGCAATAGAGATAGCTGTCGCGTGCCACGCCCGAGAGACGCCAGAAGTCCTGATCCTCGCAATACGACCCGTCGCACCAGCGGAACGTCTGAAACGCAAGCAGGTTCTTCCCTGGCTGCAAATATGGTGTAATATCGAACTCTGCAGCCACCTTCGAATCCTCGGAATAGCCCACGAAATGACCGTTCACGTAGAGGTAGATATTCGACGTTACCGAACCGAAATGAGCTATCACCTGCCGCCCTTCCCATCCTTCGGGAATCGACACCCAACGTCGATACGAGCCCACATGATTGTCCTTCACAGGCACCTCGGGCGGATTGTTCTCGAAGTGACCACGCCAAGCAAAGCCATAGTTCACGTACAGCGGGTAGCCATAGCCGTTCAGCTCCCACATCCCGGGCACGCTCATCGTGCCCCAACGCGAGTCGTCGAGGTCGGGGAGATAGAAATCCGCGGGACGCTCGTCGGCATTAGCCACCCAATTGAAGCGCCATTTGCCATCAATCGAAAGATAATTCGACGATTTTGTCTTGTCGCGTCCAAGCGCCAATGCCTCGCTCTCGAAACCGAAGAAAGTGGTATGCACCGGCAGACGGTTAATCTCGTTCACCTGCAGATCGTGCCACTCAGTGTAGGTCGGGGTAAGTTCGTCAGCACTTGCGAGAACAGGGAATACAACAGCAAGAAACAGTAATGTGATATTTTTCATACAATTTAAGGGATTAGCACTTTTGTCGGCACAAATATAATAAATCCCCGATGAATATGCAAGACAGCCCCAACTTTTTTATCCTCATTCAGATCACGGTGATTTTGCAGACTTATCATCCGCCATATGAAATCTTGAGGCAGATAGTATACCGACTTTATTAAAGCCCAAATCGACAAAGCACTTATAAAGAATATCAAACAACAATAAAAGCCTTATGCAAATTTTGCTAGCATTTGGAGCCCCTTGATAAGGGGCGGACGTAAGGCAGGGATACTCTACCAGCATTAAAGTGCCCATCTATTCAAAATTTTGCTAGCAAAATTTTCTCACACTCTGTATGAACCGTATATAAAAGGGATTCAACAATCCATATAAACATGTTTCCCTTTTCCACTCAGTTCCCTAAACTCATATAAAAAGAGAAGTCAGAATACTAAACAACATCTTAGGACTAAACAATCAGAATGTCTTACACATCGCGGGCAATACACCGAACAAAAAAAGAACCATACCTTTGTATTTGATTTTAGGTATGGTTCTATATTATAGTCTCGGCTGATATCACAACGCCACTTTCATGCGCTTGGTGCCGACGGAGAGGATGTAG
>CACZRN010000096.1 GCA_902783625.1 uncultured Prevotellaceae bacterium
GAGAAGTTAAGCCCGCTTGCGCCGATGGTACTGCGATGCAATGTGGGAGAGTAGGTAGCCGCCTTTTTTCATGAGGACCTTGGTTCACACAACGAACCGAGGTCCTCTTTTTTTGTGTAAAAAAGATAAAACCTTATTTGGGATTTATAGTTTATTCGGTTCAGTCAGATATTTTTCTTTTAGAAAGTTTGTATTTTGCATTATAAGTTATAAATTTGCCACTGAATATTCTTGTATATCAATTGTTTATGATATTGTTGAATTCGATAAGTTATTGACTATGAGAACATTTCAGGCAGATAAACTCTTTGCACGTTCACTTACGTTGATTGCCATGTTCTTGTTTCTTGGCAATTCGCTTTTTGCTCAATTATATAGGTTGGAGAAGGTTTCTGTAATTGATACAGAAGGCTTGTATGTTTTTGAACAAGAAGGGCGTGTGTTCACTGGCATAAAAAATACTTATTTACAGACAACCGATTCTTATGCTACTTCCAATCTTACTGGGAGTGAGCCATATGTCTGGACACTTGAGCAAAAGTCGGGCGGATTTTACATGAAGAATATGTCGGAAGAGGCTAATCCTTCAGATAGGATTTATATGCAGAGCATCAGGTCGTCTGCAGAGTTGTCGTACAGCAGAAAGACAGATGCCAGTGTTTGGACGTTCACTCCTCAAACTGACGGCACTTTCCTCATTCAAGTTCCTGACAATTCGAATCGTTTTCTCGGTCTTGCCGACAACAATGTCTCGTATCATACCTATGCAATGAGCCAATTGGAATACTATGAGCACGCGATATCAGCCTACAGACTTGTGTTAGAGAAAACGAAGGGTGATGTCAACACTGATGGCACGGTGGACATTTCTGATGTGACGTCGATGATAGACATCATTCTCGGGTTGAGTGTAGAGGATGATAATTATTTGGCGACAGCCGATCTGACAGACGATGGTGTCGTAGATATTTCGGATGTCACTGCGCTGATAGATGTAATTCTTGGCAAGAAACAATAAATTATTTTTTGCTTTTCTCTCATTTTCCGTAACTTTGCATTTGCTATGCTTATAAAGAAATTGTTGAGATACGTCCGTGCTTTGGGCCACAGCCGCGGTTTCGGCATCCAGTCGCCGTTTGTTTATCGTATGGTGACCGAGGTTGTGTGCGCTGAAGGCGGCACTGGCAGTAAAACGGAGCAGTTGCGTGAACGGCTGTCGGCATACTGTGCGAAGAACGGTTGCCGTCTGTCGGAGTGGGACATGTGCGACGGTCAACTTCGCCGTGATGTGCTTGGCGATATGTGCAGCCGCGATGTGGTGCTGTGCTATAATATATATAATAATGTGTCGGCATTGTCATCGTGGCAGGCACTTGTAGCCGACCCTCGCACTGGTGTCACCATCGATGCAGGGCTTGCTGGTGTGGCTTTTTTCGACCTAAAGATGTATAAACGCAATTATCTGGTGAACCTATGAAAATATACACGCGCCGCGGTGATGGCGGCGAAAGCACATTGCCAGGCGGTGAGCGTACGGGCAAGGATGACATCCGGATGGAGTGTCTCGGGTGCCTCGATGAATTGAGTGCACATCTCGGCGTGCTCATTGCAGATGTTGAAGATGCGCGATTGCGCGATATGCTCCACACTATCCAACTTACCCTTTTTTCGGTAGGCTGCACGTTGGGTGTCGATGTCGCAGATGCCACTTCGCTGAAGATTACAAATGAGGTCCTCGCGTTGGAGCATTCCATCGACGAGCTTTCAGCCATGGTGCCACCTTTCAGCGGTTTCGTGCTTGCCGGAGCGAATCGCGCGTCGGCACAGGCCCATGTGTGCCGCACCGTATGCCGTCGCACCGAGCGTCGCTTTGTCGCTGTCGGTCAGCGGACAGCAGCCTTGGAGGCATCGATGAAATACCTCAATCGCCTTTCCGACTATCTTTTCCTTATTGCTCGGATGTTGGAGGAGGGGGTCGATATGCGCAACGATAATATCGGCCGAGTGTAACGACAGGTGCCCCGTGTGCTGCCATCCCGATCGAAGAGACGTAATCGGAAGCATGTCAGGGGAGAGTAGAAAATAACCGAGAAGCTGGTTGCCTGCATTCGGACAAATAATTTTGCTAGCAAAATTTTCATTAAAGAGCCTTTCTAATGTCATTAAAGGGCCTCTCTATTCGAAATTTTGCTAGCAAAATTTTCAGTACATGGCGCAAAGAGCTAAAAAAATGCGCAGAAGTGAGTCGGGTAAAAGGCATTATGTGGCTCTTTAGACTTGCGTTTCAACATCTTCTTTTATGTTATCAGGCTGATAAAATATACTACTGCGGTTTTATTGTGGAATTCATAAAAATCTCGGAAAATGCAATAAAATCGTAGTTGACTCGTTATTTAATCGTGTTTAGACGCAGAATCATACTATCTCTGACGCTTTTGTGGGTGTCGGTGCTGGGCATACGCGCTCAGTACGATGTGTCGTTTTCGCACTATTTCGACATGGAGCCGTCGTACAATCCTGCCGCTGTCGGCAAGGAATCGGTGCTCAATGTCGATTTGGCCTACGCCATGGATTTGGCGGGATTCGAGCATAACCCTCAGACTATGTATGCCGCTGCCGACGTGCCGTTCTATTTCCTGAAATCGTATCACGGCGGCGGTATCCAGTTCATCAACGACAAGCTCGGCCTATTCAACCACCAGCGCATCTCGCTGCAGTATTCCTACAAGCTGCCCCTCTTCGGCGGCCGTCTGGGCATCGGTGTTCAGGCAGGACTGATCACCGAGAAGTTCGACGGTAGCAAGCTCGATGTGGAAGACTCCACCGACCCTGCGCTGTCGACGGCAGAGCTCACGGGCAACCAGCTCGATGTGTGCGCCGGACTATACTATGCACATAAGAAATTCTACGTGGGAGTGTCGGCCCTGCACGTGAATTCGCCCCTCGTAGAGCTGGGCGAGCGCAACGAACTGCAGATTGATCCAACACTTTATTTTACCGCCGGATACAATATTAAGCTAAGAAATCCGTTCTTAACAATAAAACCATCTGTTCTTTTGCGCACCGACCTGGTGGCATGGCGTGCCGATGTGACGGGGCGGTTGGAATACAAGCACGAGAACAAGGTGATGTACGGAGGCGTTAGCTATAGCCCCACCAATTCCGTGACGGTGCTGCTCGGCGGCATGTTCCACGGGATAATGCTGGGTTATAGCTACGAAATATACACCTCTGCCATCAACCCCGGCAATGGCAGCCACGAGCTGTTCATCGGCTATCAGACCGACATAAACCTGATAAAGAAAGGAAAGAACAAGCACAAGAGCGTGAGGATACTATAGCAATCGGAGCGCCAGGGTCTGCAGCCACAAACATTGAAGAGAGTATTTATTTAGAATCAAACATAACAGAAGAATATGAAGAAGATCTTGATATCAGTGCTCAGCACGGTTTTACTAATCTCGCTGGCTAGCTGTTTCGGCAGCAAATCGGCCTCGTCGTCGGGAAAAGGCGGCGAAGTGGTAGGCGTCAAGGGCAAGTCGTTCAACGAACCGTCGCCATATGGAATGGTGAGGGTGGGACGCGGCTACCTCCACATGGGTCTCGACAGCCAAGACTCGCTGTGGGGCAAGCAGACACCGGTGAGAGACATCTCGGTCGACGGATTCTGGATGGACGAGACAGAGATAACCAATTCGCAGTACAAGCAGTTTGTGATGTGGGTGCGCGACAGCATCCTCCGCACACGTATGGCCGACCCATCATACGGAGGCGATGAGACATACATGATTACCGAAGACAAGAACGGCGACCCCGTCACTCCACATCTGAACTGGAAAAAGTCGCTACCCCGTAAGCCCAACGAGGACGAACAGCGTGCATTCGAAAGCCTGTACGTGACAAATCCCGTCACTGGCGAGAAATTGCTCGACTACCGTCAGCTCAACTATCGCTACGAAGTGTACGACTACACCACTGCCGCCCTGCGTCGCAACCGCATGCACGCCGATGAGCGCAATCTGAATACCGACGTCAACGCAAATCCCGACGAGGTAATCATGATATCAAAAGACACTGCATACGTAGATGATGAGGGCCGCATCGTGCGCGAAACCATCAACCGCCAGCTCTCAGGGCCGTGGGACTTCCTCAACACATACATCGTGAACGTATATCCCGATACCACATGTTGGGTGAACGATTTCCACAACTCCGAGAACGAGACCTATCTGCGCAACTATTTCAGCAACCCCGCCTACAACGACTATCCCGTCGTGGGAGTCACATGGGAGCAGGCAAACGCTTTCTGCGCTTGGCGCACCGAATATCTGTTGAAAGGACTTGGCGCCGAGGCACGCTACGTGCAGCGCTATCGTCTGCCGACAGAAGCAGAGTGGGAATATGCCGCACGAGGCAAGGATGGCAACGAGTTCCCATGGGAGAACAAAGATGTAAAGAACGGCGACGGATGCTTCTATGCAAACTTTAAACCCGACCGCGGCAACTATACCGAGGACGGTAACCTGATAACAAGCAAGGTGGGCGCTTACGCCTCGAATACCAACGGACTCTACGACATGGCCGGCAATGTGGCTGAGTGGACGAGCACCATCTTCACCGAGGCAGGTGTAGATGCTATGAACGACCTCAATCCGCAGCTCGAATACAAGGCAGCCAAGGAAGATCCGTATAAACTGAAGAAGAAAAGCGTGCGTGGAGGATCATGGAAAGATCCGGAGAGCTATATCCGAAGCGCATGGCGTACGTGGGAATACCAGAACCAGCCACGCTCATATATCGGATTCCGTTGCGTGAGAAGTCTGGCAAATACAACAAGTGGAAAACAAAAAAAGAATAAGAAATAATGGCACAGTACAGTAAATACAACATTATTTATCGTCTGCAGAAATGGCTCGACAGCGTTCCCGGACAGACGTTCATGAACTATGCATATAGTTGGGGTGCTTCTATCGTGATTCTTGGTGCCCTGTTCAAACTGACCCACATGCCGGGTGCCAACTTCTGGCTGTTCCTTGGAATGGGTACAGAAGTGCTTGTGTTCTTCATTTCAGGATTCGACCGTCCGTTTGACAAGACTGCCGACGGCCGCGACCTGCCCACACATGTCAACCTCGAAGGCAACGACGAAGAAGGCGAAGAGGCTGGTGAGGACGAAGGCAAGGGTGCCACAGTGGTTGCTCCTGGCGGAGGCACCATCGTTATCGGTGGTGGCCAGGGCGGATACGGCGGCGTGAGTGTCGAAGGCGGAGTGCCGGCTGGCGGTACAATCGAAATAGGTGGCGACGGACAGCCTGCCGTGGCAGCACTCGTGGGTGGACAGCCTGCAACAACCGACGTGACCGAGGCAACGAACAACTATGTAGAGCAGTTGCAGAAACTCACCGAAGTTCTCGAGAAAGTATCAGAGCAGAGCCAGCGTCTTACAACCGATTCGGAGGAGATGGAGAATCTCAACCGCACGCTCACAGGCATCTGCAAAGTATACGAGATGCAGCTTAAGAGCGCAAGTTCGCAGATAGGTACCATCGACGAGATTAACGCCCAGACACGCAAGATGGCAGGACAGATAGAAGAACTTAACCGCATCTATGCACGTATGATAGAGGCCATGACCGTAAACATGGGCGTGGCCACACCAGGCACAATACAGGGCGGTGCTAATCAAGGATAATACAGAAAAAGCCGACAATCAATAGTAAGATGGCAATAAAGAAAAGACCAATATCTCCGCGTCAGAAGATGATCAACCTGATGTACGTCGTTCTGATGGCTATGCTTGCGCTGAACGTCTCTACCGAGGTACTCAATGGCTTCACGGTGGTCGAAAACAGTCTGCGTCGCACGACAGACAACTCGACGAAGCAGAATGCATCTATCTACGAGACATTCGCGGCCCAGATGAAAACCAACCCTGAGAAGGTGAAACAATGGTTTGACAGGGCTCAGAATGTAAAACAGATGAGCGATTCCATCTATAATCTGGCGCAGGAGTTGAAACTTGCTATAGTCCAGGAAGCCGACGGCAAAGACGGCGATCCTATGAATATCAATGCCAAGGATGACCTTGAGGCAGCCGCACAGGTGATGCTTGCCCCTGGCACCGGACAGGGCAAGAAGCTCTATGAGTCGATAAACTCGTATCGTACACGCATACTGAGCATGCTCAGCGATCCCAAGCAGAAGGAACTTATCTCCGACAACCTGAACACGGATGTGCCCAAGAGTGCTAAGGCTCTGGGAAAGAACTGGCAGGAATATATGTTCGAGAACATGCCCGTGGTGGCTGCCGTGACCAATCTCTCGAAACTGCAGAGCGACGTGCGTGCAGCAGAGGGAGAAGTGCTTCACACTCTTGTTTCAAACATTGACGTGAAGGACGTGCGTGTTAACAAAATCGATGCGTTTGTCATCCCAGAAGCAAATACCGTTATCAGTGGCGATACATATTCCGCACAGATAGTGATGGCTGCTGTGGATACCACGATGCAACCCGAGATATTTGTTGGCGGACGGCAGATCAGCGGCAACACATATAAGTTTGCGGCAGGTGGAGTAGGTGAGCATTCATTTGGCGGCTACATCACCATGCGGAATGGTGACGGCGAGTTGATCCGACGTGATTTCACACAGAAATACAATGTTGTGGCCCCAAGCGCCACTGTATCGGCCGACCTGATGAATGTGCTCTATGCAGGATACGAGAACCCGATGTCGATAAGTATTCCTGGAGTGCCTCTCGGTGCTGTATCGGCCACCATGAGCGACGGCTCGTTCCGTTCGATTGGCATGGGTAAATTCATTGCAAAGCCCACGAAGGTTGGCGAAGAAGTCACCATCAATGTGTCGGCCAATCAGAACGGACGTTCGCGCCAGATGGGTTCGTTTAAGTTTAAAGTGAGAAAGCTACCCGATCCTACACCGTATGCTATTGTCGGCACCGACCGCTTCAAAGGTGGTGGTTTGGCAAAGGCTTCGCTGATGTCGCTCAACACTCTGAGCGCTGCAATCGACGATGGACTGCTCGACATTCCTTTCACGGTGCTCAGTTTCGAGGTGGTGTTCTTCGACGGTATGGGTAATGCCATCCCAATGGCCTCAAACGGAGCAAGCTTCTCTACACGTCAGAAGGAGGAGTTCCGCCGTCTCTCTCGCAATCGCCGGTTCTACATTCGTGGAGTACAGGCTGTAGGACCTGACGGCATTAACCGCACACTGCCAGGCGCTATGGAGGTGATAGTGAAATAGCAGGCAAATGGAAAATGAATAATGATAATTGAAAAATAAGATTCAATGAAGAAGATATTTTTTATAATGACGTTGGCATTGCTGGCAACAGGCGCTATCGCTCAGCCGGCAAACCGTCGCGCCGAACAGCAAAAGACGCAAAAGTCGAATGCCAATAACATGTCAACCCGCGCCCAGATATCGTTCCCCGCACAGGAAAAGATGGACGACGATGTGGCATGGCGACGTGATATCTATCGCGAGATCAGTCTTCTCGACGATGCAAACGCAGGCCTCTATTATCCGAAGACTCCTATAGGTTCGCAGATGAATCTGTTTACCTATATTTTTAAGCTCGTCATGCGAGGGCAGCTGAAGGCATATATCTATCGTACTGACGGCAACGAGGTGTTCAACGACTCGTCGCGTGTTCGCCCATTGCAGTTCCTCGAAGACCAAAGTATCTACTTCGAGCGCACTGAACGCGGCACACGTATCGACGACAGTGATATACCGTCGGAGGAGGTCAAGGCATATTACGTGAAGGAGAGTTCGTACTACGATCAGTCGACAGCTACGTTCCATACCAAGGTTCAGGCACTCTGTCCAATTCGTGTGATGGCCGACGATTTCGGCGATAGTGGCGAGAAGCGCCCGCTCTTCTGGGTTGTCTACGACGACCTGGCTCCGTTCCTCTCCAACCAAACGATGATGACCAGCAACCTTAACAACGCCGCTACGATGAGCGTTGACGACTACTTCACGAAGAACCTCTACAAGGGTAAGATCTATAAGACCAACAACATGCAGGGCCTTACCCTTGCCAGCAGCGAGGAGAACGACTCGCTCGTGGTGAAGGAGCAGAACAAGATTGAGAATCAGATCAAGACCTTCGAGAGCAAGATGTGGGGCGACCAGTCCCGCAAGGATTCGCTCGACAGCATTGCCAAGCTCGACAAGAAGGAGCTGAAGGCACTGAAGAAGAAGTCGCGCACACGTCGCGGCAAGTCGTCGGAGTCGAAGGTGAAGGGTGCGAAGAGCAGCTCAGGTTCAAGTTCAGGTGGCAGTGGTAGCGCTCGTGTGAGTGTCCGCCGTGAGCGCCACTGATTAATCGCAGTCTGACGGTTCTGTTTATAAACAACTATAATCCGGGTGTTGATATGAAAAAGGCAACGTTCCTACTGGCGATGACGATGATGCTTTGGCTCTGTCCAGGCACAGCCGAGGCTCAGTTGAGTTACGGAGTGAAGGGTGGATTGAACCTCACTTCGATGAAACTTAACAACGAGCTTCTCAAGGCCAGCAACCGCACAGGCTTCTTTGTAGGTCCCACGGTGCGGCTGAAGACGGGGAAATTCATCTCCTTCGACCTGTCGGCTCTCTACAACGAGCGTTCGTTCCGCCTCTCGGAGAACTTTACCGAAACGCCTGAGGTGGCTGCAAGTGGAGAAGGCGAGACAGTCTTCGACATGGAGCCCACCTCTGTTAAGCAGAGAGCATTAGATGTTCCACTCAATCTTCGCCTTAAGTTCGGATGGGTATATCTGTCAGCAGGACCACAACTGACGTTTAATCTCAAGGATAAAATCGACCTCACCAGCAGCGAGTGGTATAAGACAACATTCCGCCCGAAGACATCCACCTTCAGCGTCAACTTTGGTGCCGGTGTGAGCATCGGACATGTGGAAGTGGGAGTTACATACAACATCGCGTGCGGCAACACCGGCGAGATAACCGCTCGGAGTGTTGTCGATGGGGTGAAGGAAAACGTGAAGCTGATGGACAGTAAACAGAATGTCTGGCAGATGATGGCGGCGTTTTATTTCTAATAGCCACTGCTCAGCGAGGTTAGCAAAAGAAAAATACTGGTTCCGGCGACATATCTGTTGCCGGAATCTTTTTTTGTTTTATCTTTTGGATGGATTAGGATAAGGTGTTGATATACAGGCTTATCGTGCATCTCAATATCCTTTTCATCCTTCACATTTACTGGTTATTCCATCCTCTTGCATTGCCTTCAGAAAATTTTGCTAGCAAAATTTTCATTAAATGGCCTTTTCAATGTCATTAAAGAGCCTCTTTATTCGAAATTTTGCTAGCAAAATTTTTTTTGTGCCATTATTTGAAAAAGATATTATGCATTTTCTTTTTATCTGGAAGGTTTTTCTTTTTATCATACAAAACATTTTCAAGGCTGTTTGTTCGTTTCTTTCAGCACACGTTCACGCCCATGTGAAAAAAATGAGAAAAGCGGTGCAATTTGATAAAAACATCCCTCTGCGACTTTGGTAAAAGTGACAAAAGCTTGCCATTTTTACCAAAGTGGGGCAAAAAAGTCATTTTTGCGAAACTGAATATCATTTTTACAAAAAGATTTTTATCTCCGTCATGCTATTTTTGCAGTGTTAATAATCATAAGTAGGACTTTGATATCCTAATTCAAGTGTCACCCGTAGAGGGCAAACATACAGAATGACTTTTACTAGACTGAGGCGGAAGAGTCTGCCTTGGTAATAAGATTTAACATGGTATCGTTTTTTACAGAAGTCTGTGAAGACTCTTAGCTATTGCAACTTGTCTTGTGACAAGCAAAGAAGTTTTTCCAAAAAAGGGTAATAATGTTTAGGGAGAACATGTCCTTGAGAGGGCCTCTGTTCTTCCTTCGCTATTTTTATGGGGTTGGTATTTTTTTGCTGTTTTTTATTTTGTCGTCTGCCGCTTTTAACCTACTTTTGTAATATGAAATTCGCCGATGTAATACTTCCGCTTCCCCTCGAAGGCACTTTCACTTATGGTGTGCCCGACACTCTGCAGTCGGTCATTGCTGTTGGTATGCGTGTAGCTGTGCCACTCGGCCGCAGCAAGGTGTACACGGCGATGGTGCTGCGGTTGCACGACGAGGAGCCGTCGATGAAATGGAAGAACATTCTCCATGCCATCGACAACGCTCCAGTACTGGTGCCCGAGCAACTGAAGCTTTGGCAGTGGATATCGTCGTACTACATGTCGCCGCTCGGCGATGTGTACAACGCCGCCATGCCTGCAGGAATGAAGGTCGAGGATGCCTACCATCCGCGCATGGAGCAGTATGTGGAGTTATCGCCACAGTATCGCGACTCGAATGCCCTTAACATTCTTCTCGACCAACTGCATCGTGCACCGCGACAGCAGAGCGTGCTCATGGATTATCTTGCAATATCGCACTGGGACAGCATCGAGGGTTCGGCTCCAACGGAAGAGATACGCGAGGTGACCAGAGAGGAACTGATGAATGTCAGTCATGCTACGTCAGCGGCAGTGAAGACACTCACCGACCGCGGCATCCTGCAGCAATATTATAAAGAGGTGGGGCGACTGAATCTTGATGGCGAGCCGCATCCCGAATTCATGAAGCCGCTCTCCGATGCCCAGCAGCAGGCACTTGACAGCCTGCATAATCAGATGGACAGCCACGCAGTGGTGCTTCTGCATGGTGTGACGTCGAGCGGAAAGACTGAAATCTATATCCATCTTATCGATGAAGCCCTTCGTCAGGGCCGCCAGGTGCTCTACCTCCTGCCTGAGATAGCTCTTACGGTGCAGATGACACAGCGTCTGCAGCGCGTCTTCGGGCATCGGTTGGGTATATATCACTCGCGTTACAGCGATGCCGAGCGTGTGGAGATGTGGCAGAAACAGTTGTCGTCGGAGCCTTACGACATCATTCTCGGTGCACGCTCCGCATTGTTCTTGCCCTTCCAACGGCTTGGACTGGTTATCGTTGACGAAGAGCACGAGACATCGTTCAAGCAACAGGATCCCTCTCCTCGCTACCATGCACGTTCGGCGGCAATAGTGCTTGCACAGATGTATGGTGCCAAGACCTTGCTTGGCAGCGCCACACCATCGGCTGAGACATATTACAACACCCAGACAGGAAAGTATGGACTTGTGACTCTCTCCACTCGCTATAAAGGGATATCGCTCCCAGCTGTCGAGATTGTTGATGTAAAAGACCTGCAACACCGCAAGATTATGCGCGGGCCGTTGTCGCCGACAATGTTCGCTGCCATACGTGAGGCACTCGAGAAAAAACAGCAAGTGATACTGTTCCAAAACCGTCGTGGCTATTCGCCCATGATTGAGTGTCCCACTTGTGGATGGGTGCCACATTGCAAAAACTGCGATGTCAGCCTTTCTCTGCATCGCAACATGAACATTTTGACGTGCCACTATTGCGGTTATTCCTACACGGTACCGAAGTGTTGCCCATCGTGTGGACAGACTGAACTACGCTCAAGAGGCTTCGGAACGGAAAAAATTGAGGACATCATCCGCGATGCTTTCCCCGAAGCACGCATTGCACGTATGGACCTTGATACTACCCGCACTCGCAATGCCTACGAGCGTATAATCAACGACTTCTCACACTATCGCACCGATGTGCTTATAGGTACGCAGATGATAACAAAGGGTCTCGACTTCGACCGCGTAGGTGTGGTGGGCATTCTCGATGCCGACACCATGCTCAACTATCCCGATTTCCGTGCCTACGAGCAGGCGTTTACCATGCTTACACAGGTGAGTGGCCGTGCTGGGCGCAAGGGTAGCCAGGGACGTGTCATTCTGCAAACACGCAGTACCAAGTTGCCTGTGCTCAATCATGTGGTGGCCCACGATTTCAAAACGTTCTTCAGTGAGCTGACCGATGAGCGTCGGGCATTCCACTATCCTCCGTTCTCACATCTTGTCTATGTCTATCTTCGCCACCGTCAAGAGCATATCGCCGATGCTGCGGCACGCACCACAGGCAATCTCTTGCGCTCTGTCTTCGGCACAAGGGTACTTGGTCCCGACCGCCCCGCAGTGGCAAGGGTGAAGAATATGTATGTTAGAAAACTGATATTGAAGCTCGAGATAGGCATCTCTCAGCAACGTGTTCGCGACTATCTGCGCAGTGTGCAGCGACAAATCGATGGCGATAAGCGCTTTACAGGGCTGCAGATTTATTACGACATCGACCCGCTGTAGCCGTTAGCAATAAGCATTGTTGCTATACATTTATAAAAATGCAGCCACCTATTTATATTATAGCGGGCATCTGTTTATAAAAAAGAAAAGAGCACTGGCATGTGATATCTGCGCCAGCGCTCTTTTTTGTGTGTTGTATTTGATACCCCTCTCTGTGCTATCCGTTTCAGACAGTCGACTTCGAGAAGTCGTTTTTTCGTTTAGAATGTGAGCTCCACACCCAGTCCAAGCACGCGGTTGGTGCGGGTGAACGAGTTCTTGCCTGCCGGTACTGTAAGTCCCAGCGATGCCATATTCTGCTCTGGGGTGTCCATATCATAGTCGCCGTAGTTGGTTTGGAAGTATGCGGCATTGATTTTCACCTTGTCGCTGACCTGATATCCCACACCCAGTCCGAATGTCCACGAGTTGACCACGAACGACATGTCGTTCATGTAAGCATCAGTAAGAGGATAGCGTGTTATCTGCACACCGCCGCTCACCTGCAGCTTCTTTGTTATATCCCACTCGGCACCAGCCAGATATTCGTTTGTTCCTCCGTCGAGCAGTTTCTCGCTGTGCTCATACCAATGAGCGTCGGTATCGAAGAAATGATGATATCCGAGGTTCACCCTCACGTTCGGGCGTATCTCCCACTGTGCGCCTACAGCCAGCTGTGCCGGCGCATCCTCAGGTACACTTGAGCCATCAACATACTTGTTCAGGGCTGATACAACCGACGCTTCCTTCAGGTCGGAGTCGTTCTTCATGCGCATGCGAGTCTTAAACTCATACTTAGCGGCAAAGTTGAAGTTGCCGGTCTTGAAGTCCACGCCTATCACCGGAGCTATTCCCAGCCCCTTCTGGTCCGACTTCAGGTTCATGCCGTTGGCATACGGCGCCAGCACCTCACCGCTCTTTGTCAGCTCCTCGCCTGCAGCAGCCAACTTCTGTCCTGCAGCTTGCAGCTGTGCACCCTGTGCCTGCAGCGCTAACACCTCCTGAGTGTTCATCGCCTGCTCTTGAGTCATGCCAGCTGCCATATATGCCTGAACGTATTGCGATATACCGTCTTGAATGCGAGTGATGTTCTGCGTAATAGTATTCCTCGCATCGAAGAGACCTTTTGTCACCCCCTCGAAATATGCGGGCAGCGTCATTCCATCAGCTCCATTCATCACGCGTATGTTGTTCAGACGAGCCTCATAAGCGGCAGTACCGTAGAGCAGTCGCACGCCGCCATACACCGACCAGTGCTCGTTGATTTTATATGCAGCACCCAGTTGCAGTCCGAAGTAGAATTGTTTTCCTTTCATGTAGGCATCCACGTCGTATCCTGTCACGTTAGGTACGCTTGCTCCGAGCGGTGCCAGCTGTGCGTTCAGTGCACTCGACACTCCGATGAGTTTGTTGGCGATGGCTCCCACCACTGTCTCGAACGAGCCCACACCCTTGTCGAATTCGCATTTTCCGCCGCCACCAGGTACCGAGATGTTCATCTGGAAGCTCCACGGTCCCTTGTTGTAAGCTGCCTGCAGTGAGGGTATAATAGGAGCATTTGCCACTCCCTCGAATTTCTTCTTTGTCAGACCGTCGTTTTTTGCGCCCAAGGCAAAGAGAGCATTCTCGCCTGTTATCGTGCGTGTTTGGTGAGCATACTGCCAGTTGAAGGCCAAGTGCCATCCCTCGCTCATGAATGCCACGCCGGCAGGATTGGAATAGACACCGTCGAGACCAATTGCGGCATCGCGGGCAGGATTACGGAGAAAGGCTACACTTTGATTTGTGTTTGTTAAGATGCCACCGGCAAATGCCGATAACGAACCAGCTAAGCAAATGGCTAAAGCTGTGAGTTTTGTTTTATTCATCTAAAAAAATCTTTTAATAAACTGGCTGCAAAGTTACCCATAATGTGCCCTATGTAGTTATTTAGGCTACTATATTTAATCTTTGTTAAGAGAAACACTGCAATTTTTGCATAAATTAAGAATGTTTGTTGCACAAAAAAGCAAAAAGTGTGCAAATGTCATTATACCCATTCTGCTACAAAAACTACAGTTCACCCTGTTGGATTAACAAAGACAGAGTGCCGACATCATAGGTATATCCAGCGGTAAAATACCTTTTTAAGAATCCCCGTTAGCGCGGCACACTTCCCTCTCGCATTGCGATATATGAAAATTTTGCTAGCAAATTTTTCATTAAAGAGCCTTTTTAATGCCATTAAAGAGCCTCTCTATTCGATATTTTGCTAGCAAAATTTTTTATATACAAATATTGATAGTAAGCTATATGCAGTTTTGGTCGCCTTCAAACGCTTGTTGAAGCGGCTGTTTAATCCTTTTTCAGTTCGGGATACGAGATGCGTGTGTGGTAGATGCTCTTCAGGCGATCGATGATAACTGTCTTTGCCTGTCGTATATCGCTGAACGTGATGGGGCAGTCGGTGAAGAATCCGTCGGCCACCTGTTTGTCGATGATGTTATCCACGAGCGTCGCTATTGCCTCCTCGGTATATTCGCTCATTGAGCGCGAGGCAGCCTCCACGCTGTCTGCCATCATGAGGATTGCCTGCTCACGCGTGAAGGGATTTGGGCCTGGATATTCAAACTGCGACTCGTCGATGTCGTCGTTAGGATGCTCATTCTTCTGCTTTATGTAGAAATACTTGGCCATTCCCGTGCCGTGATGGGTGACGATGAAGTCTTTAATGAACTGCGGCAGTCCGTAGCGGTCGGCAATCTTCAGCCCGTCGGCGACATGGCTGATGATGATGTGAGCACTCTCGGTGTAAGGCATGTTGTCGTGTGGGTTAGTGCCTGCCTGGTTCTCGGTGAAGAATACTGGGTTTGCCATCTTGCCGATGTCGTGATACAATGCCCCTGTGCGCACGAGTATGCTGTTGGCACCTATCTTGTTGGCTATCTCTGCCGCAAGGTTTCCCACTGTTATGGAGTGCTGGAATGTGCCGGGGGCTATTTCGCTGAGGTCGCGCAGTGCACCCTTGTTGGTGTTCGACAGCTCGACGAGGGTGACGTTCGACGAGAACCCGAATGTCTTCTCGACGATATACATGGCAGGATAGGTAAGTAGCAGGAATACACCGCCGGCGATAAAGTGTTTGTACATGTCGGCATCCATTTTGTCGAACGAGTCGGTCTGTATGAGTTGCATGGAGAGATATACGGCTGCGCTGGCGATGGTTATCAGCATTGCCGACTTGAACAGCTGTGCGCGGCTCGACAGGTCGCGAAGCGAATATATTGCCACGAGGCCCGCCACTATCTCGATGATGATGAACTCGTATTGATACTTTACCGTGATGGCGCATATCAGCACGGTGATGACATGCGCTATGAACGCCGTTCTGGAGTCGAGGAACACGCGGATGAAGATTGGAACTACGGCGATGGGGAGTATGTATACGCTGAACAGGTTGTGGCGCATCATCAGCGTGACGAACACGGAGAAGATGGTTACCAGTCCGTAGAGCATTATTATTGAGCGCGGTTTGTCGAAATAGTCTTTCCGATAGAGCGAGAGGTAGATGGTGAACATCGTTATCATGATGAGCACGAAGAGCGTCTGCCCTATCAGAGTGCTCGTTATCTCCTGTGTTGTCGCCGTGCGTCGTTTCATCTCACGTTCAAACGAGTTGAGCACCCTGTAAGTGTATTCGTCGATGATTTCGCCGCGGTCGATAACCTTCTGTCCGCTTATCACCATTCCGCTTGCCAGAGGGACAGAGCTGCGCAAGTCGTTCTTCTCGGTCTCGTTGCGCTCTTTGTCGAATAGCAGGTTGGGCTCGATGTATTCGTTGAGATTGAATTTCTGCAGTATTGGTCGGAGTGATGCGAGCTCTTTGTCGGCGAAGATGTGCTCGTAGGCAGAGAGTGTGGAGTAGAAGTTTCTCAGCATGTTGCTTTTCGCTTCTTTGCCGTTTACCACCCTTATCAGCGCTGTGGTGTCCTCGCTGAGACTGTTATACTCTGGTGTGCTGATGATGCCTGTCTGGTATAGCTCGCTCAGTCGGCTGACTACTAGCGCCTTGGCACTCTTTGGGATGCCCAGGCTGTCGTCGGGATAGTCGTCGTTGAATTTGTCTAATGCCCTTTTCTCCACGCTTGTGTCGAAGTTGTAATACGGCTGGAACAGAGCCAGCAGCGAGTCGCGCTCACGCTGCACGGTCTGGTCGGTTTTGTAGATGGGGAAGTCGAACTTGGCAATAAACGAGTTGTACATCCAAGGCTTACCGATATCGTAGTGGAAGTGCTTCCCTTCGTTGCGTGGCAGGAACCACACTATGATGGCTGTGGTGATGAGCACTATCAGTGTTCGCGAGGCTATACTTTGCCATGTATAGCGGCGGCGTTTCAGTATATTTTTCATCTCAATGCTTATGTTTTTATCGTCATTATCAAGGTGTGAAAACACCTACTTAATGTATTACAGTGCGAAAATACGAAAAAAATAATGTCTGAGTGCAAAAAAAAGTGTAATTTTGCGGAAAATTATAATATTACATACATTTTTATCGTAATGTCAGAGAGAAAAGTAAGGGTGCGTTTTGCGCCGAGTCCTACCGGAGCTCTTCATATTGGAGGAGTCCGCACAGCATTGTTTAATTATCTTTTTGCCCGTCAGCATGGTGGCGATTTGGTGTTCAGGATAGAGGATACCGATTCGAATCGCTTTGTTCCCGGAGCTGAGGAATATATAATCGAATCGTTCCGCTGGCTTGGAATTAAGTTCGACGAAGGTGTGTCGTTTGGCGGCAGCTACGGTCCCTATCGTCAGAGTGAGCGTCGCGAGATTTATAAGAAATATGTCCATCAGTTGCTTGACAGTGGTAATGCCTATATCGCTTTCGATACTCCCGAGGAGCTTGAAGCCAAGCGAGGCGAGATACAGAATTTCCAATATGATGCCCATACACGCCATCTCATGAAAAACTCGCTCACCATGAGCGCCGAAGAAGTGTCGGCACTCATAGCCGACGGACAGCAGTATGTAGTCCGCTTCAAGGTTGAGCCCGGGCAGGATGTGCATATCAACGATATGATTCGCGGCGAGGTGGTCATCAAGAGCGATATTGTCGACGATAAGGTGCTGTATAAGAGCGCCGACGAACTGCCGACATATCATCTTGCAAACATTGTCGATGACCATTTGATGGAAATCTCTCATGTTATCCGCGGTGAGGAATGGCTTCCCTCGGCACCCCTTCATGTGCTGCTCTACCGGGCATTTGGTTGGGAGGACACTATGCCTCGCTTTGCCCATCTGCCGCTGCTCTTGAAGCCAGAGGGCAAGGGTAAACTCTCGAAACGCGACGGCGATCGTCTCGGATTCCCTGTGTTCCCACTCGAATGGCACGATCCAAAGACTGGCGAGGTGAGCTCGGGATATCGTGAGAGCGGCTATTTCCCCGAGGCAGTTGTCAATTTCCTTGCACTATTGGGATGGAA
This sequence comes from uncultured Prevotellaceae bacterium, assembly GCA_902783625.1. Taxonomy (GTDB): domain Bacteria; phylum Bacteroidota; class Bacteroidia; order Bacteroidales; family Bacteroidaceae; genus Prevotella. The sequence continues at coordinate 17,703 of CACZRN010000096.1, forward strand.
TCCAGGTACCGAACAGGAAATTTTCTCCCTCGACGAACTAGTAGATGCTTTCGACATATCACGCTGTTCAAAGGCAGGAGCGAAGTTCGATTATCAGAAAGGCATCTGGTTCAATCACGAGTATATCCTCCGCAAGAGCAATGAGGAGATTGCCGGACTGTTTGCTCCGATAGTTGCCAACAACGGTGTTGACGAGAGTATGGAGCGCATCACACAAGTGGTGGCTATGATGAAAGACCGTGTCAGTTTCGTCAAGGAGTTGTGGCCTCTCTGCTCATTCTTCTTCATTGCTCCGATGGAATACGACGAGAAGACTGTGAAGAAGCGCTGGAAGGAATATTCTGCGCAGCAGATGACCGAGTTGGCTGACGTGCTGGAAGGTATTGATGACTTTACCGTTGAGGGACAGGAACCCGTTGTCATGCAGTGGGTTGAGCAGAAAGACTACAAACTTGGCGATGTGATGAACGCTTTCCGCCTTGCATTGGTAGGAATAGGCAAAGGACCTGGCATGTTCGACATCTCCGCCTTCTTAGGAAAGGAAGAAACCCTGAAGCGTCTCCGCCGCGCTATAGAAGTGCTGAAATAATAGTTGATGCTGACGTTTACGTTAACCCCCAAAACAGAGTCATAGTGTATAATCTCAGTATCTATATCTACCTCATTGGCGTTGCCATTGCCAGTATTTTCAACAAGAAAGTGCGTAAGATGTGGCGTGGTGAGCGTCAGGCGATAAAAACGCTGAAGGCTAAGGTGGACCCTTCGGCTGAGTATGTATGGTTTCATGCTGCCTCGCTCGGAGAGTTCGAGCAGGGTAGGCCGCTCATAGAGCGCATCCGTGCCGAGCATCCGCAGTATAAGATTCTGCTTACGTTCTTCTCACCCTCGGGCTATGAAGTCAGGAAGAACTACAGCGGTGCCGACATCATCTGCTATCTGCCCCTCGATACCATTCGCAATGCTCGTCGCTTTCTGCGTGCCGTGCGCCCAGTGATGGCATTCTTCATAAAGTACGAGTTCTGGTACAACTATCTCCACATCCTCCGTCATCGTGGTGTTCCGGTGTATAGCGTGTCGAGTATCTTCCGCCCCGATCAGGTCTTCTTCAAGTGGTATGGCCACCAATACGGTCATGTGCTGCGTTGTTTCACTCATTTCTATGTTCAGAATGAGCGCAGCAAATACCTGCTCTCAACGATTGACATCCACAATGTCACGGTTGTCGGCGACACCCGTTTTGATCGTGTCCTTCAGATACGTCAGGCAGCGAAGCACCTGCCAATCGTCGATGCATTCCGAAATGGTACAACATCAGCCTCCCCATCACCCTCGGCATCACCGGTTAAAGTGTTTGTGGCAGGCTCCAGTTGGCCTCCCGACGAGGAGATATTTATCCGTTATTTCAATCATCACCGCGACTGGAAAATCATCATCGCGCCACATGTCATCGGTGACGATCATCTCCACCAGATACTCTCGAAGCTCGATCGTAAGACTGTGCGCTACACGCAGACTACTCCTGAGGAGGCTGCCGCTGCCGACTGTCTCATCATCGACTGCTTCGGGTTGCTCTCGTCGGTTTATCAGTATGGTGATGTGGCATATGTGGGTGGCGGCTTCGGTGTGGGCATACACAATGTTCTCGAGGCAGCCGTGTGGGGCATGCCTGTTATCTTCGGACCAAACAACAAGAAGTTTCAGGAGGCTCGCGAGCTGATGATTGCCGAGGGAGGTTTCCAGATTAACGACCTACAAGGTTTCCGCACGCTGATGAAGCGTTTCGGCAGCGATGCCGACTATCTCTCCACGGCGGGGCGAAAGGCAGGCGATTATGTGGCGAGCCGCATAGGGGCAACAGATGCTATACTTGATAGTGTCAGTCTCTGATGCACTATTCGATGATTATTAATTAAACATATATGCGGGGACATCCTTTTGTTAGGGGGATGTCCCTGTTCTTTTATCGCAAAATAAATATTTCCCCTTGGTTGTTGCGGGGTTTGCTGTTTTTTATTTATTTTTGCAAGGATTAAACTAAAAACCGTTTTTGCAATGAGAAAAATTGTTGTACTGTTTCTATTTCTGTCGCTTGTCGTGCAACCATTATTGTCGAAAGAAAAGGCGCGGCGGATGAGCTACACTGTAGATTGTATATGGCGGAATGATGCTTATTGTGCTTTCACCTCTTTAATAAAATATAAGGGCAGGTTTTACTGCTCGTTCCGCGAGGGTGAGAGTCATATTTTTGACAGTCGAGGCAATGCTGAAGGCCGCACACGCATTATTGCGTCGAAGGACGGACGTCGATGGCGTAGTGTCTTTGTCGGTGGCCGCGAAGGTTACGACCTGCGTGACCCGAAGTTGTCGGTGACGCCCGACGGAAGGCTGATGGTAATCATGGGTGGTAGCATATACCGCAATCGTGAGTTGAAAGGTATGGTACCGCATGTTGTCTTCAGTAGTGATGGTGAGCATTTTACCGAGCCCAGGCCAGTGGAGTTCGTTGATGGCGACGAGCACACGAGCGACTGGCTGTGGCGTATCACGTGGCATGATGGAGTCGGATATGTGGTCGGCTATGGCACAACACCTGCGGGTGAGCGCTTTTTGCGACTTTATTCAACCCGCGACGGTGTGCGATATGATAAGATTACCGACCTCGCTGTGCCTGATTTCCCCAACGAGACCACCGTGCGATTCCTCCCCGATGGGCGCATGTCGATGATGGTGCGGCGCGATCAGGGTGACTGCCGAGGCTACTGGGGTGTGAGCAATGCGCCGTTCACCGAGTGGCAGTGGCGGAAGATGGACCTACGTTTAGGTGGTCCCGATTATATCGTCAGTGGTGACAGCATTATTGCTGCGTCGCGCAACTACTATCTGCCTCACTCTACGACCACAGTGTATAAAGGTGATTTCGAGGGCAGACTCGATGAGAAGGTTGTGCTACCGTCGGGCGGCGACAATGCATATCCCGGTCTTATCATCGAGGGTAATGAGCTTTGGGTGAGCTACTATTCGCAGCATGAAGGCGGACGTCCCGCCATCTATCTGGCGCGCATACCGATGAGCATGTTGCAATAGGCGCCCGTAGTCAGTTGTGACAAAGCACGGAAAGAAAGTAACAGCACCGTAAGACAACAATCAAATATACAAACAGATACGGATATGAAAATTAATTTTAGAATCATCATTGTGACACTGCTGTCGTCGTTGTCGTTCCTGACAGTGCATGCTCAGACCGACGACATGGATGCCGACTTCATCGAGGCAGTGAAGAAATATCTGAAGGCCGCGCCAAATAGCCTCGGCAACCAGAAAGAGCAGCTGCTGAAAGTGTTTACGGAGCTGAACAAATCGATTGCTCCCGAGCTCGACGACGACAACTCGCAGCAGTATGTGGAGGAATATCTGGGCGAGCAGTTCGTGAGTGATGTCGCCGAGCGACTGCTTGCCAAAGGGCTGAACGGACTCGTATCGACCGACGATCTGAAAAAGCTCACCGAGGCTTTGCAGAGCCCCGAAGGCAAAGACCTGCAGCAGAAGGCGACGAAGATGAACAGCATCACGTCGGCAGCATGGGAGGACTTCGGCAAGATGGTGGTGATGCAACTGATGTCGGGCAAGACACCCGAGCCGCTCGAACAGAACAGTGAGATACCCGAAAGCTACACCACTCTGTTCAAACAATATTATGCCAAGTCGGGATTGGGTTCTCTCTCATCGAATATGATGCAGGGGCTGACGTCGCTGCTCAGCAACTTCGGCGCTGCCAGCATGGTGGAGAAGCTCGACAAATACTTCAGCTCAAACCTGCCCACACTTTATCTCAATTCGATGTATAACATCATGGACGAAGGCAACCTGCGCTTTGCCATTAAACTGGCCGATATGCCTGCATATAAAAACGTGGTGGATGCATCGAGCAACATGATGAAGAATCTGCCGCAGACGGGCATGACCATCATGCAGTCCTACCTCGACTGGCTGCGCGACAAGGGCGTGAAGGCAGCGACGGAATAAAGTGAGAACAAGCCTTTTTGCAAACTCCACATTGCAAGGCAACCGTTTTTTATAAAAATATAACATTTCAGCAACTAAATTAGGCTATTTCTGATGTCTTGCTTCGGACAGAATTTAGTATCTTTGCAGCGCAAAAGTGAATACGACAAATACTAAAAATAAAAAACAATGGCATTCTTAACAAACGACAAACTTACAATCGTCGGCGCAGCCGGAATGATTGGTTCAAACATGGTACAGACAGCCCTGACAATGGGACTGACTAACGACATTTGTCTCTACGACGTTTTCTCGCCCGAAGGTGTGGCTGAGGAAATGCGCCAGAGTGGCTTTGGCGATGTGAAAATCACCGCCACTACCGATGCTGCTGAGGCTTTCACAGGAGCTAAGTACATCATCTCTTCAGGTGGTGCACCACGTAAGGAAGGCATGACACGCGAAGACCTGCTTAAGGGTAACTGCGAGATTGCCGAAGGTCTGGGAAAGAACATCAAGCAGTATTGCCCCGATGTTAAGCACGTGGTTATCATCTTCAACCCTGCCGACCTGACAGGACTGGTAACCCTGCTCTATTCTGGACTGAAGCCTGGTCAGGTGACCACACTCGCTGCTCTCGACACCACTCGTCTGCAGAGTGCACTGGCAAAGAAGTTCGGTGTTATGCAGAGCGAAATCACAGGATGCGCCACATACGGCGGACACGGTGAGCAGATGGCAGTATTCGGCAGCCATGTCAAGATCGACGGCCGCAAACTGACCGACATCATCGGCACACCGGAATTCCCTGTCGAGGAGTGGGAGCAGATGAAGACAGACGTCACACAGGGCGGTGCAGCCATCATCAAGCTGCGTGGCCGTAGCTCGTTCCAGAGCCCCGCATACCTCTCAGTAGAGATGATTCGCTCGGTCATGGGCGGAGAGCCTTTCCGCTTCCCAGTGGGAACATACGTAAAGACCGACAAGTACAACCACATCATGATGGCAATGAAGACAACTCTCGACACCACGGGAGCACACTTCGAGGTGCCGCAGGGCACTGCCGAGGAGAACGCAAAGCTCGACCAGAGTTATGAGCACCTCTGCAAGATGCGTGATGAGCTTGTTACTTTGAACATTGTGCCGGAGATCTCGAAGTGGAGCGAGATAAATCCAAACTTGTAATAAGCGATTTTAAACTAAAATCTGTTTTCGATTTGTTGGTACTGACTGGTGTCGGCATATCGAGGAATTAATCGGAGTGTGAGAAATACTCCGGTTATTTTTTTGTCGTTTTAGTCATTTGTGCTACCTTTGTGAGACAAATAAGTTATTTATTCTGAGTCTTTACTATGAAAAAGTATTATTCTGCTATGAGAAACGATTTGTCAAGGTTATCCCTTCTGTTTTTTTCGTTAATATTCTCCTGTGTTACGAGCGTTTCGGCCTCAAGTCCACGCGACCGCTTTATCCTTAAAGGAGCGATGGGCGAGCGGTATAACAAATGCCTTAACGAATGGCTTCTCCATGCTCCCTACGACAATCCTGGGATGTTGGAACTATACTCTCTGCGCAACGCTGAGCACGAGACAATCGTGCCGTGGTATGGTGAGTTCTCGGGCAAGTATCTCACGAGTGCGGCACTTGCCTACGCCATGATGCCCGACCAGCGACTGAAGAAAGTGATAGAATATGTCGTTGACGGACTCGCCAAGGTGCAGGACAGTGACGGATATCTCGGTGTGTGGCCCGATGCGAAGAAGTTTGTTGGCATCGCTCCTGGGCATGGGAAGACATGGGATGTATGGGCTCATTATCACAATATGCTGGGCCTATATTATTGGTACAAGATTTCCGGAAGCAAGAAAGCCCTTAAAGTTCTTGTGCGTGCCGCCGATTGTATATACAACTATTACTACGTAGGCCACCGCTTGTTTGATGAGCAAAAGGATGGCACCGATGCTGCCGTGGGCCACATCTTCGCCCTCCTCTATGATATGACAGGTGATGAGCGTTATCATGACATGATAAATCTCACCTACGACTCGTTCGCCTCGCCGCAGGGTGGAAACTATTTTAAGGAAGGCCTCCGCACCACTCCTTTCTACAAGATGCCCCGCCATCGCTGGGAATGTCTGCACGCCATCCAGACCATCTCTGAATATTGCCGCATAACTGGCGATCGTCAGCAGCTCATCTCTATCGCCAATATATGGCGTGTGATGGCTCGCGACGACCGTCACAACACTGGCGGGTTCTGTTCGGGCGAAGCGGCGCAGGGCGATCCTTACGATTTGCGTGCCATCGAGACATGCTGTACGATTGCGTGGATGGCGCTGGGCACCGATTTCCTGTGGTTGGGAAAGGACAGCCGCGTGGCCGACGAACTCGAGCTGTCGCTATGGAACGGATTCCTCGGAGCACAGCTGTTGAACGACAAGGTGTTCACATATAACACCCCAATGCTGGGACATAAGATTCCCAGCACCACCGACATCGCCTTTCAGAAGATATCCAAGAGCCCCGATCTTAACTGTTGTTCGGTGAATGCTCCTCGCGGATTCGGCATGATAGGGCAGTGGGGAGCGCGCGCCACCGACGAGGCTGTCACCGTGAACTACTACGGCGAATCGGACATCACGCTTCACACGCCATCGGGAAAGAGTATCGGCATCGTGCAGACGGGAGCCTATCCATTTGACGGCGACATACAGTTGAAGTTCTCTGTGAAGGGTGCTTACAATGGTAAACTGCGTCTTCGTATCCCGTTCTGGTCGCGACACACGGAGGTGATACACAACGGCAAGCCGCTCGGCAACGTGCGCTATGCCGAATACCTTGAGATTGAGAGCCTTAAGAACGGCGATGTGGTGACGATACATTTCGATATGACGCCCCACTACTGGCACGGCGGCAGCGACCTCGCTGGCAAGTCGTCGATATATCAGGGACCTATTTTGCTTACCCTCGACCAGCATTACGATGCTCAGGGCTATGAGAATATGCCGATGTTGAACCTCTCGCGGCTCACTCTCACACCCAGCGAAGCGCGTTCAGAATCTTCTCCGAAGCCATACCTGCTGCTCACCGCCACTGATGCCGACGGCAACTGTCTTACGCTCTGCGACTTTGCAAGCGCCGGACAAACGGGCTCTGCTTATACCACATGGCTGCCCGTAGCTGGCAACCAGACCCCGGCGCGTGAGATACAGCCATGGGGCGACAGAAGCGTGAATAACTAGTTGTTTTGAACATCGTTCCAGAACTTTCGAAGTGGAGTGAAATCAATCCAAACCTCTAATTGTATTAGACATTTAGTTAAATAATTAACATATAGAAACCCTGCTTGGCATTACAATGTCTGGCAGAGTTTTTCCTTTTCCCAGTTTCAGAGGCTCAAAGCGTTGACTTATATATGTTTCATGCTGTGGTTAATGGGCTCTTTATTGTCGGTTCAAGGCCCGTTTATTTAAAATAATAGAGCCATGTACTGCGGGTATATGGCTCTTGTGTTAAGATAAATAATTGACTTATTAATTGATTAACGTTATTGTGGGCGCGGTATTATCGTTTGGTATATTGTGTCACGCGTTTGATTGCAATTGGCTTATTGCTTACCTCAAGGCGGCGATATCCCTCAACATCTGTCATCACGGAGTCAAGTTGGCCGCTCTCGCTGTCGTGGAAATATGCCTTCACGTATTTATCGGTCACGAACTCTGTAGCCATCTCAATGTTGCGCCCTTTTATGTCGCCCATGCCAGATGGGTATAACGTCTTTATTCCTTTGTGCCTCACCTGTTCTTTTATCTCTGCCGAAGTGTATCTGTCGATCACTTCTATTGCTCCTGCGCGGTCACCTTCGCCGTGGTGCGACAGTTCGTGGTTGAGCAGTGTATAGAACTCTTCCACTTTCACGGCATTCTCAAACTGAAGTATGTCGAACAAATAGCCTGAAAGGGTGCCGTCGTTGTCGATGGCTATTATTTTGGTGAAACCGTCGTCGCTTGAGTAGATGTATGCTCCGGCTTGCAAGAAGAGCGTGTTCTGCGTGGCCATTATGATGCGCGCGAAATGGAATCCGTGCTCGCCGTCGGTGTAGCCGATGATGTCGGAGGTGGTTATTTCTCTGTTGTCGATAATTCGGTGGCCGTCGTAGTCGGCAGTCAGGTGGAGCGATGAGTCGTATATCTCACCGTCTTCGGCCTTTATCAGTTTGTCGTTGGTATCGACGTATGTCACCACATGCCATTTGCCGATGGTGGTGTCGCACACCTGAGTGGCATAGCGCGGGATCTTCACAGGCGGCAAATCTTCTTTCTCTGTGATTGAAGCAGGTTTAGTATTTGTCGTAGTGGGGAAGTCCTTTTGCTTGCGGCCGTCAGTGCATGATGAGAAGGCAATCATGCTAATGATAGCCATTATAAACAGTTTCTTCATAGTTGTAATGTTTCTTTTATTTATTTAGCCGCAAAGTTACACAGAGTTATTGTTTTACACAAAATAATTACACAAAATAATTCTTTCTTTTAATTATTCGCAAAAAGATTGTTATTATGTAAGTTTTTTGTAACTTTACAACGTCAAAAAAAGTAAACTCTAACAAGAATGTTAAGGACATTATTGAATCAGGTGGGGCGCTATCGCACTGCCTCGCTGCTCACTCCGCTGTTCACCTCGCTCGAGGTGGTGATGGATGTGCTCATCCCCTACGTCACCGCCATGCTTATCGACCGTGGCATCAACGCGGGGAATATGCAGAATGTGTATCTCTACGGAGTTATCATGATTGGCATGGCGATGCTCAGTCTTGCCTTCGGAATATTGGCTGGCCGTTTCTCGGCATATGCTTCATCGGGCTTTGCCAGCAACCTGCGCCGGGCGATGTATCGCAACATACAGCGTTTTGCGTTCAGCGACATCGACAAATACTCAGCCTCTGGGCTCGTCACCCGAATGACAACCGACGTGTCGAATCTGCAGAATGCCTACCAGCAGATACTACGTGTGACGGTGAGGGCACCGTTCCGACTGGTGCTGTCGATAATGATGTGTCTGGTTATAAATGCGCGATTGAGCATCATCTTCGTGGTGGCACTCGTCATCCTCGCCTCGGCACTAACCTATATTATATCTCACGTGGCACGACTGTTCACCAAGGTGTTTGAACAATACGACAGCCTGAATGCGAGTGTGCAGGAGAATGTTGCTGCCATACGTGTGGTTAAAGCCTTTGTGCGTGAAGATCATGAGAACCGTAAGTTTGCTTGGGCTGCCGAAGGACTTTATCGGCTTTATGTGAAGACCGAGAGCCTGATGGCGTTCAACAATCCGGTGATGAACATGGTTGTCTATGGATGTATCATCGCACTCTCGTGGTTTGGAGCCCACTTCATTGTTGGCGGCACATTGACAACGGGTGAGCTGACGTCGCTCTTCACCTATGTCATGTCTATTCTCATGTCGCTGATGATGCTCTCGATGATTTTCGTGATGCTCACGCAGAGTGCTGCCAGTGGCAAGCGCGTGGCTGAGATAATAAACGAAAAGCCCGACATAGTGAACCCTCGCAATCCGTTGATGGAGGTGAAAGACGGTTCGGTGTCATTCCGCAATGTGATGTTCGCTTACAAATCAGGCAGTGGCGAGTATGCCATCACGGGGCTTAACTTCGATATACGTTCAGGCGAAACCATCGGAGTGATTGGTGGAACGGGTAGCGGCAAGTCGTCGCTTGTCAACCTGATAAGCCGTCTCTACGATGTGTCGAAAGGAGCAGTGCTCGTTGGTGGGCAGGATGTGCGCCGCTACGATCTCACCGTGCTCCGCAATGCCGTGTCGGTGGTGTTGCAGAAAAACATCCTCTTCTCCGGCACCATACTCGAGAACCTGCGCTGGGGCAATTCAGCTGCCACCGAGGAAGAATGCTGGGAAGCCTGTCGGTTGGCGCAGGCCGACGAGTTCATATCCCCGTTGGAAGAAGGGTTGAACGCACATATAGAGCAGGGCGGTGCCAATTTCTCGGGCGGACAGCGTCAGCGTCTATGCATAGCGCGGGCACTGCTGAAGCATCCCAAGGTGCTTATCCTCGACGACTCAACCAGTGCTTGCGACACCTCAACCGATGCGAAGATTCAGCGAGCATTCCGCGAAGAACTGCCGAAGACCACAAAGATTATCATTGCCCAGCGAATATCGAGCGTGAAATATTGCGACCGTATACTCGTGATGGACAACGGAAAGATGACAGGATTCGATACTCACGACAATCTCTTGAAGACCAACAGTGTCTATCGTGAGATTTACAACATACAGACAGATGCCACCGGCGATTTCGACGAATTAAAAATGAAGAATTGAGAGAATCGGCGTAGCCAATGAAGAATAAGCCACGCAGCCGACAGTAATCATAATTATCAACTTTCAACTTTCAATTTTCAATTTTCAACTATAGCCTATGCCTCCACAAATGTCATTCGGAAGAAGAAGTAACCGCCATGAAGTTGTCGACACGTCGAATGTCGATAAGAAAGCAACACTCGGGCGACTGACGAAATATGTCCTGAAGAATTATAAGTTCTCATGTTTGACGGTCATGATATGCATCGTCATTACTTCAGTGGCAACATTGTCGTCAACCCTCTTCACCCGCACGCTCATCGATGACTACATAGTGCCACTCACTCAAGTTGATAATCCGCAGTATGGTGCCCTTGCCCAGGCTTTGCTCAGGCTCGGCGTGGTGCTCTTGGTGGGTGTCGTGGCGTCGTATTCTTACAACCGCATAATGATAAAGGTGAGCCAGGGCACCATGCTACGGTTGCGCAAGGATATGTTCAGTCACATGGAGCGGTTGCCCATCAGTTATTTCGACACACATTCTCATGGCAGCATCATGTCTACCTACACCAACGATGTCGACACCCTGCGGCAGGTGATAAGTCAGAGTCTGCCACAAGCCTTCAACTCACTCATCACCATCAGTATCACCTTTGCCAGCATGATAGTGCTCAGCATTCCTCTCACCTGCGTGTCGATATTCCTCGCGTTAGTTATGATGGTATCGACGGCGAAGCTTGGAAAAATGTCGCGCACACACTTCCGTGCGCAGCAGGAGAATATTGCACGTGTGAATGGATTCATCGAAGAGATGATGACAGGGCAGAAAGAGGTAAAGGTGTTCTGCCACGAAGACGAGGCTATTGTCGATTTTGAGAAAATCGACGAGGCGCTGCGCTCGAGTGCCAACAATGCCAACAAGATAGCAAACATCGTCATGCCTATCAATGGCAATCTCGGCAATCTTGGCTATGTGCTTATTGCAGTGGTGGGAGCAGCTCTTGCCTTGTCGGGCAGGGTTGACTTGAGTCTGGGTACGTTGGTCTCGTTCCTGACGTTGAACAAGAATTTCACCCAACCTGTGTCGCATATCAGTCAGCAGATAAACAATGTCATCAATGCCTCTGTTGGTGCCGAGCGTGTCTTTGCCCTGATGGATGCCGAGGTGGAAGACGACCGTGGCACCGTGGTGCTCCAGCGTGCCGACGGCGAGAGCGATGTGTGGTATTGGCGGAAGCCCGATGGCGAGCTGCATAAGGTGGAGGGCGATGTCGACTTCACTGATGTCGATTTCAGTTATGTCGAAGGCAAACAGGTGCTCTACGATATCAACATTGTCACCCATCCTCGCCAGAAGATAGCCTTCGTGGGAGGCACAGGAGCAGGAAAGACGACCATCACCAACCTCATAAACCGTTTCTACGACATACAAGACGGGCGCATCCTCTACGACGGTATCGATGTGAAAGACATCCGCAAAGACGACTTGCGCCACTCACTGGGCATGGTGTTGCAAGACACTCATCTATTCACTGGCACTGTGATGGACAATATCCGTTACGGTCGTCTCGACGCCTCCGACCAGGAATGTATCGAAGCCGCTAAGCTCGTAGGTGCCGACAGCTTCATCCGACGACTGTCAAATGGTTACCTCACTGTCATCAGTGGCGATGGTGGCAACCTCAGTCAAGGTGAGCGCCAGCTGCTTGCTATTGCGCGGGCAGCCATCGCCAATCCACCTGCCCTTATCCTCGATGAGGCCACTTCGAGCATTGATACACGCACAGAGCAGATGGTGCAGCGAGGCATGGACACCCTCATGCACGGGCGCACCACCTTCGTCATCGCACATCGATTATCCACTGTGCGCGGTGCTGACCAGATAATAGTGCTCGAGCGTGGTCGTATCATCGAGAATGGCACGCATGACGAGCTCCTCGCCCAAAAAGGAAAATATTACGAGCTGTTCACCGGCAACGCCATAGCATAGCCCACCATATTGAGCTGTAACTTATCTACCCCTCCCGACAATTGTATCGAAGAATCATTAAATATATTAGTTAAAAATGCTAATCTACATCATGAAAAAGTCTGTCATTACATTCCTTGCCGTCGTGTGCCTTTGCGGATGCATTAACTCACCATTCGGCGACAACGCTACATTCGACTATGCCAAGCAGGAAACCAAGTTTTGGACATCGGAACTACAGAGGATTACTCCCCTTGATGGTAAAAGACTGAATGTGGAATACAAATGCGACACGTCGATGGACTCACTGGGGCAGTTTGGCTATCGCTTCGACGAGGATCATACACTCACGCTGACATCATCGGATGCCGTGGGTGCGCTGCATGCCCTCTACACGTTCTGCGAGGTGCTCGGCATAACATTCGACATCACGGGGCCTGTGTTGCCCGAAAGTGTTGACTGGAAGAGTGTTGAGGGGACCGACAGCATTGTGACGCCTCATGTGAGATGGCGAGGTATTCGTCAGCATGTGAATTTCAGTATGGACATCTCTTCGTATTCCATCCCCGAGGTGCGCGAGTATCTGCAGAATATGGTGCGCATGCGGTTCAACAAGCTCACCATCCACAGCTACCCCTATCAATGGTATGCCGAGGATGTGACGGGCGAGATGCACTATGCCGGCAGCTTCTTCTACGGTTGCACACATCGATGCGACGAGTGGGACTTCCTGAAAGAGCTGACAAAGGGCAGAAACGACTCCATCTTCTGCATTCCCGGAGCTGAGGAGGTGTGGAATGATAAGGGAAAGCGCAGCGAGGTGGCAATCGCCTGGATGCGCGATGTGATAGCGATAGCGAAGGAACTCGGACTTAGAGTGCAGTTTAGTTGCGAGAACCGACACTTCACGGTGGAGCAGACGAAGAAGTTGGCATATATATTAACCGATAATTATGCCATCGACGACTTGGAGTTTATAACTGAGGAGATGGGCGGCTGGAATGAAGATGTGCCGTATGCCACGCAACAGATAGACACTGCGGCGGCAGCTATCAGGGCATTGGAGACAGAGCCCTCGTTCAAAGGACGAGTGAAAGAGCTTAAGCTCGGAATATATTGTGTTCTCCCACACCAGATAGGTGGTCTCTTCCAACATGCACGGCAGGCGCTCCCCGAGCATCGCATCGCTGTGCTGTCGCAGTATGCAAGTCGCGGTGTGGCAGCTGCATACCCACATTTCATCACCAATGCCGAGGATTTGAAATGGACGGAATTGTATTCTTGGGTGGAGTTCGACGGACAGATGTACATCCAGCAAAACCACGTGGAAGGTATCGACGACCTGCTGACACAGATGGACGCCACGGCACCAGGTGTTCAGCACGGCAGCCTGCTGTTTAATCACTGGCGCACAGCGGAGAACCGCACCTCGTTCCGATATGCTGCAGAAGCCACACTGATGAGCAATCGCCATCAAGATGACTTCTACAAGGAATACGCCAAGCGGTTGGGTATCTCCGATGTGGAAGATTTTCTCGAAATGCAGCACGCAATGCAGGAGCTGCATGCATACAATGTAGATCATCATGGCAATATAGGTTTTGCCGCCATAAACTTCTGGCTGAATGAAGACCAGCATACCGAGCACACCGTCTCAGAGGTGAAATATGCCTCGGAGCAATACCTGAAAGTGGGGGAAATGCTCACCCGTCTCTATGAGAATGTTACTACTGATGCGGCAAAAGAATACCTGAGTCTGCTCGGCAATCGTGTGCTCTGCTCAAAACTTTATCTCGACTGTGTCAACGAAGGGACGACATTGCGCGACCTTCCACGTCAGGACGATGGCATGGTGACACCTGCATATAGGAAACAGGCAGACGAGATTTGCCAGAAATGTATTGCCGAATATGAGCGCATGCTGCGCATCTATGCCCAGCAGATGCCCGACAGAGGATGTCTGGGAACAATAGTGAGTATATGGAACGGTCCGGTCTATGGAATGATGACTCTCAACCATAAGCTGACCGGCGTGCCATTAGATGCTCCAGTCAATAGCGAGATTTCTTTAGACACACCCCCGTTGCCAACTTTTATAAATGAAATCAACCCGCGAGTTCGTTAATCTGTCAATCTGTTAATCTGTCAATCCGTATGAAAACAATCAGAATTGTCTTCGTTGCTACAGCAGTATTGCTGTTTTGCGCATGTGAGAATAAAGAAAAATCCAGTCCCGCTGACTACCCCGAGTGGGAGTACACACAGATAAAGCGACAACTGCAGAGAGGGTGGAACACATGGGACACCCGCAGCATCATGACTGAGGTGTATGTCGAGGAGAAACTGGGCGTGCGACTGTCGCTTGTCGATTCTGGCGGTAAGGAGAACGACGAGATCCGTGTGGGCTATCTTGATGCCGACGCTGCCCTGGTGCACCCATACGATCATTCCTACGACGGCAGCTATGCTGAGGCTGATGTTAGTTGGCACGACATAAACGTGAAGATGCGCTGCTCCGCCGAGGGGAAGAATCTCGTGATGCTTCTCACGCCTATCGGCAACGACAACAAGGGCAGCATAAAAGTCAGACCGGGGAAGATATGGGAAGCCGTAAAGATAGATGGCTGGCAGCGGGTGATGCCCGACAGTTTCGAGCTTGTAGCCATGTATGGCACTGAGGTTATGCACGGCAAGGTAGTGGGTGAGAATACCAGATTTGTAAAAACGGGCGATGACGACGGCTATTATCTGTGCTCGTCGGCTGCTCCGCTGCTGGTGTATGTCGGTGACGCTGTTACCATCGACGCTGCCGAGGCATTGCTCAATAGTCGCAAGGACTCTTTCCAGAGCGCGGAGCGCACAAAGTGGGGCGACAACTATGAGATTCATCGCGCTATGCAGAGCGTGCTGGCATGGGATACCGTTTACGATCCAACCGATGATATCATCGTTACTCCCGTGAGCCGCAACTGGAACATGTCGCACTCCGAGGTGAGCGATGTCGCAGGAGGGTATATCCTCTTCGACTGGGACACATATTTTGCCAGCGAGATGCTTTCTACCGACAATCGCGAGTTGGCATACTGCAATGCCATAGAGATAACAAAGTCGGTTGACAAGTGCGGCTTTGTGCCCAATTTTATCTCTACCATCGACCATATCTCCTACGACCGTTCGCAGCCACCGGTGGGCAGCCGTGTGGTGTGGACTATTTACGAGCGTTGGGGCGACCGATGGTTCTTGGAGATGCTCTATCCACGGCTTTTGCGCTGGAACACATGGTGGACAGCCAACCGTATGGTCGATGGACTGCTCTGTTGGGGTACGTCACCCCGAAACGGCGAGCATTTCAGCGATGTGAAGTATGGCAAGAAGCATGCACTATACGAAAGCGGACTCGACAACGCCCATGTGTACGACAATGCCGAATTCCTTCCTGAAAGAAATATATTAAACTACAACGACGTGGGCCTCAGTGCGCTCTATGTGGCAGACTGCCAGTATCTTGCGCGCATAGCCGAGGAGCTCGGTCGTGGCAGTGAGGCGCGCGAGATAAGCAACCGTGGCAAGAAGATGGCCGAGGCCATGAAGCAGATGTGGAGTGAGGAGGATGGCATATTCCTGTGTCGTAACATCGAGACAGGTGAGCGGGTTCATGAAATGGATCCCACCAATTTCTATCCGCTCATCTGTAAAGTGGCATCGAATGATCAGGCGCGGCAGATGATTGAGCGCCACCTCCTCAACGAGGACGAGTTCTGGGGCGAGTGGGTGATACCATGCACTCCGCGCAACGCACCTGCCTTCAAGGACAACTACTATTGGCGTGGTCGCATATGGGGACCTACCAACTTCCTTGTTTACTTAGGTCTGAAGAACTACGACTTCCCCGAGGTGCGTGAACAGTTCGCCGCAAAGTCGCGTAACTTGCTCCTGAAGGATTGGCTCAAGAGAGGATACGTCTATGAGAACTGGAATGCCACCACCGGACAGGGCGACGACGTGTTCAGCAGCGACCGCTTCTATCACTGGGGAGCGCTGATGGGATACATCACACTGATGGACGAATTAACAGATTAACGGATTAACCGAAACGATAATAACACAAAATATATAAACTTATGACAAAAAGATTCTTTTCTTTAATGTTTTCTGCACTGCTTGCGCTAGCACTGCATGCGCAGATAGCTGTAACGACCGATCAGGGCGAGGGTATTTTCCCATTATCTACAGCAGGTGGAAAGGCAACTATTGTATGCGATGACAACGATGCCGAAGTGGTGATGACAGCCGCACAGTGTTTGTCGGCCGATGTTGAGGCCGTGACAGGCCGATCGCTCAATGTGGATAACAGTGTCGCTTCTGGCACTTATCCCATTATTGCAGGCACACTGGGGCGGTCGGAATTTGTTGATGCACTTGCTTCGGCAGGAAAGATTGATGCCAGTGCCATTAGCGACAAGTGGGAGACTTACGGTCTTCAAATAGTTGAAAATCCATTAGATGGTGTGGAGAAAGCACTAGTCGTTTTCGGTTCCACTCCGCGTGGCACGGCCTACGGACTCTTTGAGATATCGCGAATGATTGGTGTGTCGCCATATATCTGGTGGGCTGATGTGGCTCCGGCTAAAAAAGATAACCTCTACATCGTTGGCGATAAGACAATCTCAAAGGAGCCTTCGGTGAAGTATCGAGGCATATTCATCAACGATGAGGACTTTGCCCTGCAACCTTGGGCAGCAAAGGGATTGGATAAGTCGTATAACAACATCGGTCCGAACACCTATGCCAAGGTGATGGAGCTTTTGCTCCGTCTTCGTGCAAACACTCTTTGGCCTGCCATGCATGCTTGTTCGAGAGCTTTCTGGGACAATAAAGACAATCTGCCTGTGGCTAAGAAATACGACATCATGCTTGGCTCGAGCCATTGCGAGCAGATGCTTAGAGACAACGAATGGGAATGGCGTCGTGCTCCATGGAATGGCACAAACGATGATTGGAATTATGTCACCAATAAAGCAAAGATACAGCAATATTGGGAAGAGCGTGTGGCTGAGAGTGTGGGCTATGATGCCATGTACACAGTGGGTATGCGTGGCGTTCACGACTGGGGCATCTCGGGTTATCCCTCTACTCAAGACAAGGTGAACGGACTGACTGAGATAATCGCTTTCCAGCGTTCGCTGCTTGATGAGTATATGGGCGATGCCACTAAGGTGCCACAGCTGTTTATTCCTTATAAAGAAGTGCTTGATGCATATAATGCCGGGCTTCAAGTGCCTGACGATATCACACTTTGTTGGGTTGACGACAATCACGGTTATATCCGACAGTTGCCAGTGGCTAGTGAGCAGGCACGCTCAGGGGGCAATGGCATTTATTATCACCTCTCGTATTGGGGCACTCCCTACGACTATCTGTGGCTTTGTTCACACTCGCCCTCGCTCATAAGTTATGAGTTGTCGAAAGCCTATCAGCAGGGTGTGCAGACATTGTGGGTGATAAATGTGGGTGATATAAAACCTGCTGAAGCCGAGCTGGAGTTCTGTATGGATCTTGCATGGGATGTGGAGCAATGGAGCCCGGAGAATGCAGTGGATTATATCCGTTATTGGGCTGCAGAAACGTTCGGCGAAGATCTGGCCGACAGAATAGCCGAGATAAAGCGCGAATACTATCGCCTTGCGGCTTCTGGAAAACCTGAGCATGTGTTTGCCATAGGATATACCAACGAGGAGAAAGACCAGCGCATCAGTGATTACGAAGAGCTGATGAACAAGGTTGATGCCGTAAAAGGTGCTGTGCCTGCAGAGCTGCAGGATGCATACTTCCAGATGATTGAATATCCGGTGAAGGGTGCTGGCTATATGAACATCAAGACTTTCCGCGCCTCACAGAGTCTGCGCCTTGCCGAGGCTGGCGAGCGCGACCAAGCTCTGGCCTATGCTGCAGAGGCACGGAGAGCTTATCGAGCTATAAAAGACCTGACCGACTATTACAACGATGCATTGGCAGGAGGTAAATGGAATGGGATGATGAGTTACAAGCCTCGCAGTCTGGCACACTTTGGTATGCCTGAGACGGCAACAGAGTCGAACATCAGCAATGTTAAAATCGATATGGATGAAGAGCCCGGCGTCACTATCGTTCCTGCTACTGAATATACAGCCTCCGACGGCAACTTTGTCACCATTGACGGACTTGGCATCAGCGACAAGGGTATGACTGTCTGGCCTATGGATATGAGACGTTATACCGTTACCCGCGCACCATATCTCGAATACGATATCCCCGTTAAGGCTGGTGTCAACACCATCTCGGTGCGCTGCCTGCCCACGTTCCCCGTCAACACATCTTACGACCTTCGTGTTGCCCTCACCGTCGATGGAGGAAGTGCAAAGACCATCTCGCTGAAGACGGTGGCCATGGAGGGTAAATGGAATCAGACAGTGCTGCAGGGATATAACGATGCTACAGTGGAATACACCGCCACCGAAGACAAGACCATCAAGGTGAAGGTGTCGCTACTCGACCCCGGTGTGGTGGTGAGCGACATCAGAGTGACTATGCCTGTTGTGGAAGACCTTACACTGACGGAGCAACTTATTGAGAACTACGATTTCGAATACAATCACGATGGCGTGCTTAATGCTGTGGGGAATATTGGGCGTGGCATACCAGCAGGGTGGCAGTCGGAAGGTGAGCTCAAGAAGGGCAGTAACGGACTCGATAGCTATGGCGTTAACCAAGATGCCACCAACTATCACGGCAACAACGTGTGCTGGATAAACAGTGTCCCTATGCCACCATTCTTCAGGCTCTATCAGACCATCCCCGCTGATAAGATTGAGCCGGGTGTTTACCGGATAAGGTGCATGCTGTGGGTTGAGAACAGCAAGAAGACCTCATGCCGACTCTATGCCAACAACAATGTGCAATACTATGGCTACGAGAGCGACTACACTAATCTGCTCGTGCCTGGCGAGATAAATACCTATGCCGGTTATGCCGGTGGCGATGCAAATAATATAGTGCTGCGCGATATGCAGGTGTATGTCACCGTGGCTGAGGGTGAGGACCTCGAATTCGGAATAAAGACAGGCAATAAGAAGAACGACGGTACGTCGGCAACTGATAACGCTGGATGGTTCAAGGTCGACTATTTCCGCATTGACAAGGTTAGCGCGATGCCGCAGCCACAGCCCGAGGAAGACCTCACACTCACCGAGTCATTGCTTACTAACTACGACTTTGAGCTGTGGAACGACAATGGTGTGGTGAGAGAGAACACCGACGGCACCACGCGCCGATACACTCCCTATGGATGGAACATCGTGGGCACCTTTCCGGGACAGTCGTATGGCATCAACAGCGATGCCGTGAATCAACACTCCACAAATGTGTGTTGGTGTCTGCCTCAGGGTGGATACTTTCCCGACGGATTCGAACTCTATCAGGAGATACCTGCCGATAAATTACGTCCCGGACACTATCAGGTGAAGTGTAAGCTATGGGTGGAAGAAGATTATCTTGCCACTACACGACTATTTGCCAACAACAACGTTCAATACTACGGCATGGAAGAGGACTATCCCAATAACCTCACCGAAGGCGAGAGCAACACCTTTGCCGACTATATCGGTGGTATGAACAACAATTACGTGTTGCAAGACATGGCAGTGAATGTCGATGTGTCTGCGGGGCAGCCCCTGCGGCTGGGCATACGTGCCGATGCGCGAAAGGGCGACGGCACCATTCATCCAGAATACAAAAACGGATGGTTTAAAGTCGACTACTTTCGCATCTTTTTTCTCGGCGTCAACTACGACCTCAACAACGACGGGAAGGTCAGCACTGCCGACATACAGGTGATAATCAACGAGATGAAGAAGCCCGCCGATGCGCAGAATATGAGCTACGACCTCAATGGCGACGGGAAGATCTCTACCGCAGACATACAAGTCATCATCAACGAGATGAAGAAATAGTCAAAGTTCGCAGATACCGTTATTAACTCGTTGATTGACTTAATACTTCTAAAGTTCTCTGCTCTTTCCGTGGAGTAACATCGAGCAGAACTTTGGGAAGTATTTACGCCAATTAAAAACAGACGACGTCGCCCCGTGAGGGGCAGAGTTTTTAAAGAAGGCATCAAGAAGTTCGATGTAAAAAAGTGTAGAGTTAAAAGTGAAAAACGAATAGTAAATATTTATCGTTAATGTTAGTCTCCACATTACACACTACTCTTTTCACTCTTCGTTTTTCACTTTTTACCTCTCATGTCAGAGAACATTATTATGTTTACCCAATAGTGTTCATAATTATTTTACATTTTGTGTAGAAAAAGTTACATTTTCTTTGCAATTTATCCGAATATGTTTTATTTTTGCAAAAATATCAGTGAGATATTTTTTTTTCGAAACTTAACAACAAAAAAATAATAATTTTAAAAAAATAATAAGATCATGAAAAAGTTACTATTCTCATTCGCATTGATGCTCATTGCATTGAGTGCGAGCGCTGTGGATTTTGAGACGGGAATGTGTAAATACAGA
>CACZRN010000097.1 GCA_902783625.1 uncultured Prevotellaceae bacterium
CATACGTGCATTCGATATCCGCATTAAGCGTAACATGAAGTATGGTCATACCCTGACTTGCCGTGACGGATTCGATGACTCGCTTGTCGATATAGAACAGTTCCTTAAGGATAATCCTTCGGAATTTATTATAGCACTTGTCGGAAGTGACGAAGGAGGGAAGTGGGATGCTGAGATGGTGTCGAACTATAAAGCTCTTATCAATAAGTATCCGCATCTGTTTGTGGAGGACTTTACACCTTCAACACCGATTGGCGATGTGCGTGGCAAGATTCTTGTCATAAAGCGACAGGAAGGATGTCCGTTCGGAAAGTTGCTGAAGTTTGAAGACAATGCAGTGTTCAGCTTTGATTGCTTCGAAGTTGAGGATGTCTATAAAGAGCATAAGACGTTTAAGAAGATAAAACTTGTTGAGAATAATCTCCGTCGTGCCTTTGAGAATGAAGACCCCGAGAAGTGGTTTATCACGTTTAACACCATTGCATGGGATCCACGTCATCATCGTCCATATTATTCTTCATGGGGAGCTCTCAACATCCGTAAGCCAATGAATATCAGACTTCGGGAGCTAATAGAAGACAAGGAATATACAAACTTCGGAATATTATTCCTTGATTTCTATAGTGATCATGGCGACAAGTTGCAGCTTGTGGAATCGATAGTAAAATCGAATTTCGGCTCCAATACCGATGATGATTATATCCCGGCTGAGAGTGTAGAGTGATTTTTGGAAAGTGTATTTGTCGGCTTATATATTCAGGTAAATGCATTAGAATCTATATCCGACAAATGCTCTGACGTACCAGTTGTTGTTCTGCACCATCAGGTTTTTATCACTTCCTATCGATGTGAAGTTAAACACCATTGTCGCTCCTGTGAAATACCTTCCCATCTGTCGAACGATAGCTCCGCGCGAAGTCATAATAACCTCGGGGAAATGATAGTGCAGTGGTATTCGTGTGACGTTTTCTAAAAGCGAAGCATGGCTGTATACGATAAATGTTGGCAATGTCGAGATATGGAAGAGCCATTTCTCTGCCACTACAAAGTTATGTCCGTATCCACCTCCAAATGCAAGATTCATTACTTTCAGGCGACTGTCGCGTATGTTGCTGACTATTGCACGCTGACCTTGGAATGACGCTGCTAATAGGATACTTCCTGCTGAGCGCCGTTGTATATACGATTGGGTAAAGGCTGCGGGGTAAGAGAAACGGCGATGGTTTAAAGTATAGTATGCATTCAGATTCAGTGTGCGCAGTGAAAGAATATCCGAAGGCAAAGTGGTACGTTCGCTACCTTCTGTCTCGTGCCATCCTTTGAAATTCTTGGCGTTTTTGTAGATGATGTCGTATCCCATCCTTTTGCCATACGAATTTAGATTGAACTGGAAATCCTTATGTTTTCCCAGGAGTTTTGCTGGGTTTAGTGCTATTCCCATCGAGATGCCCATATAGCTTATTGCTGCGCTGATAGTAGTCTTGTAGTCGGCATTCATTTGCGATGTGGATTTACTGCCATCTATCACACCGAGTGTTTTTATCTGTGTGGCAGAGTTGTTCACACGAATCTTTGCTGTCCATTTGGTAGCAGGTCGTATTATATATAGTGTGTCGATGTCGGCTCTTTGATACCTCAGTGACACCAAGCTATCCACATTGTGCAATGCCTTTTTCCATTTCTGTGCGTGCGCTTCAGGGGTGTGTAAAGACAGCAAAGACAATATAAAAAGAAATAACAAATAGTTTCTCATTTTGATTTCTTTGTAATATATCTACCGACTTTATAAAAAGAAAACAAAGACAGAGGAGCATGCCCACTGACGAGAATTCTTTTAAGAATAGGCTCCGACATTTTGAACACAAATCTTGTAATGCCTTGAAGATGAAGGTTTTTCAACCTCTTGCAGGCAGGTATAAGGCGAGAGTAATCAGAAAGTTGAGATTCAAATTCGCTCAATGTAGTGATTCCTTCATCGGTCTTTCGCAAAAAATCCTCGTTGCTCTCAAATGTGGAAAAAACAACAGGGTTGTCGATGTGTAATATGCAGATATTCTTCGACTTTAGCTCTTTTCCAAACAGCACATCCTCATACCCATATCTCCTTATGCGCTCGTCGAACGGAGTGTCGAGCATTATAGCGCGAGGAATAAGGAAATTTGATGTGTGGAAATCTTTGTAGGGATTCTCTTGTCTTATTCTTGCTGAGTGATTAGTTGCGATAGACCTCTCATACTTGTATCTTAGATTGTTCTTTATGTTTAGCTTAGGTACTTCGTATCCTCCATATATCACGTAGTTATGCGCAGCTTTCTCAATGTATTTATCTATGAAGTTGGAACAAGATATTCTCATATCAGCATCGATAAAGAGAATCCATTCATACGAGGCTTCTCTTGCAAGCATATTTCGTATGGCAGCACGCCCGATGTTATTCTCCGGGCGTATGACTCTGCAATTCTCCATGTGGCTAACCCGTTTGATGCTATCGACTACCATCTGGTCGGTGGAACCGTCGTCACCGACAACAATCTCGTAGGCGAGGGCATGGATGGCTGATGCCTGCTTCTGAATCTCATAGACAAGGTCGTAGCAGTCGTCGTTGTATGTAGGTATAAGAATCGATAGCCCCATTTCGTTGTGCGTTAGTTTTAGTCAAATATCTCTTTAGCCAAATATTTTCCTGTATAACTCTCAGGACATTTCGCTATCTGCTCTGGTGTGCCACAGCATACAATATTCCCGCCCTTGTCGCCACCTTCAGGACCAAGATCAATTACGTAGTCGGCATTCTTTATTATGTCGAGGTTGTGCTCCACGATGAGAATAGTATGTCCCTTCTCAATTAGCGAGTTGAAGGCTTCAAGAAGAAGTGAAATGTCGTGAGGATGAAGTCCTGTCGTAGGCTCGTCGAACATAAACAGGGTAGGAGATTGATTCTCCTGACCAATAAACGATGCCAACTTTACACGCTGGTTCTCTCCTCCAGAGAGTGACGACGAACTCTGTCCCATCTTAATATATCCCAATCCGACTTTTACCAACGGCTTTAACCTGTTGGCAATCAGTTTTTGACCGTTAGCACTGAAAAATTCCACCGCCTCAGTGATAGTCATATTAAGTATGTCGTCGATGTTTTTTTCGCAAAATGTTACGTCGAGGATGTCTTTTTTGAATCGTTTCCCGTGACATGATTCGCATACGAGTGTGATGTCAGCCATAAACTGCATCTCCACGTTAATAACTCCTGCACCATTGCACTCTTCGCAACGTCCGCCGTCAGCGTTGAATGAGAAAAACTGTGGAGTGAATCCCATCTGTTTCGACAACGGCTGATCGGCATAAAGCTGTCGGATTAGGTCAAATGCTTTTATATATGTGGCAGGATTAGAACGGGTGCTCTTTCCGATAGGACTTTGGTCAACAAATTCTACATGTTTTATCAAATCAGCATCGCCCTCAATAGATAGATATTCTCCTGGCAGATCAGCCACTTCGTCGAGTCTGCGTTTCATGGCAGGGAAGAGGGTGCCGCTAATGAGAGACGACTTTCCCGACCCCGACACGCCTGTTACCACGGTAATGACATTGAGAGGAATTTCAACGTCTATGCCTTTGAGATTGTTCATTCGAGCACCTTTCAGTGTAATGCTCAGATTCCATGGGCGCCGGCTCTTGGGAGTAAGTATCTTCTCCTTTCCGTAAAGATATGCTATGGTGTGGCTGTCGTGATATTTCTCTATTGATTTTTCAGAAATCTTCTGTGTCTCACCGCTAAACACGATTTCCCCACCATGTTCTCCAGCGTCGGGGCCGATGTCGATAAGATAGTCGGATGCTCTGATTATCTCAGGATCGTGTTCGACTACAATTACAGAATTGCCTTCATCGCGTAGTTTTTTCAATACGCTTATCAGTCGATTGGTGTCGCGACTGTGAAGTCCGATGCTTGGCTCGTCGAGTATGTACATCGAACCGACAAGGGTGCTGCCAAGCGAAGTTGTGAGATTAATACGCTGACTCTCACCACCGCTAAGTGTATTCGACGGGCGGTTCAGGGTTAGGTAGCCAAGTCCCACCTCGTTGATAAATCTAAGCCGATTCTTTATCTCCAATAGCGGGCGACGTGCTATTTCTTCCTCATAATCAGTGAGATTGAGGTCGTCAAACCATTCCGTCAGATTCTTTATTGGTATCTCCACTAGTTCGGAAAGACTTTTTCCTCCAACTTTTACCCAATTAGTTTCCTTCCTCAGGCGTGTACCATGACACTCTGGGCAAACAGTCTTTCCCCTGAACCTGCTGAGCATAACACGATATTGAATCTTGTACTGATTCTCCTTTACCATTTTGAAGAAGTCGTCGATTGACACTCTGTCGTTTTCCTCTCGTCGTGCATCAGATGGCAATCCGTGCCAGAGCATATCCTTGTGTTTTTGCGACAGCTCATAGTATGGTGTGAATATAGGGAAACCATCAATCGCAGCCCTCCTGCAGAACTCGTCTTTCCACATACCCATCTTATCGCCGCGCCAGCATTGAACGCATCCGTCGTAAACGCTGAGTGTGGTGTTCGGTATTACGAGCTTTTCATCGATACCGATAATTTTTCCGAAACCTTCGCACACAGGACATGCTCCCATTGGGGAATTGAATGAAAACATGTTGTCGGTAGGTTCTTCAAAACGCATGCCATCGGCCTCGAATCTGTTTGAGAAATCGTATTTTATTCCAGATGGGATTATGACTATCCTACACGCTCCATTTCCTTCGTAGAATGCTGTTTCTGCAGAATCGATAAGTCGAGAGATGCCGTCTTTTGACATGTCGACAACCAGTCGGTCGATGAGAAGAAAGATGTCTTCAACATCGGTTGCCATCAGCTGTTTGTCGTTTCTGAAATCTGAAATCTGATAAAATTCTCCTTTTACATAGAGTCGTGAGAATCCAGCTTGCATCTCCATCTCGAGTTGTTTTTCGAGTGTTCGTCCTTCTGTAATGTTTAGAGGCGCAAGGATCGCATATCGTGTGCCGGCAGAGAAGTTTCCGATTGTTTCCACAATATCGTCTGTGGAATGCTTCTTCACTTCGCATCCAGAAATAGGTGAGAATGTGCGGCCTATACGTGCATAGAGAAGTTTCAGATACTCGTATATCTCAGTAGTCGTACCCACTGTGCTTCGTGGGTTGCGTGCTATCACTTTCTGCTCGATAGCAATTGCAGGTGGCAATCCTTTGATGAAGTCGCATTCTGGTTTAGCCAATCTCCCGAGAAATTGCCGTGCATACGATGAGAGCGACTCCACATACCTACGCTGGCCTTCGGCATATAGTGTATCAAAGGCCAGCGAGGATTTTCCCGAGCCCGATACTCCTGCAACGACGACAAACTTGTCGCGTGGAATATCGATGCTGATATTTTTAAGATTGTTTACACGAACGTTGTGTAGTCTTATGCTCTCTTTCATCTAGAATGCATTCCGAAAAAAGATTGTTCGCACTTTCGTGTGCAATGCGTCAAGAGTTCATCGACATCAGGAACTCGTCGTTGTCGCGTGTCATCTGCATCTTGTTGTGGATGGTGTTCATTGCCTCTACCGGATTCATGTCGGCAATATACTTGCGCAGTATCCACATGCGGTCGAGTGTAGTCTTGTCTTGCAGTAGTTCATCACGGCGTGTGCTTGATGCCACAAGATTGACAGCTGGGAATATACGCTTGTTCGATAGGTTGCGATCGAGTTGCAATTCCATATTTCCAGTGCCTTTAAACTCTTCAAAAATAACCTCGTCCATCTTCGAGCCGGTGTCGATGAGTGCTGTAGCGATGATTGTCAGCGAGCCGCCTCCCTCGATGTTTCGTGCTGCACCAAAGAATCGTTTGGGTTTTTGTAGCGCATTTGCATCGACACCACCTGTGAGCACTTTTCCTGATGCCGGGGCGGCGGTGTTGTATGCTCGTGCCAAACGGGTAATAGAATCGAGGAATATCACCACGTCGTGTCCGCATTCAACCATTCTCTTTGCTTTTTCAAGCACGATGCCTGCAATCTTCACGTGACGCTCAGCCGGTTCGTCGAATGTAGATGCTATTACCTCGGCATTTACGGTGCGTGCCATGTCGGTAACCTCTTCTGGACGCTCGTCGATGAGCAGCATCATCAGGTAGGCTTCGGGATGGCTTGCGGCTATTGCGTTGGCAATATCTTTCATTAGAATTGTCTTACCAGTCTTTGGCTGTGCCACAATCAAAGCACGCTGACCTTTACCGATAGGCGAGAACAGATCAACGATACGTGTCGACAGGTTTGTTGTCTTAGGGTCACCGCAGAGGTCGAATTTCTCATCGGGGAAGAGTGGTGTAAGGTGTTCAAACGATATTCTGTCGCGCACCTCTTCGGGGTTCCTGCCATTTATCTTGTCAACCGATGTCATTGGGAAATACTTTTCTCCCTCGCGTGGTGGGCGCACATGGCAATAGACAACGTCGCCAGTCTTCAGTCCGTATTTCTTTATGAATACGTTTGATACATATACGTCGTCGGGTGAGGAAAGATAATTATAGTCGCTTGAGCGCAGGAAACCATATCCGTCGGGCATGATTTCAAGGACTCCATTAGATGAAATGATGTCGTCGAAATTGAATTCTTCGCCGTTGCCTGTAATAACAGGTTTCTCGAAGAATGCCACGTCGGGCGTTTGTTCCATTCTGCTATCCAATCCGTATATGGGCATTTCGTTCATTATTCCCTGATCTTCTATTGGAATGTCGACGGTAGTAATATAGTCGGTACCGTCGCCAGGGTCGCCTTCCCATATATTCTCTTCGCTAGCTACCTTTTTCTTTATTTCATTGTTGTGGGCATCGATTTTGTCTTTCAGTTTTTTGATGAGATCGTTGCCTTCGTCGGCAGTGTCATCGTTGTTTCTAAAAGCCTCCTCTGGTATTCCCGCTTCGGTTACGGCAGCCTCTTCTCGTACTGTAAAACTGGATTCGCTGCTCTGACTTTTCTTTTTCTCTATCATTTCCAGAAGCTCAAGCTCACGCTTTGTCTTTCTGCCGCGATGCTTAGGCATGCGTGCCAATTCCTCTTCAGGAGAAAGCTCACCTGATGCCTCGCTCTTGACATCGTCGCTTGTTGCCACAACTTCTTTAGATACCGATTTTTCAGTAGATACGTTTGTTTGTTTAGTTTGTTCAATCTTGTCGTCAGCCTCTTCTTTTTTCAACTCTTCTTTAAACAATGGTGTTGGCTCTTCGGGCTTGCGGTTTTTCTTTTCAAACGATTCGCCTTCTTTTCCGTTGACCGAATACACATGATCAGTCTTTGCTATTCTCTGGCGACGTTTCTTCCCTCCCAACGGGTTCTTGTTTCCTTCTACAACTGCCTGATGATCAAGAATAGAATACACTATTTCCTCTTTGCCTTTTGATGTGTCTGCGTCGGCACCGATTTCATTGGCAATGCTTTCAAGTTCTGGCATGTCTTTCGCCAAAAGCTCATCTTTGCTATACATATAATAAAATTATGTGAGTTAAATAAAACGAGTTGCTAGAGTCGCAACCGCGTTCTTTCCATTTTGATGGTGCAAAGATAATAATAAATATTGTAATATTCTTCTTTTTTTTGCTTTTTCTTTATAAAAACAATGTTAAATATTTATGAGATGATTTAGAAGATGCTCCAATTTGTTCATTGTTAAATAGGTCAATAGTTGTATCATTACCAAAGTTTAAACTGTAAACGGTAAGCTAAATAATTGTCTGCTTTAAATTTTGCTAGCAAATTTTCGGATAGAAAGGCTTTTTAACGATATTAAAGAGGCCCTTTAATGAATAATTTGCTAGCAAATTTAAAACACTTCGTTTCTCACTTGATTCTGTTATTTATGTTGTTGTCGTGTATTATTGTTTTTATAATAAAAAAAAGAGAGAACATCTGGATGTCCTCTCTTGAGTGTTATTGAAAAAAGCTTTTTGCTTTTATTCTCCCTGTTCCATCTTTGCTTTCAGGTCAGCAAGAACGTCGAGATCACCGAGTGATGTGCCTGCAGCTACATTGCTTACTGCTGGCTTCTCCTCAACTTTCTTGGCGGCTGCCTTGCGAGCTGGCTTTTCCTTCTCTTCCTTAGCCTCTTCAAAAGTGCGGCTGTGAGAGAGGATAATGCGCTTTGTCTCTTTCACGAACTCGATAACCTTGAATGGAAGTTCCTCGTTAAGCTGTGCCTGTGTGCCATCTTCCTTTACAAGGTGCTTAGGTGTAGCAAAACCTTCGCCGCCCTCGTTGAGAGTGATAACAGCGCCTTTGTCCATAAGTTCAGTTATCTTACCGGTGTGAACGCTACCTGGAGTGTAGAGAGTCTCGTATGTGTCCCAAGGATTCTCCTCGAGCTGCTTGTGGCCAAGCGACAGACGACGGTTCTCTTTGTCGATTTCGAGAACGACTACGTCGATCTCTGCGCCTACCTGTGTGAACTCTGATGGGTGCTTCACCTTCTTTGTCCAAGAGAGGTCAGAAATGTGAATGAGTCCGTCAACGCCTTCCTCGAGTTCTACGAAGATACCGAAGTTAGTAAAGTTGCGCACCTTAGCTGTGTGCTTGCTTCCGACTGGATACTTGTCTTCGATGGCCTCCCATGGATCAGCCTTCAGTTGCTTGATACCAAGGCTCATCTTGCGCTCCTCGCGGTCGAGTGTGAGGATGACTGCCTCTACTTCGTCACCGACGTGCATGAATTCTTGTGCTGAACGCAGGTGCTGGCTCCAAGACATCTCAGAAACGTGGATGAGTCCTTCAACGCCTGGTGCTATCTCTACGAATGCACCGTAGTCAGCCATTACGACAACCTTACCCTTCACTGTGTCGCCAACCTTCAGGTTCTCATCGAGAGCATCCCATGGATGTGGGGTGAGCTGCTTCAGACCGAGGGCGATGCGTTTCTTCTCGTCATCGAAGTCGATGATAACGACGTTGATCTTCTGGTCGAGAGCAACGACCTCGTGTGGATCGCTTACGCGTCCCCAAGAGAGGTCTGTGATGTGGATGAGTCCGTCTACGCCGCCGAGATCGACGAATACTCCGTAGGTGGTGATATTCTTAACGGTTCCCTCAAGAATCTGACCTTTCTCAAGGCGACCGATGATTTCTTTCTTCTGTGCTTCAAGCTCAGCCTCGATAAGAGCTTTGTGTGAAACGACAACATTGCGGAATTCCTGGTTGATCTTAACTACTTTGAATTCCATTGTCTTTCCTACGAATACGTCGTAGTCGCGAATAGGATGAACGTCAATCTGGCTTCCTGGAAGGAATGCTTCGATACCGAATACGTCGACAATCATACCACCCTTTGTGCGGCACTTGATGTAGCCCTGGATGACTTCCTGGTTGTCAAGAGCTGCATTCACGCGCTCCCAACTCTTGCTCAGACGTGCCTTCTTGTGAGAGAGAAGCAGCTGGCCTTTTTTGTCTTCTTGGTTCTCTACATAGACTTCAACGATGTCGCCTGCCTTCAGGTCCGGATTGTAACGGAACTCAGATGCGGGGATGATACCGTCGCTCTTGTAGCCGATGTTTACGATTACCTCTTTCTTGTCAACAGAAATGACTTTTCCGTCAACGACCTGATGATCGGCAACCTTGTTAAGTGTTTCGTCGTAAGCATTCTGAAGTTCTTCTCTGCTTACGCCTGCGCTTGAGCCATTCTCAAAATCTTCCCAATTGAAGTCCTCAAGTGGCTGTACGTTTTTTAAGTTTGACATAATTTTAATTGTTGTTTTTTAATTAATAAAGTTAGACTTTATGTTTTGAATTTCAAAATCGGGTGCAAAATTACTCAAATTCATTTAATTACAGTGTTTTATAGGTGCGTTTTTTCTTTTGTTTTTTACTTTTTTAACATATTTGTGCTTTGGGCAAAGAAAAAGAGCTCCGCATGGAGCTCTAATCTCTTTTCTATGGGGGGATAGTAATGGATAATGGCTATGGTGTCTTATGACTTCTATAGCCTTCTATTATCTGCTTATATGGCTTCTATATTCTCTCGAGCACGAGGGTGATAAGGTCGTCAATGCTGTTTTTGTATCCAGTGTTAGCTTCTTTGGCTAATCTGTTGGCAATTACCATGCAACATGTCATTGCCTTGTGTCCGAGCAGGCGTGAGAGTCCTGCCACTGCCGAGCTCTCCATCTCGAAGTTTGTTATGCGTAGGCCTTTGTGCTCGAATGCCTCCACTTTCTCGTTCTGATGCGGATCAGCGAGTGGTATGCGAAGCTCACGCCCTTGTGGCCCATAGAACCCACCGCATGCTATTGTTATTCCGCGCACCATGTCCTTGCCTGCAACACGGTCGATAAGCTCCTTGTCGGCGTCAATCACGTAGGGAGCACCCAACTGTGGGTTCCAGTTCATGTGTTGTTTAAATGCTTCCTCGAGTTCAAGGTCGCACACGTCGTTGCGTCCTGCGTAGAAGTTGAGCAGTCCGTCGAATCCGATGCTCTTCACGCTAGCGATGAATGTGCCTACGGGGGTGTTGGGCTGTAATCCTCCGCATGTGCCTATGCGCACGATGGTTAGCTCGCGATGCTCAGGCTTTTCGGTGCGTTTCTCGAAGTCGATGTTTGCAAGTGCATCGAGCTCATTGACAACGATGTCGATATTGTCGCATCCAATGCCTGTGCTTTGCACACTGATGCGCTTGCCTTTGTATGTGCCTGTTATGGTACGGAACTCGCGGCTGGCAACGTCGTTTTCTATTTCTTCGAAGTGCGCTGCAACTACGGGTACGCGTCCGGGATCGCCTACAAGAATCACCCTATCGGCAAGGTGTTCAGGTTTCAGGTGTAGATGGAAAGAACTACCATCGGGATTGATGATGAGCTCTGATGGAGCGAAGTATTTTTCCATATTATATCGTTTTATTAGGTTATTATGTTGCGTGCATGTATGTCAGTTGCCTGTCTCGATGCGTCTGATTTCTTTTTCAGTGTTTTTGATGTCTTTCTCGAGTTGGTCGATGCTCTCTTCCATTCCGATGATGCGTGTTTTCAGTTGGCCGCGTTGCGTTACAGGCGCCTTCTTGTATGCTACGCGGAGCTCATCAATCGATTTGTTTTGCATGCTGAGCATCTCTCTCATCTCGAGCAGTTGGTCGAATTTCTTCTTTGCGTCTACCGATTTGAACTCGCTCTTCGAGTGGTATGTGCGATTGTCGTCGATGGCGAATGTCATTGCTTTCGCATTATCTTGCTTCTTCTCGGAGAGTGCTGCTATGCGTTTCTCCGCTGCCCTGTGGTTTCCCACTGTCCATGTATCGCTGATTTGTCGGATGTCGGCTCGGCTTTTCAGCTCTTCGTCCGAGATGTTGTCGCTCTCGTAGCTCATTCGTGCTGCTGTAGGCTCAAAGATGTAAATACACACGCTGTCTTCGTTGAGATACCTGTCGCTTACGAGCCATCCCAGATTGTTGAACTCGTCGATAGCGAGGAGATACTCATTGTACTTCGAGTTGAACGGAAGTCCGTAATTGTTTGGCTCGTAGAATCTTGCCGACTCTGCGCTGTATGTTGTCATGAAGATGTCGTAACCTCCTATGCTTTTCTCGCCTTGCGCTGCGAAGAAGAGTGTCGTGCCATCGGCGAGCATGAACGGGTTGCACGGATTTACTATTCCTGCCTCGCTTTTGAAGAGCGATTTCTCGTCGCTCCACGTGCCGTTGATGTTTTGTCGGGCGATGATCTCAATGCCTTTCAACTCGTTGCCTACGGTTTGATACTGCTGTGTGCCAAACTCGTTGGTGTAGCTTATGAGTCCTTTGCTTTCGGTGAGTTGTCCTGCTTCGTTATCGATGATTATTTTCTTCAGGAAGTCGTCTTTTTTCACTACGATGCTATCGACGAACATCACCTTTGCTGTTGATGGTAGCATCTCATCATAGAGTATCTCGCCTGGAGTCTTTTCTACCACGACTTCTTTCTTCGGCGTCGTTCGCTTTGTGGCCTTGCGCTTCTGAGCTTGTGTGGTGAGTGCTATCAGTGCGCAGAGGAGTAGTGTTATGGTGCGTATATTTTTCATATGCGCAAAGTTATGTTATTTTTGTGAGATGACAAAGTGGAAGTGGAAAAATGTTGTCTTTCCTTTTCATCTTATCCTTGTTTTCCTCACAGTGTTGCCTTGTTTTATCACGTAGAGTCCTGGCTTCAGTTGTTCTAGAGTGTTTCCACAGAGGCGT
Organism: uncultured Prevotellaceae bacterium; assembly: GCA_902783625.1. GTDB lineage: Bacteria > Bacteroidota > Bacteroidia > Bacteroidales > Bacteroidaceae > Prevotella. Next base: position 12,229 of record CACZRN010000097.1, read on the forward strand.
CCGTCGAGGGTGTACACATTGTATGGCTGTCCGTAGTCGATTTGTCCGTTGTAGGTGTCTTTTATTCCCGAGCTTGGGTCGTAGGTGTATCCGAGTTTGTTGTCAATCCACACTAACCGCTCCCTTACGTATCGTCTCACGTTCTCCACCTCGGCTTCATAGCTTCCCCATAGTACTGGGTTCTGGTGTACGTATTGATTCATGATCGGCCAGCGGATGAAGTTAAGTGCCTGCGACTGCTCAAGTGTCTCTTCCAACGAGTCGATATATGCTATTAGTCTCTGCTCAGTGAGCCCGCTCTCGCGTGCGTTTTTCCAAATATCATAGAGTTGTTGCTTTGCGTTTTTGTTTGCCAGGATGGCATTGACGAGGCTCCGCATGTATCCCGTGTAGCTGCCGTGGGTGTAGATGTAGTTCGAGTGCGAGTTGATGGGGTATGTGCGGTTGTCGTTTTCGAATGCGAGGTCGAAGTCCCACACGGGGCCTGTGTAGAGCATGTCGTCGCTGCGTTTCTTATACATGTACACGCTCCAGTAGGTGTCAGTGTTCCCCGTCAGCTCTCCGACGAGGAAATGTCGTAGGAATGTATTGAGATCGAGCGTTGAGCGCCAAGATGACTCCATTTTGTTGTAGCACTGCTCGATGTAGTCGATCTGCTCGTCGGTGATATAGTCTTCGTTGGGCGATTTTATTGTGACAGGTGTGCCTTTTGTCGATGTGAACCACAGTCGCTCGTCGCTTGCGTAGGCATCCACTTCGATAAGGTATCCCCCTGTGAGGTTCTCTCCGCTGTTGTCGTCGGGTGTCATCTCGTCGATATCTACGCGGTTGGGATTCACCTCAATCTGGTCGCACAACTGGTAGCATCCTTTATACTCTCCGTTGAGCATAACGTCGACAGCGGTTGAGTAGGGTGTGTAGGGCATTCCCATAAGCCGGCTTACCTCAAAGGCGAGCATGTTGCGCATCAGCGTCTTGTCACCGTAGTTGTTTATCAGTGTCCATTTCTTGGCTTTTGCGATGGCGTCGAGCGGGCGCTGTTTTTTTTCGAATTTTATCCGGTATGGCTTCTTTGGTGTCGACATCGAGTAGTTTCCTCTTAGCCTCACGTTGCCTGTCTCTGCCCATATATGGTCACCGTCGGGGGCTATGATAGTGATGGTTGATTCTATCAGGTGTTCCTTGTCGTAAGGTATTGTACCGTCGAGAGTGTGTATGCTCACCAGTGGCAGGTTGGTTGGCCTGTAGAGTGTATTGTCATCGCCGTTGCCTTTCTCGCCGTAGAACTCCAACTCTGCAACTGTGCATTTAGCCGATGAGGGGCCTACGTAGCGCACGTATCTGAATCCGCGTGAACAGCTCACGTCGGCATAGGTCATCACACCTGGCTTGGGTTTCTCTGCCACTATGTGCAGGGGCATGGCGTCGGAAAAGTCGGGACTGTCTGCTCCTTCGAACACTCCGAGCCACACTTTGTCGGCGTCGGTGCTCGAGTTGTTGCGCGATGCTATTCCCACACGTGTAATGATATGTCTCTCTCCGAGGTCGAGCCCTAACCACGTGTAACTGGCGTCGCGCGAGGAGAACGATGTGCTCAGGTCGCCGTCGAATGCCATCTCAGGACTTGTCGCGGGTGTGGAGGCGGTGGTGCCGATGAGTGTTCCGCTGAGTTTCTCGTCAGAGTGGCAGGGGAGGGGAATGGCGAGGAGCGCTGATAGGAGGATGCTTAGTGCATGTGCTGATTTCATAGTACAAAGGTAATACTATTTTTTTGAACTCCAAATTTTCGTCGCTACTAAAGTATTAAAAATAGTAGGGAAGGGGACTTTTTATAATCCCCTTTTTGTTTTTGGGGGTTGATTGTCAGGAATTTATTTCGAACCGTAGAAAAACCTGCTACACGCTGCATTCAACTTGACTTACGAAAAACGTAACATTTATAACATGTAACATAGAAGAGGTTCCCCACAAAAATATATCAGAAACAAACAAACGAACGAACATTTGAACAGTTAGTTCGTGAGGGACGTAGTAAGTTTTATTATTATATATATGTAAAACTCTCTATCGCAATCGCATTTTTTTTAAAATACTGTTACGCTTCTTCCTCTTTGGGAGCGGTGGAGGAGTTTTCAAGAGCGTGCCAGAGGGAGTAGCGTGCTTCGGGATTGAGCGTTTCGATGGTGGTGAAGAGTCGTTTCATTTCCTCCCTCCTGCTATCGTGCTCGTAGGGGCAGCGCCTGATTTGCTGCGGGTAGCCCTTCTCTTCCGACAGGCGGGCGATGTCGGCTTCGTGAATGAGACATAGCGGGCGAATGATGGTGAGAGGCATTTTTTGCATATGAAGCACGGGCGGCATGCTGTCGAAACGCCCTTCGTGAAACAGGTTGAGCAGGGCGGTGTGGAGGATGTCGTCCATGTGGTGACCGAGGGCTATCTTGTTGAAGCCGTGCTCCTGAGCGAAGTTGAAGATGGCCTTCCGTCGTTGCCACGAGCAGAGGAAGCAGGGTGTGTGGCGACGGTCGGTCGATGCGTCGAACGAGGTAGTAAGTATGTGGAGTGGGACGCCGAGACTCTCGGTGAACTTGCAGAGCTCCTCGATGCTGCTTTCGTATTCAATGTTCTTCATTCTCACGTGAACGGCTTCTGCAGTGAATCGTGGAACGAAGATGCGCTGACGGTGTGCTATCATCTCGGTAAGGCATAATGAATCTTTTCCGCCAGAGAGAGCAATAAGTACGCGGTCGCCGTCGGAAATGAGGTTGTATTGCTTTAGGGACTTGTTGAATTTGCGTAGGATTCTTTCCTCGATGCTCATTTCATGAATGTGAGATAAACGGCTCCTATTATCATGAGAAACGCCAGCCAGTGGTTCCAATGCATGTGCTGGCCTTGGAAAAGGATGTTTGCAATTATCGCGAATATTATTAGCGAAATACATTCCTGAATCACCTTCAGTTGAACAAGTGTGAACGGTCCTCCATTGCCCTCGAATCCGAATCGGTTGGCGGGCACCTGACAGCAGTATTCAAAGAATGCTATGAGCCACGAGAATACGATGATGCCCATCAGGGGCCAGTTGGCACTCACGCCCGATTGTTGTAGCTTCAAATGGCCATACCAAGCTAGTGTCATGAACACGTTGCTAAGTAGCAGCAATATAATGGTGTATAACCCGTTCATTAATCTATGCCTTTAAGTCGCTTGTTCATGTTCTCGGCAGCGCGTCGTCCGTCGCCCATGGCAAGTATCACCGTTGCACCTCCACGCACGATGTCGCCGCCGGCGAAGATTGTCGGACGCGACGATTGCATTTCTTCGTTTACTACGATGGTGTTCTTACGTCCAAGTTCAAGTCCTTCAATCGACTTAGGAACGAGTGGGTTGGGGGAGACGCCAACGGCAACGACTACCTGGTCTACGTCGATCGTAACCGTCTTTCCCTCAACGGGTACGGGGCTCCTGCGTCCGCTTGCGTCGGGCTCGCCGAGTTCCATCACTTGCAATACAGCTGCTCTCACGGCACCGCGTTCGTCGGTGAGATATTCGATTGGATTATGGAGTGTCAGGAATGTGATTCCTTCTTCCTTTGCGTGCTTCACCTCTTCGAGTCGTGCAGGCATTTCTGCTTCTGAGCGTCGGTATACGAGTGTGACATCGGCACCAAGTCTCTTAGCCGTGCGACATGAGTCCATTGCAGTGTTTCCTCCACCTACGACAAGTACCTTCTTGCCAAGGTTTATCGGCGTGTCGGTATGCGGGTTGGCAGCATCCATGAGATTCACACGAGTGAGATATTCGTTCGACGACATGATGTTCAGTGCATTCTCGCCTGGTATGTTCATGAAGTTTGGCAGTCCTGCACCCGATCCGACGAAGATACCCTTGAATCCTTGCTCCTCGAGTTCGTCTACGCTGATGGTCTTACCCACGATGCAATCGGTCTGGAAGTGAACTCCCATCCGTCGCAGATTGTCTATTTCGACGTCGACGATCTTGTTTGGCAGTCGGAATTCGGGAATTCCATATTTCAACACGCCACCTATTTCATGAAGGGCTTCAAACACGTAAACCTCGTATCCCATTTTCACCATATCACCTGCGAAGCTCAGTCCTGCCGGGCCTGAGCCCACGACGGCCACCTTTATTCCGTTCGATGGTGCGATATCGGGTATTGTTGCTTTTCCGCTCTCGCGCTCGTAGTCGGCAGCGAAGCGCTCCAGATAGCCTATCGCAACGGCGGGTTCATTCATCTTCAGGTGTATGCATCGGCTTTCGCACTGCTTTTCCTGCGGGCAAACACGTCCGCAGACGGCGGGGAGCGACGATGTGCTCTTGAGTACTTTAGCGGCTGCAAGAATCTCGCCGCGTTCGATATTCTTGATGAACGATGGTATGTTGATATTCACCGGACATCCTTCTATGCACGTCGGTTTGGCGCAATCGAGGCAGCGCTTGGCTTCTCTCATCGCCATCTCCTTCGTCAGTCCGATGTTCACTTCTTCGAGTCTCGTCGTCGATCTGTATTCCGGGTCAAGCTCAGGCATTACCACACGTGGGATGGCAGTGCGCTCTTTTGCTTTCATGCTGGCCCTTACTTCCTTTCTCCAGTCGGCATCGCGGTCGGTGAGGGTTTCTATGTCCATGTCGACAGCGGCGCCGTTGTCTTCGTTGTCGGCAACGGTTGCGCCTGTTGGTTTTTCATCTGAAGCCGATGCGATGTGTTCTTCGAAGTGTTCCATCTCTTCGCGTTCGGCGTCTTTGAAGGTTCCCATGCGCTTGAACATCTCGTCCCAGTCGACGAGAGCTCCGTCGAATTCGGGTCCGTCGATGCACACGAACTTCGTCTTTCCTCCGATCGTCAGTCGGCATGCACCGCACATGCCGGTACCGTCGACCATGATTGTGTTCAGCGAAACGTCGGTAGGGATGTTGTATTTCTGTGTCAGGAGGCAGGAGAACTTCATCATTATCGGCGGTCCGATGGCAAACACGCGGTCGATGTGCTCCTGTTTGATGAACTTTTCTATACCTACTGTCACGACGCCCTTTTCGCCGTATGACCCGTCGTCGGTCATGATGATTACGTCGTCGGAACTCTCACGCACTTTCTCCTCCATTATGATGAGTTCCTTCGAGCGTCCTGCCAGAACCGACAGTACGCGGTTGCCTGCCTTCTTCAGTGCTTGTATGATGGGCAGCATCGGAGCTACGCCGACGCCTCCACCTGCGCAAATCACTGTACCGAAGTTCTCTATGTGAGTCGGGTTGCCCAGCGGGCCTACGATATCCTCCACATATTCGCCCTGCTCGAGATTGCAGAGTTTTGTGGAGGAGAGTCCTACTTTCTGGACGACGAGTGTTATCGTGCCTCGTTCTGTGTCGGCTTCGGCGATGGTAAGAGGCATGCGCTCGCCAATCTTGTCTACTCTGACAATCACAAAATTGCCTGCCTTGCGACTTTTTGCAATCAGCGGCGCTTCAACTTCGAGAAGGAATACTTTCTCCGAAAGCTGCTCTTTGCGTACTATCTTGTTCATCTTTTTATTATATTGAAGATTGAAAACTGAAGATTGAATATTAATTCCAATCTTCAATCTTATTAGTCTATCATGTCGAAACCAGTATATGGAACGAGGGCTTTTGGTATGCGTATGCCTTCTGGCGACTGGTTGTTCTCGAGCAGTGCTGCCACGATGCGAGGCAGTGCGAGTGCCGAGCCGTTCAGTGTGTGGCAGAGTTCGATCTTCTTTGTCTCGCTGTTGCGGTAGCGGCACTTCAGTCGGTTGGCCTGATATGTATCGAAGTTGCTCACCGACGACACTTCGAGCCAGCGCTTCTGTGCCTCGGAGTAGACTTCAAAGTCGAAGCAAATGGCCGATGTGAAGCTTTGGTCGCCGCCGCAGAGGAGCAGTATGCGATAGGGCAGTTCGAGCTTCTTCAGCAGCCCTTCTACGTGATCGAGCATCTCGCGGTGGCTCTGGTTGGAGTGTTCGGGCTTGTCGATGCGCACGATCTCCACCTTTGAGAACTCGTGCAGACGGTTCAGTCCTCTCACGTCCTTGCCATACGATCCTGCCTCGCGGCGGAAGCATTCGGTGTATGCGCAGTTCATGATAGGCAGGCGGCTCTCGTCGATTATCACATCGCGATAGATGTTTGTCACCGGCACCTCGGCTGTCGGGATGAGGTAGAAGTCGTCCATGTCGCAGTGGTACATCTGTCCTTCTTTGTCGGGCAGTTGTCCGGTGCCATACCCCGATGCAGCGTTTACCACCGTGGGGGGCATTATCTCGGTGTAGCCTGCCTTGCGTGCTTCGTCGAGGAAGAAGTTTATCAGTGCGCGTTGCAGACGTGCACCCTTGCCGATATAGACGGGGAAGCCTGCTCCGGTGATCTTCACTCCGAGGTCGAAGTCGATGAGATTGTATTTCTTTGCGAGTTCCCAGTGCGGCAGACGTGCTTCGGCCACCTCGGGGTTGCATGTCCAATTGCCGACGGTGTCGTCGGGAGTGCATTCTTTAAGGTTGCTCTTCACCACGCGGTTGTATTCGGCCGAAGAGCCTTCTGGCACTTCGTTGTATGGTATGTTAGGAATCTGCTGGAGTAGGGCAGTGAGCTCTTTCTGGGCTTTCGTCATTTCGTCGTCGAGCCAGCTGTTGTATTCCTTCAGCCGCGCGACCGATTCCTTTACTTTCTCTGCTTCTTCTTTCTGTCCTTGTTTCATGAGTCCGCCTATCTGAGCGGCAAACTTCTTCGACTCGGCAAGGTTTGCATCGAGCTTCTGCTGCATCTCGCGGCGACGTTTGTCGATAACGATAACTTTTTCAATTGCCTCGCGAGCACCTTTGAAACACTTCTTTTCCAACCCACGGATAATCCTCTCGGGGTCGTCGTTTATCATCTTTAGTGTAAGCATATTATGATGTTTAAATTGTTTTCGAAAATTCAATCTGCAAAGTTACTAATAATTATTGAAAATGAGCAACATGCAGGGGATAACTTTTTCTGCTTTTTTTTACTTTGTCTCTCCGGCGTGATGTTTTCGTTCAAGCGAATGTTCTCCGCTGGCAAGCAACTCTACTCTCTACACTCTCAACTCTACACTATGCCAGTGCATGGGCCTTGTACTTCCTGTACGCGAACTTTGTACTCCCAGTACATGGGCTTTGTACTCGGAGTACAAAAGCCATGTACTCTTGGCTGTACTACTTCGAGCCACAGCCTCCGAGTCTCATAGCCTTTGCCTCTGGGCCTTCGAACCGCCGTCTCCGAGCCTTCTATCCTCAGCTTTAGGAGCACATTTCTTTTTGCCGTATGGCCTAAATGCAATTGTCCCTGCCTTCACGAGTGAGGGCAGGGACATTGTGTTTGTTTGGAATAAGTTTTGATTATTTACTGAGCTTCTACTTCAGGGATTACCGAAACGACGCTCTTGTCGCGACGACCTTTGTGGAAATTCACTGTTCCATCTACGAGTGCGTAGAGGGTGTCGTCCTTACCGATACCTACATTCTTACCTGGGTTGTGGCGTGTACCGCGCTGGCGAACGATGATGTTGCCTGCTACACACTTCTGTCCACCCCAAATCTTAACGCCTAATCGCTGTGAAGCCGATTCGCGTCCGTTCTTAGAACTACCAACACCTTTTTTGTGTGCCATAATGATTCCTTCCTGCTGTTAAGCGATTATTTGTTTAACTTCAACCTGGGTGTACTGCTGACGGTGACCATTCTTCTTCCTGTAGTCCTTACGGCGCTTCATCTTGAAGACGATGACCTTCTCACCCTTCACAAGTGGATTAACCACTTCTACTACTACCTTGGCACCTTCTACGGTTGGTGCACCCACCGTGACAGCGCCCTCATTGTCGACGAGGAGCACTTTGTCAAATTCAACAGTCTTGCCTTCTTCGGCTTCCTTGATGCGGTTTACAAAGAGCTTCTTGCCCTCCTCAACCTTAAACTGCTGACCGTTAATTTCTACGATTGCGTACATTTTTATTATTATAAACGGGTTTTTCCGCAAGGCGTCCAGCCCTCTGCCGGCACTTGTTCTAGCCTCCACGGACTAAATCGGGTGCAAAATTACTCAAAATAAACTGATGTTACCGACTTCTACTTGTGTTATTTTTGTTATTTTAATACTATTTAACTTTTCCGTATTTAATTTCTTATGCTTTGGAATAAAAAACGGATGGTTTTCTGCTTGCTGCGAAGTTTTTTATTAATTTTGCAGAAAATCTAGTCAGATGATCAGCGAATTGCAGTTGAGAGTGTTGCCTCGCGATTCATATAGCGAGCAGGCGATAATTGAATATCTCGTACGTGAGAAAGGTTTCTCGCACGATGAGATATGTACCGTCAGGGTGTTGAAAAAGAGTATCGATGCCCGCCAAAGAACTATTTTCGTCAATCTTTCGGTGCGCGTGTTTGTCAACGAGATTCCCGTTGACGACGAATTTCAACACACTGAATACGCGAATGTTGCCGACAAACCCTCGGTGGTTGTTGTCGGTGCGGGGCCTGGTGGACTTTTTGCTGCGCTCAGACTGATTGAACTTGGATATAAACCTGTCGTATTAGAGCGCGGAAAAGACGTGCACGAACGAAAGAAAGATCTTGCTACAATAAGTCGAACTCAACGTATCGATGACGAAAGCAACTATTGTTTCGGTGAGGGCGGAGCGGGTGCATATTCCGATGGAAAGCTTTATACTCGCTCAAAGAAACGTGGATCTGTCGACAAGATTCTCAACGTGTTTTGTCAGCACGGTGCTTCAGTGTCGATTCTCTCCGATGCACATCCACACATAGGAACCGACAAACTCCCGAGAGTAATAGAGAATATGCGTAACACTATCCTGCAATGCGGTGGCGAAGTGTATTTCGAAATGCGCATGACGAATCTTATCATTAAAAAAGGTGTGGTCAGAGGTGTTGTCGCAATATCCAATACCACAGGTGTCG
>CACZRN010000098.1 GCA_902783625.1 uncultured Prevotellaceae bacterium
GAGGCACTTCACGGCATAGTCGGCTTGCCCCATGTTAAGGGCACGCACACCATCGTATTTCAACACATCGAACGATTTCTCGTCGCTAGCCTTCTTGGCTTCGGGAGTATTCTCGGCTTTCGAGCCGAACAGAAATTTAAGTAGACTCATATTTTAATAATAAATTTTTCAGCATGTTTCAATTACTGACGCAAAATAATTAAAAAAAAAGCAAATAAACAAATATAAACAATAAATATACAAATATGAAGTTGTTATTTTTGGTAATCTCATCAAAATTACTTAATTTTGTATTCTATAGAAATGCCACAAGATGGTAAATCGGATTGTTTTAGGAACATGAAACTAGATAATAATTATGGAAAAGAGAAAAGTCGCATTAATCACAGGTATTACAGGACAGGATGGTTCGTTTCTGGCAGAGTTTCTGATTGAAAAAGGTTATGAGGTTCATGGCATATTGCGCCGCAGTTCGTCGTTCAACACAGGGCGAATCGAACACTTGTACCTTGACGAATGGGTCCGCGACATGAAGAAGAAACGCCTCATCAACCTGCACTGGGGCGACATGACAGACTCGAGTTCGCTCATACGCATCATCAGCGAGGTGAAGCCTACTGAGATTTATAACCTCGCCGCACAAAGCCATGTGAAGGTATCGTTCGACGTACCTGAATTCACGGCCGATGCCGATGCCATTGGAGTGCTCAGGCTATTGGAAGCCGTGAGAATAGTGGGGTTGGCCGACTCGTGCCGTATTTATCAGGCATCTACGTCGGAATTGTTCGGACTCGTGCAGGAGGTGCCACAGAAAGAAACCACACCATTCTATCCACGAAGCCCGTATGGTGTGGCAAAGCTTTATGGCTTCTGGATTATCAAAAACTACCGTGAGAGCTACGGAATGTACTGTTGCAACGGTATCCTTTTCAATCACGAAAGCGAGCGCAGGGGCGAGACATTCGTTACACGTAAAATCACACTGGCAGCAGCACGTATCGCACAAGGCTACCAAGACAAGTTGTACCTGGGCAACCTGAACTCACTGCGCGACTGGGGCTACGCAAAAGACTACGTAGAGTGCATGTGGCTGATCCTGCAACAGGAGAAAGCCGAAGACTTCGTAATTGCCACAGGTGAGTATCATACGGTTAGGGAGTTCTGCACACAGGCATTCCACGAGGCTGGCATCGAACTGCGATGGGAAGGTGAAGGCATTGACGAGAAGGGATACGACATAAAGACAAACAAGTTGCTTGTGGAGGTAGATCCGAAATATTTCCGTCCGGCAGAAGTAGATCAGTTGTTAGGCGATCCGACGAAGGCACGGAATCTTCTGGGATGGAATCCTCACAAAACGAGCTTCGAGGAACTTGTGCGCATCATGGTAGAGCACGACATGAAAAAAGTAAGGAAATTATATGGAAATGCATAAGCGAGCAAGCATTTCACCATACGACATGATTTCGCTTTTATTATTATGAATAAGGATAGCAAAATATATGTAGCAGGCCACCGCGGAATGGTGGGCTCAGCCATTGTGAGGGAATTGGTTCGGCAGGGATACAATAACATTGTGACGCGCACGCATCGGGAACTTGACCTTACCCGACAAGAGGCTGTGGAGGCATTCTTCGCACAAGAAAAGCCAGAATATGTCTTCCTGGCTGCAGCTAAGGTGGGAGGCATTGTAGCCAATCAAAACGCATTGGCCGACTTCATGTATGAGAACATGATTCTGGAAATGAATGTCATCCATGCGGCATGGATGAATGGGTGTAAGAAATTGGAGTTTCTTGGCAGCAGTTGCATTTACCCGCGCCTGGCCCCACAACCGATGAAAGAGAGTTGTCTTTTGACAGGCGAGTTGGAAAAGACGAACGAGGCTTATGCACTGGCGAAAATATCGGGACTCAAATACTGCGAGTTTCTTAACCGGCAGTATGGGACCGACTTTATCTCTGTTATGCCTACAAATCTTTACGGCCCTAATGACAATTACCACCCGGAACATAGCCATGTGCTCCCTGCTCTTATACGCCGTTTCCATGAAGCCAAGGAATCGGGAATGCAGGAGGTGACATGCTGGGGCGACGGCTCACCACTGCGCGAGTTCCTATATGTTGACGACCTGGCTAATCTGTGCGTGTTCCTGATGAACAATTATTCAGGCAATGAGACAGTTAATGCTGGCACAGGAAAGGAGTTGACAATAAGAGAATTAACGGAGCTGGTAGCGAAAGTGGTTGGATATGAAGGTGCCATAAAATGGGACACCACACGCCCTAACGGCACCCCGAGGAAACTCCTCGATGTGTCGAAGGCAAAAGAACTGGGATGGACATACAAGACAGAACTTGAGGATGGGATCCGAATGGCGTATGAGGATTTCCTGCATAACCCCATGAGGGCAGAGAGATAGTCTTTCAGAAGAATTATTTGTAATCAAAAACCGCAGGAAAAGAAAGTTAAAACAACTGGTTATAATCTAAAATAGGATTAAGTTCCTTAAAATGATTGAATTATTTTGGTTTTTCTTTCTCAATGTCCTAATTTTGTCAACGCAATGAAGCGAATCGTTGTTATAATATCAGCGTTTATTCTCCTCTGCTCGAGATGTTTGGCACAGGAGGTTGGGGGCACTGTTGTCGGGGATGAACCCACAACGGCTGACTTCATTGTGACCGACAGCATAAAGGTTGACACAAAGCGCGATATTGTTGCCGACGTGATGCCTCCAGCGACAGAACCTACAACTGAGGGCAATGATGCCGACATGTCAATAAGCCTGCCACCAATAAACTATCGCGGACAGGTGATGACAACAGGATTCTATCCCTACTACATCGGCGGATGGTACCCGTGGATGCTTCACAAAGGACTAAACCTTAACCTGTCGGCATCGGTATTTGCAGGAGTGGGCAAGCACGCATATCATGGAGTGGGATTTGCTCAGAACATCTCGGCCATGTATGCCACACAACTCACCGACCATCTATCGCTGGCGGCAGGAGGCTATTTCACTAATGTGAACTGGGCCCATTCCAACTACCACGACGCAGGTCTCTCAGCAGTGCTCAGCTATCGGTTTGACGAGCACTGGGAAGCGTTTGCCTACGCACAGAAGTCGCTTGTCGATAATCGGAGACCATTGCCACTCTACGATATCAGCAATATTGGCGACCGCATAGGCATCGGAGCAGCTTATCATTTCTCGCCTTCGTTTATGATCTCGGTATCGGTAGAGGAGCGCAAGTATCCGCAGTATGGTCCTGTACCCATGATGCCCTCTGGATATGGCAATTCCTTATGGAGCGACATGGCACCCGGCTTTATCCCATAAGAAAAAAACCGACAGACGCGAAAACCGTTTCAAGATACAACAAAGCGCCCTATGCATAAACGTTGCATAAGGCGCTTTGTTTAGCTATACGGAATTGAAGCTATGTGTATCGCAAGCGGAGACTGTTGAGTACCACACTCACAGACGACAGTGCCATCAGCGCCGATGCCCACATGGGATTTATCTGCCAATGAATGCCAAACAGATATGGCAGTCCTGCGGCAAGCGGTATGCACACGATATTGTAGATGAATGCCCAAAAAAGATTCTGACGTATCATTGTCAGTATGCGTCGGCTGAGATGTATCGCCTCTGGCACGACATTGAGCGAGTCTCCCATCAGAGTGACCTGTGCAGCATCAATAGCCACATCGGTGCCACGCCCCATGGCCATGCCCACATCACTGGCGGCAAGCGCCTGAGTATCGTTAATACCGTCACCTATCATACCAACGGTTTTCCCTTCGCTCTGCAACTGCCTCACCAGATGCTCCTTGTCTTGCGGCAGGGCATCGCTGTGATAGTTGTCAATGCCCACCTTGTCGGACCAGTAGGCTACAGCATCAGCCTTGTCGCCACTCATCAGGTGAACCTCGATGCCTTGCCTACGCAACGAGGCAATAGCCTCAGGGGCATAAGGCTTCAGAGTCTCACGGATATCGAAAGGAAGGTCATCGGCACGGGTGAAATCGATACTGGGATTGGGCACGGTTAGTGTGCCTGTCTTGTCGATTACCACAGCATCGATCTTACACAAACGCTCGAGTGCGGCGGCATCTTTTATAAGAACTCCTCTGCGCGCTGCCTTGCCTATGCCCACCATGAGAGCAGTGGGTGTGGCAAGTCCCATAGCGCATGGGCATGCTACCACAAGTACCGACACAGCCGAGATTATGGCTTGCGGCAACATCTGCCTTCCACCGACAAGAAGCCATACGATGAACGTAATCAACGAGATGAGTGCCACAGCTGGAACAAATCGCGCAGCCATGCGATCAACTACACGTTGCACAGGCGGCTTTGAATTTTGAGCCTCCTGCACCATCTGTATCACCTGCGAGAGCATTGTATCGTCGCCAACCTTTTCGGCACGCATACGTAGATGTCCCTGCGCAGGGATTGTACCGGCAAGCACTTTGCTGCCAGCACTTTTGGCAGCAGGGGCAGGCTCGCCGTTTATCATACTCTCATCGACGTATGCCGAACCGCTGGTCATGAAACTGTCGGCACTGACAACACTGCCATCGACAGGTATCTTCTCACCCGCACCCACTTCGATGATGTCGCCCACCTCGATAGTTGACAGTGGCACCTCGTTCACCTCGCCGCCCATTACAAGACGAGCCGTCCTCGGGCGCATGCCCATCAGTTCGCGTATCGACGAGGCAGTGCTGTCCTTCGCCCGTTCCTCAAGCAGACGACCGGTGAGTACGAAAGTGATTATCATCACCGAGGCATCAAAATAGGTGTGCCACTCCATCCCGCGCGACGACCAGAATGCTTCGCCGAAGAATGTATTGAACACGCTGAACAGAAAAGTGATACCAGTGGAGAGTGCGACGAGCACATCCATATTGGCGGTGCCATGACACAGCTGTCGCCAGGCTGAAGAATAGAAATGCCGCCCACAATATATCATACACGCCAACGCCACCACCAGCGACAGTTGGTTGGCTGCAGCACGTCCGCCGACATTAATCCATCGCATTGATATCGCCATGACAAGAGCAGCGAAAATCCACGATACCACAACCCTACGTCGGAGTACGAAAAACTCACGTGCCACAATATGCTCTGCGGCGCGCGAGTCGTCGATTACAAGGTCATAGCCAATGGCATTAATCTCTTTCTTCATCTGCTGAAGCGACGTCACGGCAGGGTCGAAATCGACTGTCGCAGTGCGCCCAACCAGATTAACATCGGCCGATGCCACTCCATCAAGTGAGCGGAGTTTTTTCTCTACATTAGCCGAACAAGCCGAGCATGCCATTCCTATGACGGGAATAATTTTTCTCATCTTGTTGTCGCTAAAAGAATGCCTCAATCTTTCCGACTGATGACAGAGCCGTTGGCTTGATGTGTCGCCAATACAAGCACTTCGGCAATCTGAACATGCTTGGGGGCATTGGCAGCATAGAGCGCTACATCGGCGATATCATCACCGCTGAGAGGTTCCACGCCCCGATACACATTGGCTGCACGCTCGGTGTCACCATGGAATCGGGTAACACTGAAATTGGTTTCAACCAAACCCGGCTTAATTGTTGTAACACGCACCGCAGTGTCGGCGAGATCAATTCTCAAACCATCGGAAAGCACCTTCACGGCAGCCTTTGTGGCGCAATACACATTACCGCCAGCATAGGCAGCATCGCCTGCCACACTTCCGATGTTGATCACGTGCCCCACTCCACGCGCCACCATGAGGGGTACGACGAGACGTGTCATCGTCAGCAAGCCTTTTATGTTTGTATCGATCATCGTATCCCAATCATCGGTGTCACCTTCATGCTCCTTCTCCAAACCGAGTGCAAGGCCAGCGTTGTTAATGAGCACATCAATATTGTTCCAGTCGGGTGACAGCGATTCGATGGCTTCGCGGGCTGAATTACGATCGCGCACATCGAAGACAAGCACCTTCACATTCACTCCCATCGTCGTCAACTCGCTTTTCAGCGTATTCAATCGATTGGCATTACGACCTGTGATGATCACATCATAACCGTCTTCGGCAAACTTGCGGGCACATGCCTCACCGATGCCACTGGTGGCTCCTGTTATCAATACAATACGTTTCATACTATACCTCCTCGTTCGTTTGATTCTACCAAATGTCTTCGCTCAAGCAATATCTGAACTATGCGCTCTGCCGTGCGACCATCCCACCGTTCGGGCAATGCGCATTCTTTCCAATGGCCATTCACCATGTCGCAGATGGCATCACCAAGCAACTGGGCATTCTCGCCGACCAAGACATTCGACCCCACCTTGACAGTCTCTATGTGTTCGGTGTAGCTGTTGAGCGTTATGCATGGTACACAATTGAATGTGGCCTCTTCGGCAACATTTCCCGAATCAGTGACGATGCCACGCGCATGAGCTGTGAGATAACCAAACTCGAGATAACTGAGTGGATCGACTATCACAAGCGAACCCATTTTGCTCCCCAACACATCCTTCACAGCATCACGGGCAAGGCTCCTGAGCGGTGCAATAATGGGCATGCCAGCAGCATTGTCAATCATACTATTCAGCATGAGGCGCAGATTATCACGGTCGGCAATAAGGAGTTTTCTGTTCAGTGTGAAGACGATGTAGCCTTTGTCATGAAGAGAGAGCTCATCGAATATCGCTGGACGTTGCAGACGTGAATAGTTATATCGCAACGTATCCATAAGGATGTTGCCAACCATGAATATCTTCGATTGCTCCGCCCCTTCGCGTGTGGCAGTACTATTACTGCTCATACCAGCGGTGAACAGAAGATCGGACAAGCCATCAATAACGAGTCGGTTGATTTCCTTTGGCATATTGATATCGAACGAACGTGTGCCTGCCACAAGATGTGCAAGCGTAAGTCCCTGCTTCTTTGCGACGATAGCCGCAGCCATAGTGGATGCCAAATCGTCGACAACGATGACAACATCGACACGATGCGACTGCAGATATTGCTCAAACGCCGACATCACCTGCCCTGTGAGTTCGTTGAGATTGGTGCAACTAACACCAAGATAAACCGACGGCCGCTCTATCTGAAGGTCATCAAAAAGCGATGACTCAAGAGTGATGTCGTCTTCAATGCCGGCATAAACAAGTTCATAACAAATCTGCTTACCTTCATCGTGTGCCTTATTTATTGATCTCACTATCGGTGCAACCTTGATGAAATTAGGCCGTGCACCTGCAACAATACATACATTCAGCATTTTGTATCTGTTCTATAGAATTTATTGTTTTCTGTTTGCTATTGGTTTCAGTTCGATGTAATCGATGTTCGGAGCCCACCCGTCGTTATTATAAAGCCTTACGGTGTTCTGTCCTTTGCGTAGCTTCACCCTGACTGTAGTTGTCTTCCAATTGTCGGTGGACGACCCACTATAAAGTCCATAAAGCGTCAAAGGCTGGCTTCCGTTCACCATCATTGACAAGTCGCGTTCGTACTCGGAGGCATAGCGAATGGTAAGTGTATAATCTCCACCACGTTGGCTATATACATTGCGCAACTCCATATAGTTGTCGGCACTATTGCCCAGATGTCCTACATACGCGCCCTGACTCGCCATGTCGGCCACGGCAAACTGAGCATATTCGTTTTTCCACATCTCATGGAACATCTTCAGCCATGCCTCTTCAGCTTGATATACTGTGCGCTCAAGACGTTTCCCCTTTACAATGAACGCCGCCGAGGCATGTGGCTGGAGTGTCAGATGCAGATTGCCGCTCGCCTTGGGTAGCTTCTTCTCCTCAAGACAATCGAAAAGAGACACTGGTCCCTGCATGCCCAACAGGCGGATATCGATGTCAATCTGCTGCACTTCGTCGCTAAGGTTGACGACTGCCATGGCACGCTTATTGCCACCAATCTTCTCCATATCTTTTGCCACGACATAGACGTCGCCCTCCCGCTGTACGACAGGGGCCCCGATGCCAAGTTTGTCTTGATTCATCGCCAGCAGATACTTGTTTTTCAACAAGGATAGAGATGATTCTGGTATCTTCGTCAGGTCGCATCCTATGAGCAACGGCGATGAGCAGATGCTCCAATATATCATGTGTGTGGTTTCTTCGGCATGCGTCAATGTGCGACCAATCTCGAGCATATCCATGTCGTTGTAGTGTCCGCCTCCAGTAAAAGCCTGTAGATAAAGATTACGCCTAATGATTTCCTTCACCGACTTCCATTCGCAATAGATATCGCCTGTTGTACGCCATGAGTCGGCAATCTCGCTTACCCACGTCCCCGGATAAGCCCAGCGACACATGTTGAATTTTATATCCTTCCCTCTCTCTTTGGCACATCGATCCATCTCGCGGCGTATCTTGCCATATTGCTCCTGCTCTTTGAGTCCCATGCGCATGCCGCTACAATAGTCGATCTTTATAAAGTCGAAGTTCCAGTCGATGAAAAACTGTCGGCAATCCTCTGCCTCATGGCCATAAAACCCTACGCCGATACCCTCTTTCACTTTACTATATATAGAACAGCACGAGTTTTCTCCACCATCGGAATAAATACCTGGAATCAATCCAAGCCCATGGATATAGTCGGTCAGCGAGCGCATGCCGTTGGGGAACAACCTGTCGTTGAGCCTCACTCTGCCATTCTCATCACGACCATCCCAATAGCCGTCGTCGATGTTCACATTTCTATACCCAGCCTTTGCCAGACCTGTGGAAATCATTGCATCTGCCTGGCTTCTTATCACTGAATCGCTGATGTTCAGCGCGAATGTGTTCCATGAACTCCACCCAAGTGTAGGAGCATCGAATGCCATGACGCAGGTCGCCATGGCACTCAATACGACTGTCAAAATTTTCTTCATTCCTATATGCTATTCCTCACTGCAGACTGAGAGGTTATTCCTTTTCCTTGAACAATTCCTTGATACCTGCCAGCGAGCCCATAACATTAGTTGCTTCGAAAGGAAGGTACACTGTCTTCACCTGATTATTCTGGGCCAACTCTTCCATCATCTGGATGTATTTCTGTGCCAGCAGGTAATTGGCAGGATTAGTGGTCTTTCCCACTGCCTCTGTCACAAGTTCTATGGCTTTTGCCTCTGCCTCTGCCTTGCGGATGCGCGCCGTTGCCTCTCCCTCAGCATTAAGTATCGATTGTTGTTTAGCTGCCTCTGCGCGGTTGATAGTAGATGTCTTTTCACCTTCCGACTGCAGGATAACAGCTTGTTTCTGACCTTCGCTGGTGAGAATGGTAGCACGCTTGTTACGCTCTGCCTGCATCTGCTTCTCCATTGCCTGCAGTACGCTCGAAGGAGGAATAATGTCTTGCAGTTCTACCCGATTAACTTTCACACCCCACTTGTCGGTGGCCTCGTCGAGCACGGCACGTAGTTTGGTGTTTATGGTGTCGCGTGAGGTAAGAGTCTGGTCTAGTTCCAGTTCTCCGATGATGTTACGCAGTGTGGTCTGTGTGAGTTTCTCGATAGCGTTAGGCAGATTATTGATTTCATACACAGCCTTGAACGGATCCATAATCTGGAAATAGAGCAACGCATTGATTTCCATCTGAATGTTATCTTTCGTAATAACGTTCTGACGGGCAAAGTCGAACACTTGTTCGCGCAAATCGATTGCAGTGCTGTAGACATAGCGTCCACGCGACATGGTAATCATTTCTTTCGCACGGTCGATGAATGGGATTATCACGTTAATGCCAGGCTTCAGCGTAGCATAATACTTACCCAAGCGCTCAATGATGCGAGTCTCACTCTGTGGTATAATCACCACTGCCATTTTCACAAAGATGATAGCCAGCACTACGATGGCAATCAAAGCATATAAACCGAAATCCATATCTTTTATGTTTTGTTTTTATAAATACATTTTTAACTTTTATTGTCGCTTAACTAACAGTTATAGGTAAATAAAGTAACCCACAGCGTAACAGTCTCAACGACATTGCCTCATACTCTCTCCACGGTGATGATGATGCTCTCACGCTTGCATACTCTTACTTTTGTGCCAACGGCAATAGGCTCGGAGCCATCAGTAACGGCTTTCCAATAGTCGCCGTCAATACGCACACAGCCATATCCCCCTACTGGAATCTGCTCCACCACATCGCCTGTCCGTCCGATGAGGGCGTCGGCGTTTGAGAGTCTTTCCTGCTCAGGTTTATGCAGCCATCGGACAAGCGCCGGACGGATAAGCCAGATACTCAGAACCGATGCCACGGCAAAGATTAACACTTGTAACCAGAAAGGTACTCCAGCGAGCGCTGCTATTGCTGACACTGCAGCACCAATGGCGAAGCAGGTAACGTAGAAATCGCCTGAACTGAGTTCAAGAACAAGGCACACAAGGGCTATAATAGTCCACAATAGCCACAGATTTGCAATAATATACTCAATCATAAAACTAACATATTAAGTGGTGACCACTTTATCTTTTCTTTGACAGACTTGAAGCCGAAACGGTCTTTGTGGTTTTTGGAGTCGACTTCGTAGTTGTGGCTGTAGATGCCTTGCCTGTTGCAGCATTGTAGTATTGTATTGCCTCTGGCATCAGTTTCTGCAGTGCCGCTATGCGCTTCGCATCCGATGGGTGGTCACTGAACATGTCGTTGTCGTTTGTGCTGCCACTCTGTGCTGCCATGCGCTGCCAGAACGGTATTGCCACCTGCGGATCGTAGCCAGCCATAGCTGCAAAGATGAGTCCCATGTGGTCGGCTTCCGTCTCATGGTCGCGCGAATACTTCAGGTTGCGGAACTGCAGTCCGTTCTGAACTATTATCTGTGCTATCGATGTTCCCGTCGAGCCTACTCCGGCTGCGCTGAGCACGCCACCGAGTATCTGCGTACCATATTGCTGCTTTATCTGTTTTGACATCTGCTCTGCTGAGTGCTTTGCTACAGCATGCGCTATCTCGTGCCCAAGCACTATCGCCAGCGATGCCTCATCCTGAGTGACGGGCAAAAGACCCTCATATACCACAATTTTTCCGCCCGGCATACAGAAGGCGTTCACACTATTATCCTTAACAAGGTTAAACTCCCAGCTGTACTGGCTGAGCTCCGATGCCATTCCGGCAGCAGTGAGATAACTCTGCACAGCACCAGCCAACCGCTGTCCCACACGCTGCACCATGGCAGTGTTGGTTGCATCGGAAGACTTAGTTGCCGACTGCATATACTTTGTATACTCCTGATTACTCAGGCTCAACACCTGCTCGTCGCTGACAAGCAGACTCTGTTTACGACCCGTGATGGGTACTGTGCGCGATGTACCGCAACCCACAAGAATTGCAGCAGCAACGGCTACGAAAAGAATACTGATTTTTTTCATAATATACAGATATTTTAAATTTGAAAATTGCGTATGCCTACGTCTATGCAAATTTAACAAAACCATTCAACCAACAATACTGCAAAGGGGAGAAAATTTCACCTTATTAATTATTTTTAACTCGCGCACACGTTTAAGGGCTGCCACAAGTGCGGAATCCAATCGCATAAGACACTCCGCCGTCGGAACAAGACAGCGAAAGCAATTAAAACGAGAGATTATATAATACAGCAGAAAAATGCTTTTTTCTTACAAAATTATTCTTGTATAATAGCGAAATGACTTATCTTTGCACAAGTAAGTTTTTTATAAATATATCGTTACAAAACTAATATCCTGATACGCTATGAAGACAATGAAACTAATCCTCGTACTTGCGACAGTACTTTCTGTAACAAACATATCGGCCGATGTAGTGGTGACACCGACGAATGTGATCGGACCTATAAAACCCATGAACGGAGTGAACAACGGTCCGAAGATAGAAACAGGCGACCAGACTTCAGGCAACAGTGTGGCGTATGCCGCAGCACAATTCCCCTATGCCCGCACACATGATGCAGCTTTTTATTCGGGATATGGCGGCGAACACACGGTAGACATCACTGCCATCTTCCCAGATTTCGACAAAGATGTCAACGATCCGAAATCTTACGACTTCGTTCTCACCGATCAGTATATGAAGGATATCATGAGCTGTGGCACGGCTGTGTTCTATCGTCTAGGGCAGAAGATTGAGCATAACAAAAAGAAGTATGGCATATATCCTCCAAAAGACTACAAGAAGTGGGCACGCATCTGCGAGCATATCATCCGCCATTACAACGAAGGATGGGCTGACGGACTGCATCTGGGGATAAAATACTGGGAAATATGGAACGAGCCAGACCTTGATGCATGGGGCTGGGACACGAACCCACGATGCTGGGGAGGAACCGAGCAGCAGTTCTTTGAGTTCTACGAAGTGGCTGCAAACCATCTCAACAAGTGCTTCCCCGACTTGATGATAGGTGGCCCGGCAATAGCAGGCAACGAAGAATGGGGCGAGCGATTCCTCGACTATATGGAGAAACATAATGTGGAGCTCGATTTCTTCTCATGGCACATATACACCAACCGGCCCACTGACATCTCAGAGAAAGCGGCACGCATGAGGGAGGCAATGAAACGCCACGGATACGGTGACAAAGAATCGATACTTAACGAATGGAACTATGTGCGCGGTTGGACAAAAGAGTTTGTTTACTCCCTAAAGGCTGTCAGTAGCGAGAAAGGCGCGGCATTCACTATGGCTACAATGGTAGCATGTCAAGACCAGCCTGTCGATAAACTCATGTATTACGACGCTCGCATCGGTACTGGCTTCAACGGGTTGTTCGACCTCTACGACCTTTCGCCACGACCAGCCTATTATGCATTCTATGCCTGGAAACGCTTACTCGACTACGGGCAGCAGGTGAAGGTGGAGAATGACTATGAAGACATTTATGCCACTGCCGCCAAAAACAACGACGGGAAGATGATGATTATTCTTTGCAGATATTCTGAAGACGACAACAAATCGAGCAAAGAAACCTACCGTGTCAGACTCTCTGAAGGACAAATATCGAAAGCCATCGGACATCTGACCGACGAATGGCACAGATATACAGAAGTGCCACTCAATGTAACCGACGGAGCAATCGAAGTGACACTTTGGCCTAACTCGTTCATTGCCATAGAAATGTAACTAGTAATGCCACTATCTCATACTGATATACAATAAGGGCTATCCTCGCGGACAGCCCTTTTTTTTATACAAAAACATTATGAAATACTAATTATGCGAATAAGTGTATATAATTGAAATTTGATGATTCCTATACTTTTTCCATATTTTCGTGAAGCCGGAGCACTGACAACGAGTAAAATGGAAGTCCGTTATGCGATGCAAAGTTAATGACAAAACACCGCATCTGCAATACCTAAAAATAGGGGTTTTTCTGTTTACCTACTTTACCTTCGGAAACAAACGACATATTGCAAAGGAAATATTACCTATTATTTAGTAGAGAAGGGACAAGCGCTAAACAGACAAAAAGTGATTTGGCTATTCAACGACGGATAATGGTAGATCCTTTCAGTCGAGGGTCGGAGCTGTCGATCTGAACCACATAAAGGCCATGTGGGAGGTGCGAGAGATTGATTTCGGCATCACCGCTGCCACCCCTCACACGAGTGGTAAACATCTTTGCACCTGATGTTGAATATACTGAAAGTGTGACATCATTATCACGAGAAATATCTGACACTATAACGAGATTGCCTTCTGCCGTCACCCTGAACGATAGCCGATCGGGCTGGTAGGTTGAAATAGTACTGATGCCATCGATGCCGAGGATATAGAGCAGACCGCGATAAACATCTATCTCTCCCCATCCTTCGTAGATGTTTGGCCATTCGGTGGCATCGGAAGTGTGGCGACATGTATGTGCAAAGACATCTATGATATCGTTGAACGTTAGTGTAGGCTTCGCTTGCAACCACAGAGCAATGGCTCCTCCCACTGCGGGTGACGACATCGACGTACCTGACTGCGCTTCCCAACCATAGACGCGACCGTTGCGCTCCATCGTCTCAATGAGGAAACGGAGCTCCTCTGAACTTCCCGGCGACTCGAGGAAATAGCTGCTCATCGATGAGATAACATTGGCCCCAGGAGCAAGTACATCGGGCTTGATAATCCCCAGAACTGTAGGACCTACCGAGGAGAAACGGCCACGGTGACCGCCACTGCTCCAGTTTTGGTCGACATACTCGCCTCGATAGTTTACGAAGCCGGTGCGATATGTGGTACTTCCCACACAAATCACATCGCGGCAACTCGACGGCGAATTTATACTATGGGTGCTTTCGCCCTCGATAAGTGCGGGATTATGGGCGTCGGTGGCGAAACGCCCTGCGACATTGAAGAACTCCACCCTCGCATCAATGCCTAATGCCTCGATACTGAAGGGCTGCGAGGCGGCAAACTTGCTATCATCCTCTGCGTAGAACTCCACGATTATGTCTTCCTCGTTGTAGCACGACCGATAGCAATATATGTCGATGGGATAATGTCGACCTGCGAGAGTGAGTGTGTCGATAAGGTTGGAGTCGGGTAACTGAAGCAACTCTTCGGTGCCGATAGTGAACGATTCGGCAACGTCGCCATACGACGTGATGCGCAGGGTGAACGGTGCCGATGAACGTAGTGTGGTGAGCACGTAGTTCTGGTTGTTATTGCGAAGGAACGTGCCAACCGACTCCTGTCCTTGAGGCTTTTCGATATATGTAGTATAATGACCGTTGTTGCCAGCCGACGAAACGATTATCCTACCAGGACCTACCATCTGCGAAAGCACCTCGAAATAGAGTTGATCGTCGCCACGGAAGTCTTGATGCGACCCTTCGCTGAATGAAATAACGCATGGCTTGCCCACACTTTGAGCATAATCGAAAATATATTTGAATCCGAGTGCGTCGGTTGCAGATGTGTATTTATAGTAATCGAGACTGTCGATGAGTTCCATATCGGTATTTACCGCATTGTTAACCAAGCAGATATCGGCATCGGGAGCCAATCCACGATATGGCGTGCCCGCCCCGCTGCCTGCGGCAATTCCTAGAGTATGAGTACCATGGCTGATAAGATGGTTATCGCGCGAATGGGCATATGCAAGCAACGCTTCCTCGCCTAGATAATCGGCACCCACATAGAGACTACTGCCAATGGTGTCGATAGAGAGCTGATCCCAAAACGCCTTTATGCGATAATCGGAACCCGAAGTGGAAAAGAAATTGGGATGAGTGAGGTCGAATCCTACATCCTGGATGCCCATGACAACTCCCTCGCCAGTGAAAGCCTGCGGTAGTTCTGTGCCCTCATAAACCGGAAGGGCGTTGATTTGAATGCCGACACTGTCGAGCGTGACTTGTGACGAGCGGTTGGCCTCGATACGCTGAATGCGACTGTCGGCAGTGAGAAGGGGAATGAGCGAAACGGGGATGCTAGCTATGTAGATGTCGCCAAACTCGGCAAGAGGCTCAAGAGCATAATCAGAGAGGACTCCATCGCTGCCTGATGCAACCTTGACGAATGCACATATTTCCTGTTGACGGCGCGGAACATCCGACTTAGCTGCACGGAAATGCTTTGACACTCGAACAGCCTGGCGCACATAGGGCGACAACTTCCCGCCACCAGCCGACACAGGTTGGGCTGAAAGCGTAAGAAATAGCGATATGAAAAGCAAACACAACTGTTTCATCGTCGCAAAGTTAGTGCAAGTTGAGTGTAGAACAAAATAATTTTAATTATTTTTTATACCGAAACGAAGTCTAACTTCGATTATATTATGAATCAAAGTTAGTGCAAACCGAAGACAATACAAAAAGAAAAATCCATTTTTTCTCTTTTTACTGTTGAGGTGCGGCCTAACTTCAACATAGTTATAGTTAGTGCAAGTTGAGTGTAAAACAAAAGATTTTATTCTTTTTTTACCGAAACGCAGCCTAAACACTACCTTCCCTCTTCCGCTTCGTTACAGAACGGTGACCTTCGGTTCTTATCCCAAAGGGGAGAAAAAATAGTGCAAACCGAAGACAATACAAAAGAAAAAATCATTTTTTGTCGTTTATTGTTGAGGTGCAGCCTAACTTAAACATAATTAAAGTTGGTGATAAATAGCAAAATGAAAACATTTTTCTGAAAAAAACAGTCAAAGAATTTAACCAAGCAGTATTTTTTAGTAAATTTGCACAAACTACAATAAAAAGGAACCGAAAAATGACAGACAACAAGTACATTGCCGTGACTTATAAGCTCTGCTTGATAGAGGACGAGCGGCTTATTCCTATTGAAGAAGCAACACAAGAGAATCCTTTCGTGTTTATTAGCGGATTCGGGTTTACACTGAACGATTTCGAAAACAACATCGTCCCACTAGAGAAGGGTGAGAAATTCGACTTCGTGCTGCTGCCAGAACAGGCTTACGGCATAATCGACGAGGACAATATCTTCGAACTGAACCGCGAACTGTTCTGTATCGACGGCAAGTTCGACGAGAAAAACATCTTCATCGACGCCATTATTCCGATGCGCGATGAGAATGGACAATTGTTCAGAGCGAGGGTTGACGACATCACCGACGACAAAGTGAAACTCGACTTTAATCATCCTCTTGCAGGAAAGACGCTGAATTTCATCGGCTCAGTGTTGGAAAACCGTATTGCCACAAATGCTGAGATTGAGAGTTTCATCAACGCCATGAGCAACGACAGCTGCTGTGGAGGATGTGCCAATGCCGGAGAAGGTTGCGACATGACAGAAAACGGATGTTGCAAGAAAGACAATGGCAACGGAAAAGGATGTTGCCATAATGGATGAACTACCGTGTTTGGCAATATAGATAAAAGATTTCAAAGCATTTATTAACTCGCACTCTGATTAAATACACATTAAAGAAAATGAGCAACACAATCGGAACACTATTCAGGCTTACAACCTTTGGTGAAAGCCATGGTGCAGCCATAGGAGGCGTAATCGACGGAATGCCTGCAGGGGTAAAGGTCGACATGGAATTCATACAGAGCGAACTCAACCGTCGCCGTCCAGGGCAGAGCAAGCTGACCACACAGCGCAACGAAGCCGACAAGATAGAAATCCTCAGCGGAGTGTTTGAGGGAGTAACAACAGGCACCCCGATCGGTTTTATCGTGAAAAACGAAAACCAACGCCCGATGGACTACACCGAGATGTCAGACAAGCTCCGTCCATCGCATGCCGACTTTACATATCAATGCAAATATGGGGTGAGAGACTATCGAGGCGGGGGACGCTCCTCGGCGCGAATAACCATAAGCAGAGTAGTTGCAGGGGCATTCGCAAAACTGGCCCTAAAAGAGGTAGGCGTTGAAATACAAGCATTTACGTCGCAGATAGGCAATATTAAACTGACTGGCGATTATAAAGACTACAATCTGAAGAATAGCGAGAACAACGCTGTCCGCTGCCCTGATGATAAGACTGCCGAAGAAATGGAGCGCCTGATAGCTCAGATGAAAGAAGAAGGGGACTCTGTTGGCGGAGTGGTGAGCGCTGTTGTGAGAGGCTGCCCGGCAGGATTAGGCGAGCCTGAATTCGGAAAAATACATGCCGCACTGGCCGCTGCAATGATGAGCATAAATGCTGCTAAGGGATTTGAATATGGCGACGGTTTCGACGCTGCATGGAGGAAGGGAAGCGAGGTCAACGACTCATTCTATTCGGACAACGGCACCATCCGCACTCGCAGCAACCACAGCGGAGGGATACAAGGTGGAATAACCAACGGCGACGACATATACTTCAAAGTGGCATTCAAACCTGTTGCAACTATTATGAAAGAACAGGAGACTGTGGACAGTAAAGGCAACAGCACGACGATAAAGGCTAAAGGAAGACACGATCCATGCGTAGTGCCAAGAGCTGTTCCGATTGTAGAATCTATGGCCGCAATGGTGATTTTCGACCTTTTAATGATTAATAAGTCGAGAAAATAGGTTTGTAACATTTTTTTAATGTGTTAAAAACGAAAAAGTAGTGACGCGAAAGAATATTTTTTTATACTTTTGCAATCGGTAATGAGGGGTTTGTGAAAACGCCGAATTGCTTAGTTAAGTCTAGTTTAGTTTTTGTGTTGGTTGAGGGCTACCAATCGGTAGCCCTCAAATTTTGTATATATATACCTCTCTGTCAAACACTTAAATAAGCAATAGTCAAGAGACAAGCCAAGCAATGAAAACACAAAGTTTACACATTGAACAGTCCTAATTTGAATATTATCAAATATCAGTAGTTGCATCTTCCACCTGCCTATCATCACATAATAGTGCCAAAGCTTTAATAAAACCATTAACACTGTGACATTTTTTAACACAAAACGGTGTTTAACCCCTGTTAAATGCGAATAAAGTGTAACTAATCTCGCCGAAACAAAGATAGAAACCAGATTAAACAGCGACGCTTTCGGAAATAATGTAGAGAAACATACAAAACAAGTTAGAAGCAATATCTTCTTACCGAACAAATAATTTTGCTAGCAAATTTTTGAATAAAGAGGCTCTTTAATGTTAATAAATGGGCTCTTTAATAAGAATTTTGCTAGCAAATTTTTCTAAAGGCAATACAAGTGGGGATGACAATACGCCGAAATGCGCTCAGCAAAAAGGTATTACTCTGCTTAATAAGTCTGTGTATCAACCCTTAATTCTAACGCAACCGACAGGTATGGATTATTAAAGAAAAAACATGAACTATGTAGGGTATTACAAAGTTCATGTTGTAGTATTATATACCGACAGATTATCTCACTGCCCCTATAATCTCTTGCAGCGACAGACATCCGTGTTCGTCGAGCCACTTGTCGATACCATCACGCACCTTTATCGTCACCTGAGGGTCAATGAAGTTTGCCGTACCGATTTCAATAGCCGATGCCCCTGCCATGAAAAACTCTATCGCATCGGCAGCATTCATTATTCCACCCAATCCGATAACGGGGATTTTCACAGCTCGTGCCACCTGCCATACCATCCGCACGGCAACTGGTTTGACAGCAGGACCGCTAAGCCCTCCCGTTCCTATACTGAGCCGCGAACGGCGATGCTCAATATCGATCGACATCCCCATGAGAGTGTTTATAAGCGACACGGCATCTGCTCCGGCACCTTCCACAGCACGGGCAATATCGGCGATATCGGTAACATTCGGCGACAACTTCACAATGAGCGTTTTATGGTAGCGCTTGCGGACCTCTCTTACCACGCTCGCAGCTCCTTCAGTAGTAACGCCAAATGCCATTCCGCCCTGTCGGACATTGGGACAAGAAATATTAAGCTCGATAGCTGGTATTCCGTCGAGGGCATCTATTCGCGATGCACATTCGGCATAGTCGTCGGGCGACGAACCGCTTACATTCACGATGAAACGCGAATTGTATTTTGACAACTCCGGATAGATGTGCTCACAGAAATAATCAACACCTTTGTTCTGCAACCCCACGCAATTGAGCATACCCTGGGCAGTCTCCGCCATTCGTGGATAATCATTGCCTTCACGCGGAAGGAGGGTAGTGCCTTTTACGATTATCGCACCTATCTGACTGAGATCTACAAAGTCGGAGAACTCGATACCGTAGCCAAACGTGCCAGAGGCAGTCATCACGGGATTGGGAAGAGAAAGCCCTGCTATATTTACATTAAGATTTGCCATAAACGATACATTATTTGTTCCATAACAGTTTGCGGGTGTCGAA
>CACZRN010000099.1 GCA_902783625.1 uncultured Prevotellaceae bacterium
GAAATTTTGCTAGCAAAATCTTCATTAAAGAGGCCCTTTACCCGCATTAAAGAGCCCATCTATTCAAAATTTTGCTAGCAAAATTTTTGTTAGGGAGACAAGGCGACAGGGAGAATAAGGAGTTACAGGACAAATGTCAACGGACAGCTGGCGCTAAAGTTTGGTTTCAACTCGGCAATACTGTAATAAAAAATTCTTTTTCTTTTTGCATTGCGATCGGTTTGCACTAACTTTGTAGGCGGGAAATGAATAATGAATAACGCATATGGAAAAGAAGGAACAGATTCTCATCCGCATCAATGGTCAAGACCGTCCGGGACTGACGGCGGCGATAATGCAGATACTGGCTCGCTATGGAGCACAGGTGCTCGACATCGGACAGGCCGACATACACAACACGCTGTCGCTCGGCATACTGATAAGAACCGACGAGGAAAGCTCGGGGCAGGTGATGAAGGATTTGCTCTTCAAGGCTACCGAGCTGAGTGTGAACATCGGTTTCGCTCCTGTCAGCGATGAGGCGTACGAGGCATGGGTGGAGCGTCAGGGGCGCAACCGCTACATCCTCACCATCATCGGCCGCCAGCTGTCGGCAGACCAGATAGCAGCCACGGCGGAGATAATAACCCGTCAGGGGCTTAACATCGATTCCATCCTCCGTTTGTCGGGGCGCATGAGCATCGTCAACCCCGTGAAGAATGTCAGGGCGTGCATACAGTTCTCGCTACGTGGAACACTTGCCGACCGCAATGTAATGCAGGCAGAGCTGATGAAGATGTCGGCAGAGAAAGGCATCGACTTCTCGTTCCAGCGCGACGATATGTATCGCCGCATGCGACGACTCATCTGTTTCGACATGGACTCCACGCTCATACAGACGGAGTGTATCGACGAGCTCGCCGAGCGGGCCGGAGTAGGCGAGGAGGTGAAGAAAATCACCGAGCGCGCCATGAGGGGCGAGATTGACTTCCGTGAGAGCTTCACTGAAAGGGTGCGCCTGCTGAAAGGGCTCGATGCCAGCGTGTTGAAAGAGATTGCCGAGACGATGCCGATAACTGAAGGCGTAGACAGACTGATGTCGATACTGAAGCAGTGCGGATATAAGATTGCGATACTTAGCGGAGGATTCACCTATTTCGGAGAGTATCTGCAACGTCGCTACGGTATCGACTATGTATATGCCAACGAGCTCGAGATTGGCGACGACGGTAAGTTGACAGGCAACTATGTTGGCGAGATTGTCGACGGTCACCGCAAAGCCGAGCTGCTCAAGCTCATTGCACAGGTGGAGAAGGTGAATCTGGCTCAGACTATTGCCGTGGGCGACGGTGCCAACGACCTGCCTATGATATCGGAGGCAGGACTGGGAATAGCCTTCCATGCAAAGCCACGCGTGGCAGCAAGTGCCATGCAGAGCATAAACACCATAGGGCTGGACGGAGTGTTGTACTTCCTCGGATTCAAAGACAGCTACCTCGGCGAACAAGGAAAAATGAAATGAGTTGACAAGTAAACTTTCGTGTCCTTATTATATGAAGGGCAGAACTATTACATTAAAAAAAACTAGGCATTATGAAGAAACTATTACAATTACTCTTGGGCATGACTATTGCTATTCCCATGAGTGCACAAGTGAATGGTCAGGGCGATGTCCTTCAGTCTGTTGCTACAGACGGACATTATGATGTTGTTGAAGTGCAGGCTGTTGAGCAACGCATGGAAGTGATGCCGACGCGCATAGCCCGCCTCGGTATGTCGCCAAAGCCAATGGTGGCCACCTATAAGAGTCTGGTGAGAGCCATCGGCGACGGAGGAAGCCAGGTGCGCGTAGCCACCGACGGCGACTCTCTCATCATTGCCGACCTCGTGCTGGCAAATGCTGTCGTAAAAGCAGGAATAGACAACGGCAAGCTGAGCATTCCCAACTGGTACTCGGTGGGACGCATAGAGGGCGTGGGAAACATAGCCTTCGTGGCTCTGAAAATGGTAGACAATACCATAGTGGTCGACACCACCGCCACGGCTATCACAGGCACAGTTGCCGACGATGAGACCATCACGCTCGACGGTATGTTCGGACTCTTCACCACCGAGCAGGAGGCAGCGTCCTACTACTACGTGGGCAAGGAGTGCGTCATTCAGAAAGGCAATGCCACCATGACCATGAACTACTACGGCACCGACGTGACGTATGCCATCATTGCCCGTCAGCACGACGGTGTGATGACATTCACCAACTTCGGCAACACTGGACTCACCTTCGATGCGCCGCTCACCACCGACCGCGAGATAGCCATCGGCGGCAAGACATTTGCAAAAATCAAGCCCGCAGCGTCGGTGCTCGACTTCATGGTGATGGGGGTGAGTCGATATAAGACCAACGACGACGGCACCATCACTCCGATCATCTACAACAGTCTGCTTAAGACCGTTGCCGATGGCGACCGTGCTGTGACGTGGGGAGTGTGGTGCGGCACCAATTCGTCGGGAGCCTACATCGTAGGACCATACATGAGTGGGCGCATCGACTTTACAGAAGATGTGGTCTATCCCACGGCGCCCGATCTGACGGGAATGGAAGGCACCGGCACCGCCGACGATCCTTTCATCATCGCCACCACCGCCGACTGGCTCACCGTGGCCGACAACGTTAAGGCTGGCAATACACACGTGGGACACTTTTTCAAGCTCACCAACGACCTCGACTTCACAGGCATGACCTTCTCGCCCATCGGTGAGGCCACTGGCATGCGGGGTACCATCGACGGACAGAATCACACCGTTACCGTCAACGATGCCGTGGCAACATCGCCACGAGGACTCATCGGCCGACTGGGCGACGACGGAGTGGTGCGCAATCTCAACGCAGCAGGCTCCTTCGACTTCGGGGCGGTGACAAACTGTGGAGGCATAGTAGGACTGACAGGTAACAATGCTCTCATAGAGAATTGTACAAACTATGCCAACATCACCACCGCAGGACTAGGCGTGGGCGGAGTGCTCGGCCATGGTAACAGCGGCACGGTGGTGCGCAACTGTAAGAACCTGGGCACCATACACTACATGGGCGACAATGGCAGCTCGTGGGTGGCAGGAGTGGTGGGATATGCCTTGAGCATGTCGCTCTACGACTGTGGCAATGAGGGCACTATCGTCGTCGACAACCCAACCAGTGCCGGATGCATCGCAGGTGTGGTGTCGTACACCCACTATATGGACGAACTGTCGGGATGCTACAACACCGCCGATATCACTGCCGGACAGTACATCAGCGGAGTGCAGGCATACTGCGCACAGACAGGAATGGGATGGGTGGTGTATAAAGGCTGCTACAACACCGGTAACATCACCTCTACCGTCACCGCTACCAACATACCGCTCGGCGGAATATGTACCAATGTCATAGCCGGAGCGCAGTTCATAGACTGCTGGAACTCGGGCAATATCACCACCGTGGGCTGCAACTCTGCAGGTGGAATAGCAGGACGCTACGTGGGATCGACAGCCGATACCATTGAGCGGGCCATGACCTTCAAACGTTGCTACAACACCGGCGACATCACCGCCACGGCAACAGCAAACATGACACTGGGCGGAGTGATGGGATTTGGCAACGTCGTCGCAATAGACTCATGCTGGAACACGGGCACGATAAACAACACGCAATACATCAGCGGCGGTATTATCGGACAGATACAGAATAGCAGTCAACTCTCATATATCATCAACAGCTATAACCTCGGTGAAGTCGCTGGCGGCTATTGGGTTGGTGGCATCGTAGGCAATGCAGCCATCGACCGGCCGATAGACAACTGCTGGAACGCCGGCACTATAACAGCCAGCAACCGCGCTGGAGGCATTGCCGGCTACTCAGCTTACGGAGCACGGATAAGCCGATGCTTCAATGTCGGCGACATTATCTCAACAGCCACTACCGCAGGCACCGGAAACAGTGCCTCCCACTCAGTCGGTGGCATCGGAGGACACTATGCCGGACACATTGTCGACAGCTACAACGCCGGACCGCTGAAGGGAATGTCGCGCGTCGGTGGCATCATCGGTACCCCATACCGCAATGCTGCTCAAGACAATCCCAACCACGTTCACAATCTCGATGGATGCTATAATGTCGGCGAGATACAGAGCGCACTGCCCGACTCGTGCGGACACATCGTCGGTGTGCACATGACTCGCAACGGAAGCGTGTGGCGCGAGCAGGGCTTCATCATAGGAGGAGAGCCGGCACAGTATGTGGACACCCTCTCCAACTGCTACTATCTCAACAGCATCAACACCGATGCTATCGTCGAGACAGAAGCCGACCAAGAGGGACGTAGTGCCGCCGAGCTATGCCAAACACAGGTCAGTGGTAGCTTCTCTTCTCCTGGCGACTACTGCTATCCCATCCTCACATCGCAGAAGGAGAACCCCTATGCTCTCCTCTATGCGGCTGCCGTAGTACCAGCCGAGGTCGATGCCAAGACAGGCATCATCACCACCGACTTCCATGTCGGGGCACCCGCCAGTGTCACGTGGACGTCGAGTTACGACGGACTGACCATCAGCGGTACCGAAGCCTCCTTCACCAGCGATGCCTTCGAGGGTGACATCACGCTCACTGCCACCATCGCCCTGCCATGGCAGAGTGTGGCAGGCTATACCAAGGCAGAAGCCTCCAGCCAGAACAATGTCAAACCGCTCAAGAGAGATATAATAGTCCGTGTCAACAAGCCCATGACCACAGCCATCGATGACATCATCACCAGCAAAGTTGGGCAGCCGGCGGAGTACTACAACCTTCAAGGCATGCGGGTCGTGCATCCTGAAAGCTACCATGGCATACTCATCTGCATCACACCGGGCTCCGACGGTACAAGGACGGGCAAAACCCTGGTAAAGTGAAAACAGCAGCAAACAGAAAGCTGCAAATTGCGAAAATATGCGAAACAGAGTTGGCCTCAAAGACCAACTCTGTTTTTTTCATGCATATTATCGTGTCGGAATGAAAAAAAATGACTACCTTCGCACGGTGATAGAGACGATAACGATAACGTAAACGATAACGACGACGATGACGATGAAAGGTCTCACAACCGAGCAGGCCTTGCAGAGCCGTGCCCTGCATGGACAGAACACGCTTACACCACAGCGACGCAAATCGTTGTGGGCGCTTTATGTTGAGAAGTATAAGGACCCGATCATCCAGATATTGCTCGTGGCTGCAGCCATCTCGCTCGCACTGTCGATGGCGTCGGGCGACTTCGTCGAGATCATCGGTATCCTTGCTGCTATCCTGCTCGCCACGACAGTGGGATTCGTCTTCGAGGTAGACGCTCAGAAGAAGTTCGACATTCTCTCTGCTCTTGGCGAGGAGCAGGCGGTGAAGGTAATCCGCGACGGCAGTGTGACGGAGATTATGCGCAAGGATGTGGTTGTCGGTGATGTGGTGATAGTGGAGACAGGCGACGAGATACCTGCCGACGGACATCTGATAGAGGCGCGCGAGTTGATGGTAGACGAGAGTACGCTGACGGGTGAGCCGATGACGGAAAAAAGTGTAAACTCTACACTCTCAACTCTCAACTCTCCACTTAACGAGAGCACATATCCCTCTGACATGCTTTTGCGGTCGGCACTGGTGATGAACGGGCGCGGGGTGATGACGGTCACCGCTGTGGGCGATGCGACAGAGATAGGCAGGGTGGCGCAGCATAGTGCCGAGAAAACAAATATTGAGACTCCGCTGAACAGACAGCTGAACCGTCTGGCAGCATTGATATCGAAAGTCGGATCGGCAATAGCAGTGCTGGCATTTGTGACATTCCTCGTGCACGATATCATATCGAATCCTGCTCCATGGCACGACGGCGACATGCTCGCAATGGCCAATACCGTGCTGAAGTATTTCATGATGGCTGTGACGCTCATCGTTATGGCTGTTCCCGAAGGACTGCCCATGGCCGTGACACTGAGTCTGGCACTCAATATGAAACGCATGTTGGTATCGGGAAATCTGGTGAGGACACTGCAGGCCAGCGAGACGATGGGAGCCGTGAACGTGATATGCACCGACAAGACAGGAACGCTGACGCAGAACCGGATGACCGTGAATAGCGTGGTGAGGTACGACGGTGACCTCATCGACGAGGCCATCAGCGTGAATTCCACTGCCGAGCTGAACAGCGACAAGAACATCGGCAACCCCACTGAGGTGGCTATGCTGCGATGGCTCGAGGGCAGGGGCGTTGACTACAGGCAGCTAAGAAACGACAGCAATATCGAAGGACAGATAGCATTCTCTACCGAGAAGAAATACATGGCCACAGCCACCGATAAGTATATTTACGTGAAGGGAGCGCCCGAGTTGGTGCTGTCGGTGTGTGATTTCGATGCTCAACATCTCGACAATGAAGATATAGAAGCTCAGTTGTTGTCGATGCAACGTCGTGGAATGCGCACCCTGGCACTCTGTTACAAGCCACGCGAGGGTGAGGAGCCACTGACTGAGCACAACCTACCGCACAACGGATACACCTTGCAGGCGATAGTGGCGATAGCCGATCCGGTGAGGCCTGATGTTCCGGAAGCCGTAGATGAGTGTCGCCGTGCCGGCATAGAAGTGAAAATTGTGACGGGTGACAATGCGGCCACCGCTGCTGAGATAGCCCGGCAGATAGATATTTTGCCACGCGAGGGCGACATCGACCCAGCCGCTGTTATAACAGGAAAAGAGTGGCAGCAGCTTACCGACTACGAGGCGATGGAGCGAGTGGAGCATATTGCCGTGATGAGCCGTGCACGTCCTGCCGACAAGCAGCGCCTTGTCGATCTGCTGCGCCAGCGTGGCAATGTGGTTGCTGTGACGGGTGACGGCACCAACGATGCACCGGCTCTGCATCATGCCCATGTGGGACTGTCGCTCGGGTCGGGAACCAGTGTGGCGAAGAGTGCGAGTGATATTACACTTCTCGACGACTCTTTCGGTTCAATATCGAAGGCTGTTATGTGGGGAAGATCGTTGTATAAGAACATACAGCGGTTCCTTTTCTTCCAGCTTGTGGTCAATCTGTCGGCATTGCTGCTCGTAATGGGAGGCTCGATTATCGGTACTGAGATGCCTCTGACAGTGACGCAGATATTGTGGGTGAACCTGATAATGGACACTTTCGCGGCGCTTGCTTTGGCTTCGCTGCCTCCTTCGCGCGAGGTGATGAAAGAGAAGCCGCGCCAGTCGACCGATTTCATCATCACAAAGAAGGTGGGGCGACAGATAGTGCTGACATCGCTGATATTCTTCGTAGTGATGTTTATCATGCTCATCTATTGCGAGCGTAACGGGTCGGCGGGTGTCGATATTCACGAACTGACAATATTCTTTACAACTTTCGTGATGCTTCAGGTGTGGAACCTGTTCAATGCCAAGGCGTTAGGCTCAACCCACTCGGCATTCCACAACATGGCAGGAAGCATGGGAATGCTCTTTGTGTTGCTGCTGATTATTGTCGGACAGGTGTTGATAGTACATTTCGGAGGTCGCATATTCCGCACCGTGCCATTATCAGGTGTGGAATGGCTGGCGATTATTGCCGCCACATCGACAGTGATGTTGGTGGGAGAGATAGTGAGATTATGGAAAAGAACGAGATAAAGAATATAGTGTTCGACCTGGGCGGTGTGCTTGTAGGACTTGACGGCCAGCGTTGCATAAAGGCATTCGAGGCAATCGGATGCGGCGACGTGGCTAATTATGTTAAGGAACACCGTGTCGAAGATCTCTTTCTTGAGCAAGAACTGGGTAGGATAACATCGGCTGAGTTCTGCGACGAGGTGAGGAGAATTTGCCAATGCGATGCCACCGACGAGCAGATTTCGTGGGCATGGAACGAGCTGCTTACTCCCATTAACGACGAGAAGCTCAATATGTTGGCAATGCTTTCCGGCAGATATAGGGTGTTTCTGCTCAGCAACACCAACGACATCCATTGGCAGAAGAGTGCGATGGATTTCTTCCGTTGCGACGATGACAGGTGTAGGAAATATTTCGAGAAGCTGTTTCTTTCGTACGAGATACATCTGGCAAAGCCGCAAAGAGAGATTTTCGAGTATGTAAGAGACGTTGCCGGGATACATCCGGAAGAGACAATCTTCATCGACGACTCTGTAAAGAATTGCGAATCGGCGGCAGCAGTGGGGTATAATGTCATCCACGAACAAAGCGGCACCGACTGGCTTCGCAGGCTGCAGGAACTCTTATCATAAGGACTGAATTAAAGTATAAAGCGGGTAAGACCAATGAGTGGATATGTGGCAACGATAGGATTTTTCGATGGTGTGCACCTCGGACACAGGCATATTATAGCCGATGTGCTCACTATTGCCCGTCAGTCAGGGTTGTCGTCGATGGTGATAACATTCAGTCGTCATCCGCGGCAGGTGATTGGCGATGCCTACATACCCGAACTGCTCAATACTACCGATGAGAAAACCCGTTTGCTCGAACAGGCAGGGATAGCACGTTGTGTGGTGCTTGACTTCGATTCTGAGATGGCAAAGATGACTGCCCGGGAGTTTATGGAGAAGGTGCTGCGTGACAAGCTCGGGGTGGAAAAGCTCGTGATAGGCTACGATAACAGGTTTGGGCACAACCGCCTTGAGGGATTCGACGACTACGTAGCCTATGGCAGAGAGTTGGGAATTGACGTAATAAAAAGCAGCGAGATGTCGGCAGACGGACGTCATGTCAGTTCTTCGGTTATTCGTCGCCTGATTAACGAAGGCAGGGTGGCTGAGGCAAACAGTCTTTTAGGATATGAATATACAATAAGAGGCGAGGTAGTGAGCGGTACTCACA
This sequence comes from uncultured Prevotellaceae bacterium, assembly GCA_902783625.1. Lineage (GTDB taxonomy): Bacteria > Bacteroidota > Bacteroidia > Bacteroidales > Bacteroidaceae > Prevotella. Next base: position 8,852 of record CACZRN010000099.1, read on the forward strand.
TCGGACGCTCCATCGGTTTTCCCACGGCAAACATTAATCCAGCGCAGGTTGGCAAGATAATCCCATCTACAGGAGTTTATGCGACACTGACGACAACGGCCGATGGGAATGATCACAAATCGATGACAAACATCGGTTTCAGGCCTACATTCAACGGCAAGACGTATACTATAGAGACGAATATCTTCGATTTCTCCCGAAGCATCTATGGCGAGGAGATAGAAATCAGATTCGTTGAAAGGATACGCTCCGAGTTGCTTTTCGACTCCCCACAACTGTTGGAGCAGCAACTTAATGCCGACAAGGAAAAAGCGTGTGAAATACTTAATAGCAGAAAGATATGAAACGGAAGTCACTATTGAGAATGTCGGGTGAGGTAATATGGTATATGGTTGTATTCCTCCTCATTCAGGTTATTGTTCAGGGAATAGCTTCGGTTGTTGAGGCTTACTTGGCTGAAGGCGATTTGAAGAGTGCATTCGCAAACGGTTTAGCCAATGCCGACAACATCGGCATCACTGCATTGATTATCAGCAATGTGGTGTCGAGCCTGTTGACAATCATTATCTTCCTGAAGGCGAAGTGGACATTATGGGCACGCGACTATCTTGCCACTCGTCCGTGGGGTGTGGTGTTTTGGGTTATAATATTGTCGTTCGGACTCATCATCCCCACAATGTGGCTACAAGAGGAGCTTCATCTTGAGATGCCAAAGGAGATGGAAGAGCTGTTCACCTCGGTGTGTAGCACTCCATATGGCTATTTCACCCTTGCGGTACTAGCCCCGTGGGCAGAGGAAGTAGTATTCCGCGGTGCCATACTACGTAAGTTGTTGGAGATATTCAGCCATCAGATGCACTGGGTGGCAATCGTCATCTCGGCAATCATCTTCGGTGCTGTCCACATGAACATGGCTCAGGGGGTGAATGCTTTCGTGCTCGGATTGTTGCTCGGTTGGATGTTTTATCGCACGGGCAGCATCTTCCCAGGCATCGTGCTTCATTGGGCAAACAACACCATCGCCTACATCCTCGTGCGTCTGCGCCCCGACCTGTCGAATGCATCGCTTACAGATATCTGCGGAGGCGACGAAAACAAAGTGCTTCTCTATGTGGGATTCTCGATGCTTATCGTCATCCCTGCTATTTTCCAACTATTCATCAGAATGAAGAAACCACAAAAACGTAATTGAATATGAAGAGACTTTTTCTGCAACTGATTGTATTTCTTGTCGTAGCACCGAGTAGCTATGCCGTGTCTGACTATCAGTTCTTGTCGTTGCTCAACGATTCTATTCCTCAGGATAGCATCGCGGCAAAGAGCGACTCGACAAAGGTTAATGGCGACAAGAAGAAAGACGACAAGAAGAAAAACGAGTATGAGGAGTTGATAAAGAAAGACTCCACCAAGATGGAGGGACTCTTTACGGTGCGACATATCGAAGACAAATGGTACTTCGAGGTGCCCGACTCGATGCTTGGAAAGTATCTCCTTGCCGTGACACGATATACTGCAGTGCCTCAAAACTTCGGTAAGTTTGCCGGTGAAGAAGCCAACGAGGCAACGGTTTATTTCGAGAAGCGCGACAAGAAGACGATGTTGCTGAGGGCTTATGTGTTGTCGCAGTTGGCAAATGAAAAAGATGATATATCGAAAACACTGCGTGCCTCGACCGTTGACCCTATTGTGGCGTCGTTCAAGATAATAGGTGAGAACCCCGACTCCACGATGAGTCTCATCGAGGTAACACCGATGCTCAAGGGCGGAAACAGTCTTATCGGTATTTCGAAGGGAGCCGCGAGCTCGCTTAAAATAGGTGGATTGGTGGGCGATCGCTCGTTTATCGACACGCTGAAAGTGTTCCCTATCAACATCGAGGTTGTCTCCACCCTCACATATGGAGCCTCGGGTGGTGCGTCACCGGCATCAGGTACAGGTTCGATGACAGTGGGACTGAACACATCTATAATACGTCTGCCCGACACTCCGATGCGTATGCGCCTGTGGGATGAGCGTGTAGGATACTTCACTAACCGTGTGACATTCTTCAGCGACGAGCAACACAAGAGTGAACGCGAGAGCTTCATCTCGCGCCATCGGCTAGTGCCGAAGAATCTTGCCGCATATCGTCGTGGCGAGCTCGTGGAACCTATAAAGCCGATTATCTACTATATCGACCCTGCCACACCTAAGAAGTGGGTCCCCTATCTCATTCAGGGTATCAACGACTGGAACGTGGCTTTCGAGGCAGCAGGATTCAAGAATGCCATTCAAGGGCGTGAGTGGCCCAACGATCCCAATATGAGTGTCGACGATGCCCGCTACTGTGTGCTTCGCTACCTGCCTGCCGAGATCGAGAATGCCTATGGCCCATGCGTGGTTGACCCACGGAGTGGAGAGATAATCGAGAGCCATATATGCTGGTATCACAATGTGATGAACCTGCTGACGAAATGGTATATGACTCAATGCGGACCACTCGACAAGCGCGCACAGAAGATGAAATTCGACGATAAGCTGATGGGTGAGCTCATTCGTTTCGTCTCTTCGCACGAGGTAGGCCACACCCTTGGCTTGCGTCACAACATGGGAGCGAGCCATGCGACACCCGTTGAGAAGTTGCGCGACAAGCGATGGGTGGAGCAACATGGGCATACGGTTTCGATAATGGACTATGCCCGATTCAACTATGTGGCTCAGCCCGAGGATAATGTGTCGGAGCGAGGGCTCTTCCCACGCATCAACGACTACGACAAGTGGGCCATCAAGTGGGGATATCAGTATCGCCCCGAGTTCAAAGACGAGCAGGAAGAGAAGAAGCAACTCATGAAGGAGACGACAAAGGTGCTCGAGAAGAACCCGCGCCTGTGGTTCAGTGGCGAGGGAATGAGCGACGACCCACGCGAGCAGACTGAAGACCTCGGCGACAACAACATGCGCGCCAATGAGTATGGGTTGATGAATCTGAAGCGTGTGATGGCTGGCCTGCCCGAGTGGACAAAGGAAGACAACTATCAGTATGACGACCTGAAGGAGATGTATGCCAGTGTGCGCGACCAGTTTAACCGTTATATGCGCCATGTGATGAAGAACATCGGAGGCCATTACATCAGCAACCTGCCCGCCACAAAGCCCTACGATGTGGTGCCCGCCACAATTCAGAAAGAGGCACTCGCATATCTCGGGCGCAATATATTCACCGCTCCCATGTGGCTCTACCCCGAGGGTATCACCGAGAAGGTGGGCTTCAATGCCGCAAACGACATAAAGAGCATGCAGCGCCGGGCACTCGACGTAGTCCTCTCGCGAAATATCCTTGAGGCAATCAACAACGATTCTTTCCGCAGCAGCGAGGCTTACAAGGTTGACGCATACCTCAGCGATGTGTTCAATGAGATATGGCGTCCGCTCGAAGGAAAGAACGAGTTGCAGGACAAGTGTCGCCGCGATGTCGAGAATGCCTACATGGAGAATCTCGACAAGATACTCAACCCGACAAACCCAAACGGTGTGCCTTTGTCGGTGCACAGCGATGTGAACCTCTACGTGGAGCAGCATCTGCAAGGCATCGAAGACTTCTGCACGCAGCAGGCAGCAGTGAGCAGCGGCATCAACCGACTGCACTATAACGACATCCTCCGACAGATACGTCTCACTCGTGAGCGCATGACAACAGTAAGGCGATAGAGCCTTCGTAAATACACATATATCAGGCACTTGGTTAAGGGCCTCTTTAATGGCGGATAAAAGCCTCTTTAATGGCAACAAAGAGCCTCTTTAATGAAATTAGAAAATAAACGATAACGAAACAGAGAAATGGTACTGAACTATATTTGGATTGCATTCTTCATGATTGCCTTCGTGGTGGCACTCGTCAAGCTAATCTTCTTTGGCGACTTCGACGTGTTCCCAGCCATGATTTCTTCGACATTCGACACCTCGAAGACAGCTTTCGAGATATCGCTGGGACTGACGGGTGTGCTCTCGCTGTGGCTCGGCATCATGAAAATAGGAGAGCGCGGAGGGCTCATCAATGCCTTGGCGCGAATGCTGAGCCCTGTCTTCACAAAGCTTTTCCCCGATATTCCTAAGGACCATCCAGCCTCGGGGAGCATCTTCATGAATATCGCAGCCAACATGTTGGGGCTCGATAATGCCGCCACACCGCTTGGTCTGAAGGCGATGGAGCAACTCCAGACGCTCAACCCGAAGAAAGACACGGCCACGAATCCGATGATTATGTTCCTCGTGCTCAATACCTCGGGACTCACCATCATACCCATCTCGATAATGACCTACCGCGCTCAACTGGGTGCGGCTCAGCCTACCGACATATTCATCCCAATACTTTTGGCAACATTCTTCGCTACGTTGGCAGGAGTAATCATCACGTCTATCTACCAGAGAATAAATCTCTTGAACCGCACGATGATTCTCACGCTCGGCTCGATGTGCCTTGCCGTTGCAGGCATCATATGGGGTTTCTCACGCATGGATGAGGTGTTGATGAACAAGGTGAGCCTCTCGGTGGCGAATATATTGCTCATGGTCATCATCATCACGTTTATCTGGTCGGGCATCCGAAAGCACATCAACTGCTACGATGCGTTCATCGAGGGTGCGAAGGAAGGCTTTACCACTGCCGTGCGCATAATACCTTTCCTCATTGCCATCCTCGTTGCCATCGGTGTGTTTCGTGCCTCAGGGGCGATGGATGTGCTCATGAGCGGCATCAGATGGCTGTTCTCGAGCATTGGCTTCGATGCCTCGTTTGTGGATGCCCTGCCCACAGCCTTGATGAAACCCCTCTCGGGAAGCGGTGCTCGAGGCATGATGGTCGATACGATGACAACATTCGGCCCTGATTCATTCGCCGGTCGCCTGTCGTGCATCTTCCAGGGGAGCACCGATACCACGTTCTATATCCTTGCCGTCTATTTCGGTAGTGTCGGGATACGCTACACCCGTCACGCGGTGGCATGTGGACTCCTCGCCGACTTGGCAGGTGTCATCGCTGCTATAGCTATTTGTTACTTATTCTTCTAGTATAAATTAAAAAGCAATCACATATATGTCGAAACTCGGTTCTCTTGCGAAGGACACCGCGATTTATGGGCTTTCGAGCATCGTGGCGCGATTTATCAACTACTTTCTGGTGCCTATCCAGACGAAGCGATTCAGTGCTTTAGGTGGACAATATGGCATCATCACGAACGTCTATGCCTACGTGTCGTTGCTCATCATATTGCTCACCTACGGAATGGAGACCACCTTCTTCCGCTTTATGAGCAAGGAGGGCGAAAACCCCGAGCGCGTGTATTCAACCACATTGCGCATGGTGGCCACCACATCGCTCGTGTTTGCCGCCATCGTGAGCGTGTTCCTTCAGCCGTTGGCCAACCTGATGGGCTACGCCGACCATCCCGAGTACATCTGGGTGATGTTCATCACGGTGGCGATTGATGCCTTCGTGGCAATACCAATGGCGTATCTACGCTACCGACACAAGCCGGTGAAGTTTGCCTCGATACAGATTTTCAACATCGTATTGAATATCGTCCTGAACATCCTCTATCTGATTGTTCTTCCGGCACTTGGGTGGAACCCCTTCGGCATCTACGACTCGAATTTCACGCTACAGGTGGTGTGGGTGTTCTACATCAACATCTTCTGCTCTTTCGTGAAGATGCTTTTGCTTGGGAAAGAGCTACGCGGCATTCGCTTCGGATTCGACAAAGGCGCATGTAAGCGAATGCTTGGTTATGCTTGGCCATTGCTCGTGATGGGACTTGCGGGGCAATTAAATCAAGCCGCTTCGCAGATTTTGTTCCCTTATTTCTATGATGGTTCGGCAGAAGAGGCACACGCTCAGCTCGGCATCTATGGCGCATGCATAAAGATAGCCATGATAATGGTGATGATAACCCAAGCGTTTCGCTACGCTTACGAGCCCTTTGTGTTCGGAAGGAGCAAGGAGAAAGACAGCAAGCAAACCTATGCTGAGGCGATGAAATATTTCATTATCTTCACGCTCTTGGCCTTCCTTGCCGTGATAGGCTATATGGATATACTCCGATACCTTGTCGGCGAGAGCTATTGGGAAGGCCTCCGTGTGGTGCCTATTGTGATGGCTGCTGAGATAATGTTCGGCATCTTCTTCAACCTCTCGTTCTGGTATAAGCTCACCGACCGCACCATTTGGGGCGCTTGGTTCTCGGGAATCGGTGCCTTGGTGCTTATCGTTGTCGATATAATATTCATCCCACGCTTCAGCTATATGGCCTGCGCATGGGCTGGATTCGCTGCTTATGGCGTGTCGATGGTCATCTCCTACTTCGCCGGACAAAAGTATTATCCCATCAATTACCCCCTGAAGTCGATAGCTTTCTACTTCGTTCTCACGGGAGCGTTCTTCGTCTTGATGTCGCAAGCCAATGCCCACCTCCCGCTATGGGCGGCTTTGGTGGTAAACACCTTGCTACTGATGGTCTTCCTGGCGGTTATCATCAAGCGCGATATGCCTCTTAAGAGCTTCCCTGTAGTAGGTAAATATTTCAGATAACCCGGTTTTTCCGGAATACCGGATATTCCGGGAGATAAGCAGACAATAATAATTATCAACATATTAACTATGAAGAAAATAATCCTCTCGCTCGTTGCCTTGCTGGGCATGAGCACTGCCCACGCCGATGAAGGCATGTGGACACTCTACGACCTGCCTCGCGCTGTCTATGACAAGATGGTGGAGGAAGGCTTCCAAATGCCCTACGAAGGGCTCTATCAAGGCGATGATGCCATAAAGAACTGTGTTGTCAACTTCTCGGGATATTGCTCGGGAGTGGTGGTGAGCCCCGATGGACTCGTGTTCACCAACCACCACTGCGGCTTCGAGGCAATCCGCTCACACTCTACGGTGGAGCACGATTACATGCTCAACGGCTTCTTTGCAGAGAAATTCGAGGACGAGCTGCCTAACGAAGGGATGTTCGTATCGTTCATGATCGACCAGAAGAAAGTGACCGACCGGTTCCTTGCTTCCGATTTCTATAGCATGACGAGCGACAAGCAGGAACTGTTTATCGACTCGCTCCAGACGCTGATGAACGACTCGGTTAAGGCCATCGACCCCACTTACCACCTCGAGATCGACGCATTCTACGAGGGTAATGAGTTCTACGCCACCACCTATCAGATGTTCACCGACCTCCGTCTCGTGTTCACCATCCCAAAGTCGATGGGTAAGTTCGGCGGTGAGACCGACAACTGGATGTGGCCGCGCCAGACATGCGATTTCTCCGTGTTCCGCATCTACGCCGATCCGAAGACCAATGGCCCGGCAGAGTATTCGAAGGACAATGTGCCCTATCACCCGAAGCATTGGGCACCAGTGTCGATGGAAGGCTATAAGGATGGCGACTATGCCATGACGATAGGCTATCCGGGAAGCACCGAGCGCTACCTCTCGTCGTATGGCATCAGCGAGATGCGCGATGCTCAGAACACCCCGAGGGCTCAGGTGCGAGGCGTGAAGCAAGACATCATGATTCGCCACATGCGCGCCAACGAGGCCGTGCGCATCAAGTACGACTCGAAATATGCGCAAAGCTCCAACTATTGGAAAAACTCCCTTGGCATGAATAAATGCATCGACAGCATCGGCATCGTCAACCAGAAGCGCGACTATGAGGCACGCATCGCCGAGTGGCAAGAGCAGACTGGGTTCCTGAAAGGAAAGCTCGACTTCGACAAGATGAAAGATCTCTACGCCAAGCGCTTCGAAACGATAAAGACGTTCATGTATTTCAATGAGACCTTCCGCCGCACCAACGAGCTCGCCACACGCGCCTTCAACGTCTCGCACATGGAGCTCAGCGGGCCCGAGGACAACCCGAAGAAGCAGTACACCGTCATCGACGACAACAGCGACGAGTGGGACGAGGCGCTCGACAAGGAGGTGCTCGCCGCACTACTGAAGAACTATCGCGAGCATGTCGATGCCAAATACCTGCCCGACTTCTACAAGACCATCGACACACGCTTCGGTGGCAACTACCAGAAATATGCTAACTACCTCTTCAAGAAATCCTTGCTGATGAAGAGCGGTAAGAAGCTCTATGTCAATAAGAAACGCTTCGAGAACGACCCCGGTGTGAAGATGGGCATCGACCTGATTGACATTATGGGCCTCCTGCGCTCCGAAATCCTTGACAGCTACGATGCCATCGCTGAGCAAGAGCGCTACCTCTGCGCCGCAAAGCTACGCATGGAGGAGGATATGCCTCACTACAGCGACGCCAACTTCACCATGCGCCTCTCCTACGGACAGGTGGGTGGATTTGAACTGGGAGGCAAGCCATCGGGCTACTATACCACGCCGGAGTCGATAGTGGCGAAGATGAAGCAGGCCGACCAGAATATCGAGTACTACGCCGAGCCCATCATGCACGAACTCCTCTCTGCCGACGATTTCGGTCCATACACCGATCCGCGCTCGGGGAAGATGCAACTCTGCTTCCTCACCAACAACGACATCACCGGTGGCAATAGCGGTTCGCCGATGTTCGACGGCAAGGGACGCCTCATAGGCCTCGCCTTCGACGGCAACTGGGACAGTCTGTCCTCCGACATCAACTTCGACCATCGTCTGGCACGATGCATCGGTGTAGATATCCGCTTCGTCACCTTCATGATTGACCGCTGGGGCCATGCGGAGCGACTGCTGCGCGAAATCGGCGTAAAGTAACTCCATCGCTGCCATACCATTCATCGCTCGCGTGCCATGCGGCGAAGAGTTTAGGTTTATTTAAAAATTCTACGACAGAGACGGCTCAGCCTTCTGTCGCCGTAACAGAGGCTTCCAAATAGCGTTGCGAAGCCTCTTTTTTGTGAACGATATCAAGAGTGTCGGGAGACAGACAAATTGCTTATTGAAAATTTTGCTAGCAAAATTTCGATTAAAGAGGCTTTCTATTTCGATTAAAGAGCCCAGTTAATGAGAATTTTGCTAGCAAAATTTTTGCTGGCGGTGTTTCTTGCTGTGGAAAGACAGTTGAGAATAGAGACTGGAGAAAAGGTCTGATTGCGCTTCGATGTGTGGCGGAAGAGATGTTTGGGTGTGTATGAGGGCTCGAAAAGTCACTTTTTTAACTTTTTCTTTCGTTGAAAGAAATATTTTTATAATTTTGCAAAGATATAGTAATAATATCTGTCCAATTTGACACAAAGACATCAGTTGTGAACGAACGACTAGGCATTTGAGTTTTTGCCCCTGTTTGGGGCTGATTGATGATTAAGAATATAGAAAACAACCATATATGATTGAGAAGAGAACATATGAGCAGCCGGCGACGAGATTGTTGCTGCTCCAAGGTATTTCATTGCTGACGGGTAGTGAGACAACGCTACCCACCGATCCCACCGACGGCACAGAAGAGGCTTTGTCGAAAGACGATGACTTCTGGGACGATTAGTCCGTGTGTGGGGTTTAGTTTTAAGTTCTAGTTTTTAAGGAGAGGAAATGTTTGTTTTATGAAAAGACTTTCAATATATTTAGCGCTTTCGCTTATATGGCTTAGTGGCGCATGGGCTCAGGAGCCTGATTTCGACCTTTATTTTGCCAACAACGTCACCGACGTGGCAAACTTCGACGAGATAAAGAACCCCGACTCTGGCTTGCGGTGGACAAAGGTTCAGACGGCTACGGGCGACATGTCGGGAAACTATGTCGAGGTGGACAACATCGTCGAGATGCTTGGTTCTACACGCAAGAAATGGCTCGCCGACCAGCAGATGTTCTGGACGATGCGCGACCACACCCTGCTTTGCTTCCGCATCGACGGACACGGTGACACATCGAGCGCCTACGAGGTTACCCTCGACAACGGCGATGGCGAGAAGATAACGCAGACGGTGAGAGATTACTTCTTCGCCAATTTGCCCTTGCAGGAGGAGCCTTACGAGATAAAAGTGTATCGTGTGGGCGAGCCCGAGAAATACTATCGCTTCCGTTATTTCATCAAAGACTGGAACAACGATAATCTCTACGTCTTCCAACTCGACCAAAAGCGTCAGGTTGAGAACAAGCCCTACTCGCTCGAGTGCGTTGTTGGTAGCATGAATGAGGAAGGCGATATAGAGCGCGACACCACGCGTTTGGAGTTGCAGGCAAAGTCGTTCCAGAGCATATACATCCCTGAGGGGAAAGACTTGCTCGACGTGATTTTCGTGAACGAAGACAACAAACTCCGTATCGACAAGAAAAAGCTCCACCCAGGCATCGACCTGAACGACAGGTTTAAATACATGGAACTGTCGGAGAATTTCTATCTCGACAAGCACGAGAATCGCGAATTCATGAATTTCAACTGGTTGGGCTCGGGCCTGTTCGAGAAATACGACACCCTCTACCTCTCTCTCTGGAATGAGCGCTGCCGACGGCTGACGAGCGGACAATTCCACGTGGAGAGTGTCAACGAGTATGGTCAACCGACGGGCAACACCGCTGTGCGCTATTTCGGATACGACAAGGACAAGGGCGCACATAAAATCATAACGATGGGAGAACCGGCATATATTGAGGTGATAGTCAACGGTTATCTGCCAGTTGTGTATAAGTATTCGGGCCCCGCCGATCCCGAGACAGGTATCGTGAGCGAGGAGCGCTGCGCCGTTGACCTGACCCTCACCCCGGGAAGAGTGAACTCAAAAGGACTGACATTTAGCAGCCAGCACTTTCTGAACCTTACCGACGAGAAGACAATCATCGTGAGGGGCGGGAAAGACCATGTGCTCTGCTCGGTCGATGAGATAGACCTCTCAGCATGGTTGCCAGTAGATACCATCCATTATGCCGAAGATTGTGGACAGAATTATCCCAAACTGTTGGACAACAAGCCGATAGATCGCTTTGCCAAGCTGCGTGTGGCGTTCTCAAGGCCCAAGGGCGATGCGACTGTCGATTGCAATCTGACGGCCATCGACCTCGAAACCCATGCCAAGCACGATGCGCCCAACAAGGAGTTGCAGGTGCTTAGTGCGAATGTATATAAGTCGTTTACATACGACTATGTCTATGCCGACTTCGATTTGCTCGATGTCGTCCCACATAATTCCGTATGCCAATTCTCCCTTTCGTCAGGTGATTTCTCATACGCCCAGTTCCCATATATACACAACTTTGTGTTCGACCGCGACAAGAGTAGGAAAGACACCGAAGACGAGATTGACGACAAATACGTTACCGATTTTGATGAAGACGTCAACGGCGTTAGTGGTGATAGCGGATTCGACCTGAAGATTGCACCTGAATTCAAATTCACTTTCAATCCAGTCGTTGTGAAGACATCCTTCGGTTACGACTTCCGCAAGAGTCTTTGGGACCTGAAGGTGAACATAATGTACAATGGCGGCAAGCGCGATCTTGTCGGCGAGGACAAACGCGCGCGCGAAGAACTCCAGGCGGTGGAGAATTATGAATACTCGAAACTGCCTCGTACGGATAAAGTGACCGTTGCTCCCGTAGGCAACGACAAGAAACTCGAAGGTTGGATTTATGAGGACATTGACGACATCTTCGATATGTCGAGCAGAAAGATTGGTAAGGGCTGGTTCGGAAGCGCCTTCTTTAATTTCAAGATGCCCACCACTGATTTCTCCCGTTTCCAAGTAGCCAAGGCTTCTGGCCAGATAGGATATGGCATAGGCATGTATTGGGGTAATGTGGCAAAAGACGCCAAATTCCAAAAACTCACCAAGATACTTGATAAAGTAAAGAAATTCGTCTCGTTCACTGCATTCGCACAAGCGTCGCTGCAAATGGACTTTGGCGTGAAGTCGTATATCGATGGAGTGTCGGAGGGGATGACGGGTACCAATATGGGTTATTTCGCTCACTTCAGTGGTAAGGTCGCTGCTGGTGCTTCGCTTAATTTATTTACTCCAGAGAATATTGGTGGCTTTAAACTCTCATCGGTTATCAACTTTAGGGCTGGACTACGATTCGGAGCAAAGGTTGGAGTTCAGTTTGGTGTTGAGGGACCCTTTGCAAGCTATGTGCCCGGTATAGGATTCCGTTCAATTTTGCTCGTCGTGGGTCAGGCATACGCACAGTTGAAGACACCCGTATTCCGTTGGTCGGGTAGTGGACAAATACACGCCGGATTCCAATGTTTGAAGCCTGACAATAATCATAACCCATTCCATCCTGAATTCCCATATTGGATAGAAAAGAGCAATACCAAGGCGATGTCGGAGGCTTATGCACCGCTGAAGGCTCCCGAAAGCAATGATGAGATAGGTACGGTGCTTGTCGCCGACGTGGCTTCTGATGCCAATCCTCACTATCTCGACGGCGAGAATGTAATTTACAATGATCTGCGCTCGGCTTCGGATTATAACGACGACCGCGTGGCATTGCTCAATACGACCGACAACACTACGAAGACACTCTCTACCGAAGGGTTCACGGCATCTAACCACATGCGCTCAAAGCGCGGCGACCATGAAGTGGTGGTGTTTGAGCAATTCGCAAAGAAGGTAAGCGACGAAGATATCGACGATGAACATCTGCTCTTGAGTAGTAATGAATTGCAAAAGCATTCAGTCATCAAAGCTGCATTCCGCGAGGGCAATGGTGCTTGGCAGCTTACCGATATGACCACCGACGACGGACTGGCCGACCTGAAGCCTGTTGTCACTATTCAAGAGGATGGTAAAGCCGCCTGTATATATCAGCATGGTCGCTTTATCCCAGCTGATGAAACCGTACCGATGGACTCTATCTCTAATGTGGCATTCGAAGGTCAGCTAATGCTCCGCACCTTCAGCGAAGGGAAATGGAGTTCACCTACACCGCTATATTTCGATATCGACCGCGATCATGCCATCACCCACTACGACCTGCTCATGCGCAACGATACAGTGCTCGTAGCTGCTAATCTGATTGCGTCCGACATGGAGCACTCTGTCACCCGCTATGCCTCGAAGCCTATCGCATCGCCACAGGTGAGCTATGTGAATGACAATATCAAAGCCAATTATTTCATGATGCACCGTGTGGGACATAATGCTGTCATCGCTATGCTCTATGAGAAGAACGACTCCATCAGGGAAATCTATGTTAAGACACTCGATATGAACGGACAAGGCGATGGTCGCCAGGGAAGCGATCTCGGGGTGAAATCAAGGATGCCTGGGAAGATGAAAATCGTGTGCGACCGCAATGCGGTTAACCTCAGCGACTTTGCCCTGCTTTGGACAGAACAGAGCAGTGTGTATCGTGGAGAAGATGGTAGCAAACATAGTTTCTCTGATATCCGCACGCTCCTGAATGCTTCACGCATCCATCTCGACAACACGCTGCAACTCACTGACCCCATCACACTCGGGTGCGAGGTAGATAGTCTGGTATTGACCGACTTCGATGGATTCCTCGATGATAGCCATATTAGTGTTGTCTATACTTTGGCTGATATCGATGCCGCATCAGGTGTGATAATGACAAACGGCAAAGACTTCAGCAACAATTTCGAAGCAGAGGTGTCGTATGCAAAGGTGGCACTCAAGGGTAGCGACACCTTGCCTGTCAACGTGAGAATACGCAACACTGGCACATCGGCCATTCAGGCAGTATCAGTTACTATCAATGGTCAAAGATTTGACATCGAGAATGCTTATGTGGCACCATTGAAGGAAAGCAACTTCGTAGTGCTTTATCCCATTGACGAACATTTCGACGGTTACATTACAAGCACCGTCTTTGTTGAATACAACAACGTCTTCAAGACAAAAGTCCACCCACGCTTCAAGGCATTAGACAACCGGAGAGGAAAACTCTACATGGCTCGTGCACGTGTCCTGATTGCAGATGTGGAGTGCAATGTGGTGAACCGTAGTATTGTGGATGGTGAGAACACCTTCGTGGTGGAACTTATCGACCATGGCATGATGCTCGACGATATGGGTGTGAAAGTGGGAGTCTATGCTCATCCAAGCATCGGTGTGCCACTATCTGATGATGCCGAGGTGGTTGTCAAAGGCAGTGACTTTGTGAAGATGGGCAATGTGCGCAAGGCATATGCCACAGTGACCGTAAGTGGCATCATTGAGCCAATGAAGGCTTATGTGAATACTCATGTGTTTGATACCAATTACGAGAACGGCGATTTGACACTTTCGCATATCGACAACCTTCATGGTGAAGAGAACCCTGTCTATGTGAGCCTCTTCCCGGAGGGTGACCCGACAAAGATTGTCCGTCCGACACTCGATGACTTTAAAAACAATCATCATGTAAAGATTACTGTGCTTGATAACGGTGTGAGTCTCAACGGATTGAATGTTGGTGAGACTATCCGCATATTCAATACAGAAGGTATTCCTGTATGCGATAAACAGGCCACATCGTCAACCCAATTCATACCTCTGCAACGACACGATGTATACGTGTTAAGTGCCGGTGATGAGGTGTTTAAGTTCAGATATTAAAAAAGCAAAATATGAAAGACGTAGTTTTTAAGAGTTTTGTTTACCTACTGTTCCTTCTGACATCAGGGAATGCCATTGCTGCTCCTGGAGGATTCAGTGGCCCGACGTGGTATGACTATCGTATGGCCTACGAAGGCAGTGGAACATTCATAGAACCGTACGAGATTAGCAGGCCGGAGCATCTGGCGCAGTTGTCGTATGAGGTAAACGAGCAGGGAAAATCGCACGAGGGGCATTTCTTTGTTCTCACTGCCGACATCAACCTTGACAAGAATGTTGATGGTGAGCGCGTGCAGTGGATACCTATTGGTTATCGTCCTAATGCTAATGAGTACAAGAATTATCATTTTCAAGGTGCTTTGCTTGGTTTCGACACAAAAAGCATGAAGGACAACGGGTGGAACCCGGAACTGAAACACTCAATATCGGGAATGTATATCAAATCGACAGGTAGTGACGATGTGCTATATTATGGATTGTTCGGTAGCATGAAAGGACTCGTGTTAGGTGTTGAACAAAAAGGTTTCTCGATAGATTATGGTCAGTTTAATGGCAGTGGTGCGATTATCGGTGGCCTTTGCGGTATGACAGATGGTAGTGATATGTACTATTCAGAGTTTATCGGTGTTCCCGATTTTATGAGAATGAGTAATGGCGTTGATGGCTGTAGTGTGGAAGGCAGTATATCGGTTGAGGGCAACGGAGGCACTATTTGTATCGGTGGCGTTGTGGGTATTAATACTGACTATAATGGTGTCGGGCATACAACATCTCGCGTCAGTATATCTGCCGAAAACTGCTCGGTGATAGGTGGTGTCGTGGGTACGGGTTACGGAACTGTCGTTGACTGTGCTGCCGACGTAAATATCGTTGCAAAATCGATATCGACAGACATTGGATCTGTTGGAGGTATAGTTGGATATCTTGATGATAAGATGACTGTTAGGGCATGTAGCAGCATGGGCACTATAAGCATGATTCAGGCTCAAGGTATTAGTCTGGGTGGTATTGCTGGAAAGATGTGTTACGGCACACAGATACGCGGGTGCTCGAGCACCATATCATTTGACGTGGAGAAAGCTGGCTTCGTAGGTGGCATAGCGGGATATATGCGACAAGGCTCTGGTAGGTCGACACTAGAGGCAAAGATAGAGAATTGTGCCTACGGCGGAAGGATAAATATTGGACTCTCGATGAATAATGTCGGCGGCATTTGCGGATATTCGGAGTGGGACAACGACTTACGGATAGAGAACTGTCTGTTTACTGGAACAATTAATGCTAATGAAAATGCGGCGGCGATTGTCGGCGAATGTAAGAAATCGAGTGAGAATGTGGGTGGCTGTTATTACGACAAGACGATGTATGATGGTCCAATCTGCGGAACCGAAACCACTCATGCAAGTGTACGTGGTCTGACAACAGATGTGATGACATTGGGCGATACCCGCTACATGAATATGTTGCCCACTGACGACTCGTCGGAGAGTTGGTTCAGTTTTGGCAAAGGTTACTATCCTGCCGTCAGGTGCAATAGCGAGTGGACAGAGTATTATGAGTTTTACAAGTATAATACATCGACATATCTGGAAAAGGAGTTCTCTATCCAGATGTTTAGCTATGATAATATGTATCGTGACAACACTGTCTACATGACAGGCTCGTGGCTCTGCTCTGTTCCTGTGAACATTCCCAAGGGCGATACGGCTTACGATCTTGTTACTAAGGTGATAAGTCCTGCCAAGAATGGTGCATGGGATGAAGCAGAGCGTACGATAACAGTAAACAGCAAGTGTTCTTATGATAACGTTGATTGCATCCGTATCAGTAACGACACCGCATATGCCATGGCAAACGGCTCGTTCAAGGAAACTATTACTATTAAAGCCGACCGTCCCTCTGAAGTGTGGAACCGCCCGTTACCGCTTAACGGAAGCAAAGAGATTTATTTCATCACCAATCCCGACCAAGTATGGGACGGCACCATCGGCGAATCATATGCCGCCGGCTCAGGAATAAAAGAAGATCCCTATATCATCAAGACGGGAGCACAGTTGGCATGTGCCGTGAAAAACAATAAGGAAGGCGAATACTTCCAACAACTTTGCGACATCATACTTAACAATGACCTGATTAGCGATACGGGAATTTTGAACTACGATAGCTCTACAAACAGATGGTTCGATAGCAATCCCGCGGGACCATGGGGCGATAACATCTTGTGGAAGGGACAATACAACGGTGACGGACATTTCATAAAGGGTGCCCATATAGTAAGGCAAGGGTGTGGCTTGTTCGGCGATGTAGCTGAGTATGGTGTCATTACCAATCTCGGTATTGTCGACTCCGACTCGCCGAGAAACGCCGGTCTTTTCGCGGGTAAGATGAACGGCACCATTACCAATTGCATAGCACAGGGTTCTATTGGCTCTCAGCATCCTACTGATGCCGATTTCTACATGGACTATTGCGGAGGGTTCGCATCACTGGTAGGAAACACCAATGCTAGTGCACTTATAGAGGATTGCATAAGCGCCGCATTCTCTTTGTATACGTTCAAGGATATGACACCGTTCGTGAGCATTTCCGACGATAATCGTGGTAAGGTAAGGAATTGTCTCTCTGTAGTGCCTATGCTTTATTCCGATGAAAATCTCGACCCTGCCGGCATCACTGCATCAGGAAAGAGCTACATAGAGAACAGCTACTGGCTGAAGGGTTATGAGGAGATGAATACCGGATATACTCTCGATGAGATATGCTCAGCATTAGGTAACCGCAAAAACTGGAAAGTATTCAAGGGCTATCTGCCCACGCTCAATATTTTCGCCAATAGCGATATGGCCAAGTTGCTTATGGTGCCGTTCCGCACCGACGTAGAATATACCTATGATGCTGAATATGGCTCAGATAATTTTCTGATGGGCTTTGGCAAACAATTGCTTTTCGAGCCAGGTTCAATCACTTGGACATCTACAGATGAAAACAAATCTTATCTTGAAGCCGATAGCGATATGGGCATAATCGTCCCCGTGAGTGCAAGCTTCCATCCTATCGATATTATTGATAATCCGACATTTAAGACATATAGAATGATATATGGATTGAATTTCTTAAATGGAAGACTGGGTAAGTATCACCATCTCATCCCTGTCCGCACACGCAGAGGAAGTGTCAATCCTGGAATAACATTCGTCGATGATAATGCCCGCGATGCTTGTCTTGCAGCATTCGATGACAACGGTGACGGACATCTATCGCTCGAAGAACTGAAGAATGTCACCACAGAAGAGACTCTCACTGCTTTCCAGACAGAGACGGCTCGTAAGATAGTCCGTTTCCCAGAGTTCAGGTTCTTCAAAGCCGTTGATGAACTCACGACTCAACTCAGCGGGCTCTGCGATCTTGAAGAGATAGGATTGCCTTATGCACTCGAGAGTATCGAAAGCACAGGTGGCGACAATCAGAGCGCATTTTATGGTTGCACGAGTTTGAAGACTGTTACCATACCGGCAAAGGTGAAATATATAGATGGGCATCCTTTCTATGGCTCGGCAGTCGAGAATATCTTTGTCGATCCGTTCAACGAGAATTTCTGTTCGCGCGGCGGTATTCTCTTCGATTCCAACGAGGGTCTAGTGTCTTATCCTAACGGACGTGTCGGCGAAGAGACCGTGATTGCGGGAACTATATCCGCCATTTATCCTGATGCCATCTACAAGATTGAAGGACTCGAGCGACTCTATTTCGAGACTGATGACTATGAGACCGTTCCCGACCTATGGCCAGACGGCATAGTCTCCGCCGGCGATTTGATTGATGTATATGTCAGTGATGCCACCTACGGCAGTGTGCTCATGCAAGCCTATTACGATGACTTCTCGTGGGAAGAATATGTCGAAGCAGGCAAGCTGCATTGCTACTATCCTCTGTACGTGGGCAATGCTAAGGCAGCGACGCTCTACATAGGTTTCGACACAGAACTTCCAGTAGCACTGAAACCATATATCGTCACTTCAACCAACGAGAAGGAAAACATATCCTATTTGCGCCAAATGCCGCAGCAGGTGCCAAATCGTTCACCGATAGTTATCTTTGCTGACGCTGAAGGCCTTTATCGCCTAGTTCCATATAGCGAGTCGCTTGAACCGTGGAAGATGTATGAGAACAGACTCAACGGTGTCGGACGCGACGGAATGAGAGTGTATCAGGGTGACTCCGACCGTGGAAGTATACTCACACTTGGACGTAACAGCAATGGCACACTCGGGTTCTTCTATTACTTAGGTGAGCGCATACAGCCTTATCGAGCATATCTCACACATAACGAAGTAGACAATCCCACCGCGAAGTTCTTCATCTCGTTCATTGAGGACGATCCTACCGATGTGCAGACCATCATCCGTCCGCAGACAGGTAGGGATGATTGGTACACAATCGATGGCCGACGCCTGAGCGGAAAGCCCTTGCAGCGAGGAATATATATCCACAACGGCAAGAAAGTGGCACTGTAGTGCCGACGCCGCTTGCGTCAGAATAAACGACTACCGACTCCCCCTTAGGAGCCGGTAGTTTTGTTTTGTTGCCGAGAAAAACTGATTCTTTGCAAAAAAAACTTTTTGTTTATAATGATTATACGTTTAGTTTAATTTTTCGTATATGATTGTTTTCTGCAGTACATGTGCTTTGTACTGGGAGTACATGGTGTTTGTACTGACAGTACACGAACGTTATACTGCGAGTACATGCACCATGTACCGAGTCATGTACGCATGATAAAGATTATTTTGGGAATAATATGGGAGTCGTCCTATTATTATCATCGCCTATTATCATATAAACCCCGAAGGGGTGTGGAGAACATAGGCAGGGTGTGTAGTGCGAAGCACGCAACCCCTGATATGTCGTGAGCCATTATTGTGCAAACCCCGAAGGGGTGACAGAGTCTGTCGTACCTTCGGCACTTGTTGCTTTGTGCAATAGTTACAGGGGTTACGCTTCGCTCACCACCTGCCTGCCCTCTGTCGCACTTTCAGTGCTATATAGGTAAACTGCTATATCATCGCCATTATTTTTCAGATTTTTTGTTCGCAGATACAAGATTTTCTTATTTTTGTGTTTATATATTAAAAGAAGGAATAAAACGGTCACTGCAGATGGCAAAACAACCCTCCTTGGGTACTGTTGACGAGCGGGAGCTCGCCATGAAGATACGCGCAGGCGACAAAGCTGCCATGGGTGTGCTCTATAGAAAATATATAGGGCATCTGTCGTCTGTGTGCCATCGCTATCTGTCGGACGCCGACGATGTGAGCGACGTGCTCCACGACGGTTTCCTGAAGATATTCACTCAGATGGATAAATATCATTATGCCGGCGAAGGGTCGATGCGGGCCTGGGCGACACGCATAGTGGTGAACCGCGCGCTCAACTTCCTTCGCGAGCGCAACAGGTTGAATATGATGGTGAGCGGGGGCATGCAGGGCAAGGAGATAGCCGACGACGAGCCCGATGTGGAGATTGTCTCACCCGACGAATTGCATCTGCTTATCAGGCAATTACCCGATGGCTATCGCACTGTGCTGAATCTCTATGCCTTCGAAGACTACAGTCATCGCGAGATAGCACAGATGCTCGGCATAAAAGAGGCGACGTCGGCGTCGCAGTTGCATCATGCAAAGGCGTTGCTGGCAAGAAAAATCAAAGAATTAAGAAAGAAAAAGATATGAAAGAGGAATGGGCTGAAAGACTCGGAAAGAGGCTCGAGGGGCACACGATGGAGCCTCCCGAGGGGCTTTGGGAGAGCATTGCCGGGGAGATAGACCGAGGCAGGGCACTGCGCAGGAGAATAGCCATGGCGATTGCAGCCGCCATGACAGCAGCCGCCGTCGTGGTGGGAGGACTGATGATGCCGAACAGGGAAGTGGCGACAGCGCCTGTGGATGTCATCACAGCAGACAACAGCGTAGCGTGTAGCGAGCAGCCTGCAGATGAGCCTTATGACGCTGCAGAGCCGCAGAAAGTAGTAGCCCAGATGATAACCAGCACATTCTCTGTAACGCCAGATACTGTTTCAGACGAAGCACCAGAAACCGAAAGCACGATTGAAGAGACATCGTCGCCAGATATTGCCGAGCCCGTCACCGGCGACGCATCTACTGACAAACCGACGCCTCGCGCCACTCAGCGGCACGAACATCAGTCGCCAATGCTCGCCGACAAACGGCCAAAGGCAAGAAAGGAGAGCAGGCTGACCTTGGGACTCGACTTTGCCGGTGGCATTGTTGACAACGGGAAAGACAACTACGAGAGCTACAGAACCTATACATACGCAGGGAATTTCCAAGGAGGCACAGGTCATAACATTTTTTCAGAAGACAATGAATTCGGTTATTTAAGCATGACAAATGTCGTGAATAGCACAGCCAGCCACCATCTGCCCGTGCGTGTGGGACTGAATGTCGGCTATCAGCTAAACCGCAGATGGACCGTGGAGAGCGGACTGTCGTACACTTATCTCTACTCCGACATATCGGAAGAGGAGGAAAACGTGGTGCGTTTCATTAAGCAACGGCTCCATTATGTGGGCATTCCCGTCGCGGCAAAGTACAACATCGTGTGCGGAAAGGCGCTGAACGTGTATGCCTCGGGCGGGGCAGCAGTAGAGAAATGCGTGAAAGGAACAGGCAATATCACCACCGAGGTGGATGGTGAAAAAAACATCAAAAGCCATAGCGACATATGCGAAAAACCTCTGCAACTGTCGGTGAACGCCGCCGTGGGCGCAGAGTATCGGTTCACTGAGGGAGTGAGCGCATATCTCGAACCGAGCTTAGGATATTATTTCAAGGACAATACCGAACTGAAACATTATTATAAAGACCATCCGCTTGCACCGTCAGTCAAGGTAGGTATAAGGATTAATGTGAACGGCAAATAGCCCCGCTTCTTTCCCTCATCACCATTGTAGCATCTTTCTTGCACTCTCCTTGCAACCATTTTTCCGACATGGTTTAATAAGTTAGGCTGCCCTTCGGCAATTGGCTGTCGCTGATTTTTCTTAATTCAGCTGAAGTTCTCTGATATTGCTTTCTCTTCTCCGCTTCGCTGCGAAACAGCGATCGTTGGTTCCCCGCGAGGCCACGTAGGTCAGAACTTCAAAGTTACATTTGCAAAATTCTTCATTTCCTCCCTCTGGTCAGAGGGTCTCACCAAAGGCTCGACAAATCTCTTCATTCTTCATTCTTCATTTTTATACCTAACTTTAACTGGCGTTGAAGTTAGGCTGCACCTCAACAATTCAAAAATAAAAATACTATTTCTTTTTGAATTGTCTTCGGTTTGCACTAACTTTGCAAGGGAAAGAAAAAACATACAATTCAATGCCAGAAGATTTTGACATAAGAAACGAGAGGCTATCAAACTCTGAGCGTGAGTTTGAGAATGCGCTCCGCCCTTTGCGCTTCGAGGACTTCGCCGGACAGAAGAAGGTGGTGGAGAACCTTGAGGTGTTTGTCGAGGCTGCGAAATATCGCGGAGAGCCACTCGACCATACATTGCTGCACGGTCCGCCGGGACTGGGAAAGACAACACTGAGCAATATCATCGCCAACGAGCTGGGCGTGGGATTCAAGATTACAAGCGGACCTGTACTCGACAAACCAGGCGACTTGGCGGGCTTGCTGACATCGCTCGAGAAGAACGATGTGCTGTTCATCGACGAGATTCATCGTCTGTCGCCAGTGGTGGAGGAGTATCTGTATAGCGCAATGGAGGACTATCGCATCGATATTATGATCGACAAAGGTCCTTCGGCACGTTCGATACAGATCGATCTAAACCCGTTCACCCTCGTGGGTGCCACCACTCGCAGCGGTCTGCTCACGGCACCTCTGCGCGCACGTTTCGGCATAAACATGCACTTGGAATACTACGAGCCCGACGTACTTGAGCGCATACTCCTTCGCTCGGCGTCGATACTGCGTGTGCCCATTGACGATGATGCCGCTGCCGAGATTGCTCGTCGGTCGCGTGGCACGCCGCGTATAGCAAACGCCCTGCTCCGTCGAGTGCGCGACTTTGCACAGGTAAAGGGTAGCGGACGCATCACTCCCGACATCACACGCGTCGCTCTCGGTGCGCTGAACATCGACCAATATGGCCTCGACGAGATCGACAACAAGATTCTGGTTACAATAATCGATAAGTTCCGTGGCGGTCCGGTAGGTCTCTCGACAATCGCCACTGCCATCGGTGAGGACACCGGTACCGTTGAGGAGGTCTACGAGCCGTTCCTCATAATGGAGGGATTTATCAAGCGTACGCCACGCGGACGAGTGGCCACACAGTTGGCATACGATCATCTGGGGCGTAATCCATATAACGGAAGTATAATGCAAGGAGATTTATTCGGATGAAAACAGCATTTTTTGCAGGTAGTTTCGACCCTTTCACCATCGGTCATGCATCGGTGGTGAGGCGCGCACTCGACATATTCGACCGGGTGATAATCGGTGTTGGCAACAATAGCAACAAGCGCTATTCGCGATCGACTGATCAGCGCAAGAGCGACATCGAGAGTGTGTATGCCGACGAGCCACGTGTGGAGGTGATGGTGTACGAAGGACTTACCGTCGATGCCGTCAGGCAGTGCGGTGCCGATGTGATTGTTAAGGGCACGCGATCGGTGGCTGATTTTGAAAGCGAACGTTCGCAGGCCGACATCAACAGAGAGATAGCAGGAGTGGAAACGGTGTTGTTCATTGCCGAGCCTGGGCTGTCGGGAGTGAGCTCGACAATGGTGCGCGAGCTCGAGCAGAATGGTGTCGATGTGAGCAGGTTCTTGGCAAAAAGCGGTAAGCTATGATTACATACAACAGCGACGGCATCGGCATGCCGAAGATAAAGCGACGTGCCACTACGGCTTGGATACGCAGTGTGGCGGCAAGCTATGGCAAGCGAGTAGGCGACGTGGGCTACATGTTCGTCAACGATGAGAAGATATTGGAGGTGAACCGTCAGTATCTCGGCCATGATTATTACACCGATATCATTACTTTCGACTACGACGAGGGTGATATCCTTAACGGCGATTTAGTCATCTCACTCGACACGGTGCGCTCGAATGCCGCTATGCTTGGCAAAGACTACGAAGAGGAGCTCTATCGGGTGATTATCCACGGTGTGCTGCATCTCTGCGGCATCAACGACAAGGGCCCCGGTGAGCGCGAGCAGATGGAAGCCGCAGAGAACCGCGCACTGGCATCCGCCCCGTTCAGAGCAAGGGCATAATTCGCCCGTAGGCACTGCCTGCCGGCGGTGTCCAAATGGCTTGCAACAATACTAAAGGCAAATAGATGGCGTCAGCTTATTGCCTCGACGCCGTAGCTCGTCAATCAAGGCTAGGTTGTGGCAGGCACGCATGCCTACCCACCCTGGGTTTTTGACTTGAGAATTATAGATTGCGACTAACTCGTCGGTTTGCTTTTGGGCAAACCGCAATGCGAACTCTTGATAATAAATGTTTTGTTGCATAACGTTTTGTTTTGAAGTTTGAAATGTTTCTTCCGCATCTTACTGACCACCGTGGCTTCGTTTTGCTCGGTTGGCGAGTCGGCCCGAAGGCGACTGCTCTTGATGCTTTCAAGGGCAAAAGTACAAAGAATTTGCGATAAACACATAATCATCGTCCGTTTTTTGTATGCTTATGAAAAAAAATTGCTAGCAAAATTTCGAGTGAAAGAAAATCCCTGCCTTACGTCCGCCCCTTATCAAGGGGCTCCAAATGCTAGCAA